>JABFRV010000113.1 GCA_013140975.1 Saprospiraceae bacterium
CTACAGGCACTCTTAAGGCTATACATAAATCGTGACGCCCTTCAATTTTGAATTTTTCCATTTGAGAAGTTTGAAGATTAAAGCTTTCCTGCTGCGATGGTGTTGAAGAAGTAGGTTTAATAGCAATACGAAGCACAAGTTCATTACCATTGCTTAATCCACCGGAAATGCCTCCAGAGTTATTTGTTTTTGTAGTTCCTTCTTCATTAATAAAAACATCATTGTGTTCCGAACCTTTCATTTTGGCTGCAGAAAAACCTGATCCAAATTCAATCCCCTTGACAGCAGGAATTGAAAATATTAAATGAGAAAGTACTGACTCAATACTATCAAAGAAAGGCTCTCCTATTCCGATTGGAATTCCTGTTACTCGACATTCAATAATCCCTCCAATGCTATCTTGATTTTCAATAGCATTCTGAAGAGCGGCATCTACATTTTCATTTCCACCAATTTCAAGAATTTTCGTTTGGATAATAAGATCCGAAAAAATCTTTTTGGCGACTACACCGGCGGCAACAATTGGCAAAGTCAGTCTTCCTGAGAAATGGCCTCCACCCCTATAGTCATTATATCCTTTGAACTTTTTATGCGCAACAAAATCTGAATGCCCTGGCCGTGGTTGATTTATAACTGTTGAATAAACAGAACTGCGTTTATTGGAATTTTGAAATTCTATCAATATTGGTGCTCCAGATGTGAAATCATTGAATACGCCAGATTTTATAATTGGCAGGTCTTCTTCTAATCTGGTAGTCGTTCCACTTGTTCCGGGCTTTCTTCTTTGAATATCATTTGTAAAATCTTCAACTCGAATAGGTATTCCAGGTGGAATTCCATCCATTAAAATTCCAACACACTCTCCATGCGATTCACCAAAGATATTCAGCCTAAATATTCTGCCTATTGAATTCAATTGTAATTAATTAGTGTAAACTAGATTTGAAATCTTACTTATTTCTTCCCAAAAACCGGGGTATGATTTATTAACAACGGCAGGATCCTTTATGTTTACTCCTTGGTTTGCAAACATGAAACAACTAAAAGCCATTGCCATTCTGTGATCGTCATAAGTTTCTATTATTACATCGCGATTTTGCTGGAATAGCCCTGATTGATGAATTGAGCTTTCAGAATTTATAGTTACTTTAATTCCGAATTTTTTAAGTTCCAATTTCATGGCTAATAAACGATTTGTTTCCTTATTTGGCAAAGTGCTTAACCCTGTAAGAAACAACTCAATATTTAAGACGGAGCAAACACACATAATTGTTTGTGCCAGATCCGGTGCATCTTGTAGATCTAATTCAATTCTTACCGGAAGAATAAATTTCCTGTTTTTAGAAATGGTAAGATTTTTTTCTTGGAAATTACTTTCTATTCCAAGTAAGGAAAAAATTTCAATGACTTTTTTATCAGGCTGTGTACTTTTTTTACATAAATTATTTACATAAATTTTATCGACATGTGACGAAACTAAAAGTATTGAATACCAATATGAAGCTGAAGCAAAATCTGATTCAATTTTAATTTTACGATTATTATATTTCTGATTCGCTATTAGAATCGAATGATTCTCTTGAATCACCTGTATACCTTGATATTCCATCATTTCTTTTGTCAGGTTCACAAAGGAACTTGAAACGGCATCACCTGTTAATTGCAATTCCAAGCCATTTTTCAAACATGGAGCAATCATCATTAGCGCGCTTGTAAATTGACTACTTATTGTAGAATCCAACTCTACTTTACCGCCTTCAAAATGTGGATTTCCTGTAATCTTTAAAGGAGCAAAATTATCGTTCTCTGTAAACTCAATTTGTGCACCTAATTGACGCAATATAAAAACCAACTCTTTTATGGGTCTTTTTTTAATACGGGATGAACCAGTTAAGACAAACACACCTTTTTGTAAGCATAGGAAGGCGCATAGAAATCTCAATGCAGTACCGGAATGATTTATATTAATGACAGGTGACAGGGCTTCCAGAGCCATTTTAAGAAGTAAGGTATCTTCTGCTGCTGATAAATTTTCGATTTCCAGATCTGTAGAGGATAAAGCTTTAATTATAAGTGCACGATTACTTTGGCTTTTAGATGCCGGCAGAATAACTGATACTTCAGTTTTATTAAAAGTTGGATCAACTGTCAAAAACATGTTCGCGGCAAAGGTAAAATTATCTTTCCTTTGAATGCAAAGAATTGAAACTCTAATTTTTAAATATTATAAGTTTTGGTTAAGTATAAATAACTAAAAATGAACTTATTAAAATTTGAAAAAAAATAAATTATGGGCAACGAATTCTTTTGTGGTGGGGTCATAAATACACATAACTTATCGAATAGAATATGTGTGGTTTGAAATATCTGTGGTTGAAAAATTTTACCTGTTGTTTACCTCAGGTAGTAATAGGTAAGGTTAACTCCGATACCCCGGTATCGGAGTTTAAACCACAGCTCAGACCTTATTCAATTGCCTAAATTTTCTATATTTACCTACTACTGACTTAGGATCTATCCGGCCAAAGGAGCCGGATAGTTTTTTTATCATAAAGTCTTAATATTCAAGACTTAGGAATTCAGAATACATTTCATAATACTCTAAAAATTATACTTTGAGGCTTATCAAACTCAAATTTTGTTGTTTTAACAGCTGCTTAGAAGTGAAAAATTCGTTCCATTTGGCTCTATGCTAGATAGCTAAGTACTATTTTAGTACTTTTGCCTCCTTCTTTAAAAATCATGGATCGCAATCATATTATCGGATTTGTACTTATACTTTTGGTCATGCTTGGCTGGAGTGAGTTGTATCTTAAGCCTCAGATGGATGAGCAAGCTCGTCAAAAAAAGACTCAAGATTCATTGTTGGTAGCAGAAAAAAAGAAGGCAGAAGAGCAAGTTCAAATAGTGCCAAAAGACACTAGTGTACAAAATAATTTAGTTCCTTCGGCAAAACCTGATTCTATATCTCTTGCCACTCCAATGCAAGTTGAAAAAAAATACACTTTAAAAAATTCTTTGGTTGAAATAAATTTTACAAACAAAGGCGGCTCAATTCATTCTGCTAAATTACTGAAGTATCATAAAATAAAAACGGATAGCCTTCATCAAGAATATAAGGTTGACTTATTTCTCCTGAATGATCCGAAAAATAAATTTGAATACATATTTAAGACATCGCAGGGTGATGTGAAATCGTCTGATTTATTTTTTGAAGTAACTGAAAACTCGGATTCTAAAATTACATTTAAAGCGCAATCCCCCAAAGGCGGAATATTTATTCAAGATTATGAACTTTCTGGTGATGATTATAAGTTGCAATATAATCTACGAACAGAAGGAATGAATCTAACAGACAATGTTCAAATCTATTGGGAAAATCACTTAGAAAGAATAGAGAAAAACACAACTTACGAACAATCATATTCATCGGCTTATTACAAAGAGTCAACTGAGAATGCTACGTATTGTTCATGCACTTCCAGTGATCTGGCAGAAGGCAAAAAGAATTTAGAATGGGTTTCTCATTCAAATCAATTTTTCAATAGTGCACTCATTCCATCTACTCCATTTGCTTCAGGGAATATTGAAACTGTTATGTTGCAAGAGAATTCAGACGAAATGAAAACGTTAAAATCTACACTTAACTTTCCGTCTTCTCAGGTAAATAACAATACAATGAGTATGCATTGGTACATTGGGCCCAATGAATTCAATAGATTAAAATCCTTCAATAAAGAACTTGAAGATGTAATATCATATGGATGGTCATTTTTTGGAACTATCAATAAATATTTGATCAGACCTCTTTTTAGTTTTCTAGCCGGCCTTATGGGCAGTAAAGGAATTATCATTTTATTGATGACACTTATCGTCAAGCTTTTTGTATTCCCGCTTTCTTATAAAATGCTGCAGTCACAGGCCAAAATGATGGCATTGAAGCCTGAAATTGATAAAGTTAAGGTTAAGCATAAGGATGATATGCAACAACAGCAAGTTGAAACAATGAAAATGTATAACGAGTTTGGTGTCAATCCACTCGGCGGCTGTCTTCCGTTATTGCTTCAGACTCCTATCTGGATTGCTTTGTATAGGTTTTTCCCTGCAACAATTGAATTCAGGCAGGAATCGTTTCTTTGGGCAACGGATCTTACATCTTATGATGAGTTTTTACACCTTCCATTTAACATTCCATTTTTTGGAGATACAATAAGTCTATTTGCTTTTCTTTGGGTTGTCTCTACAATAATATTTACATACTTTAATTCTAAGTCTCAGGACTTTTCTGCGAATCCGGCGATGTTGTATATGCAGTATTTAATGCCATTGATATTTTGGTTTATGTTTAATAAAACTGCTGCTGGATTAACTGCGTATATGTTTTTCAGTAACTTATTAAACATTGGTCAGACCTTGGCAGGCAGAAGCTTTTTATTCAATACTGAGAAAATCAGAGCGCAGCTCGAGCTCAATAAAACCAAACCTAAAAAGAAGGGAGGATTCAGATCCAAGATGGAAGAAATGATTAAGGAACGACAAAAAATTGAACAAGAGAAATTAAAAAATCCCAAGAAGAAATAATGAAGGTTCTTACATTTTTGCTGCTTAGTTGCATCGCATATTCATGTTCTAAGAAAAATATTAAATCTGATTCAGTATTAAACACTTCCAAAGACGGAAATTCTGGAAATGGCACTTCAATAAATGTTCCTACTCTTCCAGTTTTTATTACTAAACTTACAGCTCAAGACACAATAAAGGAAAATCTTATCGAAATAGGCAGATTCAAAAAAACAGCTTGCTTTGGTTTTTGCCCAACCTATGAATTTATTATTTATACAAATGGTGTTGTTCTTTACAATGGTCAACAGCATGTAAAACAATTGGGACATATTTATGGACTTATTTCAGAAACACAATGGAATCAGATTAAGTCCAAGGCAGCTGCAATTAACTTTTCTCAATTGGCAGAACGTTACCCTACAGATGAGAGAGAAGAAATTCCGGATTTACCGTTAACTATAGTTGGAATCAATTATAACGGTATTTATAAGATTGTCGCAGACTCACATTCTGCACCTAAAGAATTGAAGGAGCTAGAAGATTTTTTCCAAAATGTGGTCGATCAATTTCTTGAGAATTATAGTAAGCAAGAATAATTTTGAAAGATTCCAGATTTTCTTTTCGGGAAAGAATTAATAGTTTTGCTTACGCATTTCGGGGGATGCGTGAGTTTTTTGCACATGATCCAAATGGAAAAATAGAAATTGGGCTTGCACTACTTGCAATCTCCTTTGGATTTTATTTTCAAATCTCATCTACAGAATGGATGTTTGTTGTGTTTTCAATAATCACTGTAATAGCTTCTGAAATTTTCAACACAGCGATTGAAGAAATATGCAACCTCATTCATCCAGATAAACATCCAACAATAAAACGAATTAAAGATTTATCTGCTGGTGCCGTGCTCTTGATTGCTATAGGAGCTTTCGTTATTGGACTTATTATTTTTATCCCTAAATTTGGAAATTTGTTTTAGTGTAAGGAAGAATTCATAAAAAATGATTGTATTTCCGTAAGTTCTCCTTTTAAACTCTTTAATAAATATTACTTATAATCCAATTACGAGCCTGGCACTTCCAATACCTGATGCCGGTTTATCAAGATTAAGAATATTAAACAAAGATCGAGCCTGAATATCAATTTTAATCCTATCAATAAGATTTATTCCAACATTAACACCGGCATTCCATTTTGAATATCCACCTATTCCAGCATCAACTCCTATGCTTAAAATTTTCAACGGCTGAAAATTTAAATCACATTGAAGAGACGGTTTATAATTTCCGTAATTCATAAAGTTGAATTTGGAATTCAGCCATAATTTATCTTCCACAAATTGGTGATGCAGGACAAAACTATAACTTGTTGGAAGACTAATTTTTTTATCTGAAGCTGGTCTTGTTTTTACAAAATCATCTTTTAATTCTTCAGGAGATTTTAAGTCCAATGTAAAGGAATCTAACAATGAAGTAATATTAACGCCTTCAAATCTATAGATTGAATCAACGTTTTGTTCTTTGTAGTCATCATTCCAATTTAGGTTTCCCAAACGATCAATTTGAAAGCCAAGTAATGATTTGTTCATATAATTATAAACAAGCTTCAAGTCTACTGCAAAGCCCTCGCCCTGTCCTGAAAAAAAATTGCTTTTGTCAATGTCAGTGGTTAATGCATTTGCTTTTAATGAAAAATCTATATACCTTCCATCAGGAGCTGTATATATAGATGATTTTTTTGTTGTTATATCGATATGGCTTTGCCCCAACACATATCCCACGTTTATCCCAAATCCAAATTTACTTACTCTTTGAAATAAACCCAGTTTTATAGTTTGAAAACTTAGCTCGCTAAAATGCATTCCACTTAAATCCGCTTTAATGTCTTCATATCTTTGATTTCCATAAAAGTACAGACCAAAAATGTCTTTGGTAAATACAGCGTCGAAAACAGAAAAATGATCAATTCCAAATGAATAATTTGATCTTAAGACTGCATCATCATCCGAATTTCTATATTTTTTCAGAGTAATTTGAGAACTAACTATTGCTCCGGCTGTGTTTTCACTTTCTAACTTTTCAAAAAATGCATCTTTTGTTGATTGAGAAATAAAACCACCTCTCAAATACTTGCTAATAAATTGTGCTGATACATGATCAGAGCCGGCATCTAACTGAGTATTCCAAACAATATTAAATGTTCTTTTAGTATCAGTATCTTGAGAATACAGAATTTCAGAAAATACAATAAGCAACAGTAGTACTCTCATGATTTAGTCTATTTTATAATTAAAAGAAGCAGTAATAGCAATATCCATATCATATGAATCATAAATTCGAATGATATTCGGTTGATTACGCGTATCTAAAGTTGCACTTATTCTAACTTTGTTTGATTGTTTCAGCTTCTCAATATCGTTAAACGAAATTGGTATATCAGACTTACTGCTTTTTGCCAAGTCAACCTGTCCAGTGGAATTTAAATCTGCTCCTTGAATCTTTACCGGCATAGTAAAGTTTACTGTTGTGTTATTATTAATATCTGATATAAATTCTATTAGTAAGTTAACATCCAGTGGATATTTATTTTCACTTAGAATATGCAGGGTTCCATCTATTACTTCCTGAAGGTCAACATTGCCTGCAACAAAATCTTCAACATGCTGTAACTTTATTCCTTGTGCGGATAAACTTAAAGGAACATCCAATTGAAGATTTATATCCAAAAGTTTACCATCATAAATAAAATCCTTTCGCCTATAGAGATCTCCCTGAGGATTTGAGCGCATCTGAATTCCGTATTGAATCTTATCCGGGAGAGTATTTATTAAGGAATTAACATTGGAATTATCCTTATCCAGATTAATTGTAGTAAATGTCGGTTTTACAGGTAATGTGCCATTATTATCGGTAGCTCTATCAATTTTTATAGTCTGATTCAATATATTTGAAGTGAGTTCAACCTCTTTATTATTTATTGAATTTATGGCTTTAAGGTTTTTAATTTCTCCAACTGCATCAGTTCCAATATTATTTTCTATTACAAGCTTCAATGCTGCCTGATCAAAATTTACATTGCCGGTAATATTTTTAAAATAATCAAGGCTAACTTCTGATGGGCCAAAATTAAAAGTGTCTTGCCCCATATATCCGGTAGCGTAAGTAGGTTTTAATTCCTCAAAGCCTAATTCGACAATTATATTGTCTTCTTTTGAAAATGTTTTTTGTACTCCCGTAGAATCAATCCGAACTATAATAGAGTTTGGTGTTGCATTAAATGTGTCCTTGCTCGTTCCAGAAAGATCAAGACTGTATCCTTTGAAATCATAGACCTCTCGAATTTCAGAAGGAGAAGAAGGGGTACCCGGTGGAAGATCTTTTATAATTCTGAAAGGCACTCCATTTTTTTTCGCACCTGGAAGATCATAATAAAAATGCAAGGTATCATCAATGGTACTTTTTAGTCGCAGAAAAATTCTCCCTGATTTAATATCGGTATAGGTTAATTGAACATTAAGCCGACGCAAATTAAAATCGAGGTACTGTTCAATGATATTTTGAGCAGGCCAAAGAGCAGTCGCTTTATTGGGTCTTAAATCATAAACACGAAGACTTGCAATAATGGAGTTTTTAATATCTATTAGAACAGGAACATTATTAC
>JABFRV010000066.1 GCA_013140975.1 Saprospiraceae bacterium
ACATATTCAATAATAAATAGTAAGGTTTTTTCTCATATCAGTATGATTTCATGAACTTTCCTCTCATAATTTGTGTTTCATTTAGCATAATTTAATAGCCATGTCATTTAATATCAGCGGAAAGCTTCATAAAAAATTTGATATCGAAAGTAAAACCGCAAATTTTCAAACTCGCGAATTCGTAATTCAAACACAAGAACAATATCCTCAATTTGTTAAATTTCAATTGGTGCAAGATCGTTGCGGTGCAATTGATGCTTATCAGGATGGAGAATTAATAAACGTCTTCTTCGATCTTCGCGGACGTGAATGGCAAGAAAAATATTTTACCAACCTACAAGCCTGGAAAATAGAAAAAGCTGCTGATCAAGCTTCGGCTCCAGCTGGTGATTCTCTTGTAAGTTCCTCAGAACAATTCGCAAGTTCATCAGAAAATTTTGATGACCTTCCGTTCTAAGCTTTTCCTCTACTTTGCCTTATTTGGCAATCTCATTTTTTCTCAGCAAATTTTTTTTGCTTCTGCTACTCAGGATTATTCTCTTAGAGAATGGACTTTATATGATAGCACTGAAGCCGCAATTGGAGATTTTCAAGCAGTAAATCTACCCAACGATGCATTTCAATCCTGGAATCTAAGAATTGGTGAAAAATCCGGTTATATCAAACTTAGATGGAAAGAAAATCCTGAACAATATGATCTTCTATTTGACAATAAAAGAATTAGCTTTTCAACCATTTGGCCCAAACAAATAGATCGTTGGAAATTATCAACCGATTCTCATTTGTATGAATTATCCTTTCAAATTGATGAAGATGGATACAAAGCAACACTTATAAATTCCAAAAATGAACCAATATTAATTCTCAATAATGAATTTGTTATGGATCCACGAGATTGGATCTTTACTTACACTTCTTTAGACTGTTCTGACGAACTTTCAATAGCAACTGTGTTTTTAGTCATTAATAATTGTCTATTACTCTCACGATAGTTATTTCAAGATACCTTTTACTTAAGGCTTGTAACAGAAAAGTATCATAAAAGATACTAATTAGTTTCATGGAAACATTCTAACTGATTTTAAAAATGAACTCAATTTATGATTAAAATTTGAATCCATCTCGCCGGTTTAAGTCGCAATACAGTCCACTTTACGGGTAATTAATAATTCATGAATTTGATAATCCTAAGAATCGGTTTATGAACTGTGACATTAAAAAACATTATTTATTGTAGTAAAGACTTATTCGTTTTTATATAAATAAAACCATTCCAGACATCAAAATCCTCCAACAACATTCCGATTGTTTGGAACTTTAATAAAGTCAAGTGAACCAGGATTGACGCCAATAAAAAATTGAAAAGCTTTGTTCACAGGAAAATATTTAAAATTCATTCTCCAACAATGCAAATCCCTTTCAAACCCAAAATCCGGATATGTAAGTGACTTATTTTTTATATCATAACCAATATTTCCAACTGTAACTTTCCATTTGGATGTTAGAGGAATTACACCATTCGTTGATAATGTATTTACAGATTGATAAAAAGTATCTTTTCCAGTTCTTAATCTGTTAAAATTATAGGATAATTGATGATAAATAGAAAATGTTTCAAAAATTGATCCGAAAGTTGGTAACTCTTCATTCGTCGCTTTCTTTCCTGAAATGAGTCTTATGAGTTGAGGTATAGTGAATTGAGTTGCTAAGCCTATATCTGAATTGTTAAGATAGAATATTCTTCCATTCGATTTATAAGAAAGAGTGTCAACTCTTCTTTCGAAGTCTCCATCTTTAATTCTTGCATAAGGATCCAATGAAAAACCAAAATTAATTGAAGTCAATCCTTTAAATAAACCAATTCGACCAAATCCAGATATATTTGAAAGCTTAAATGAATCAGCATTAGGTTGATAGTTACAACCTAAGTTAAGGTTATCTAATAAATTAATTTTCTTCGAAGTTGAATCACGCTTTGAATAGTATTTTCCTTCAACCCTGTTATTGATATTGAATGTAATGACAGCCCTTTCCTGAGCTACAGTACTCGTTCCAAAAGGACTATTCTGAAATCGTAAATATTCAATTTTTTTATTTTCAGATGGTCTTGAATCGGAATCTACTGTACTATAATAATTAAACGGTGACCTATGATAGTTAGGAGAGAAACCAAAATTAATAGTAGGTGAAATAACATGCCGTACTCCTCTAAACCATCCTTTATTTGATAGAATCTGCCCATAAATCTGCGTGCCAATACTTGCCCCTATAGATATTTCTCTTAGTGCTCCAAATTTATTACTCGTGATTGTATTAATCGCACCAAATAAAGTATCAAGTTTTGTAGTATCAAATCTGTTTTTTACATATTGTGTATCAGGATCAAAAATTTTCTCTTGATTCCTGAAGAACCATTCTTCATTGTAAGAAATACTAGGAACAAAATTTAAATATTTTAAAAGCTTAAAATTAATATCAATAGAAGCATTATGCCTAACCCCATATTGCATTGTATCCAATACATTCTTATTAAACAACGCAGAATCATAAGTGCTTACTCTATTTAAAATTTTACTATTATAATTTAAAGTAATTTTTTCATACCATTTTTCAGTTTGAGAAATCTTGCTTTTACTTTTAAATGGGTTAATGGGACGCATGTTTACATCTAATGAGGGCAATGTAAGATTAACAATTCTGGTGTTAAAATTTAAATTATGCGTAATTCCCATATTCAGACTAAAAGGAGTATTGGGAAGAACATAATTCATGGTAAATATTGAATAGGCTGTGTTTTGAAGAACAGAACGAGCGTCCCGTTGAATGAGTCTGGAGTTGGGATTTAAATAAAAATCAATGGATCCACTAACCGTTCGATAAGGATGTGCTCCGCTGAGTTGTCTATGAGATAACCTTAAGTTTAATGTTCTTATCTTAGTTGTAATATACGAATCTGATAATTCTCTATTAAAGTTATCATATTCAATACTTGCATTTCCTGAATACTTATATCTTTTACTGTAATTCATATATGTATTCAAACCGAATGAGCCTTTGAAATAAAAATCTGTTGTCACTTTTAAATCCATATAGTCGCTAATCGGAATATAGTATCCAATTCCTTCAAGTCCAAATCCATAATCAGGTGAAAAAATATAGTTTCTTGGGAAAATTAATCCTGATGTCTTGTTTTTAGAAATCGGAAAAAATCCAAATGGCAACATAAAAGGCGGAGCAGGAACATTGTGAATTTTGACAATCGACGGGCCAACAATAATTAATTTATTTGGAATAATTTTTTGTCGTTTACTAAAAATACCAAAATGAGGTTCTCCAGCATCGCAAGTTGTAAAAATTCCGTGCTCATTATATACAGTGTGATCACTACTTCCTTCGGAATCCTTTGAAATAAATTTACTTTTCTCCCCATGGATAAAAATATCAGCTTCCTTACTCAAAACTTCTTTAACAACTCCCTTCTTGGTTTTAAAATTATACCGAATGTTCTGCGCATCAAAACTTTGATCACCGTCTTTAAATTTTGGAACGCCCGTCGGACTTTTTAAGCTGTCTAGTAATGGAGTTGCTTCCACTTCATTGTTATTCATATCAATTACAATGTAATCAGCATTCAACTCCATTGTTTGATACTTAATATTTGCATTTCCATAAAGGTGAATAAGCTTTTTAGAAAGTTCAAATATTATGCTATCCCGGGAAGAATAGATGACTGGCTTGTCTACAGAATCCTTGCTTGCCACATAGAGAAAAAGTCCATTTAAGAACAGGCTATCCGTACTTGTAGTGTCAAGGGTCGCTACAGTGTCTCTAAGGGTTTTATACTGCAATAGCGTATCCTGTGAATAGAGCTTACCAATAATAAATACTAAAATCAAATACCTCAAGCCGTAAAAATTAATTTCCCAAATATATAAATTTCTTTAATATGTTGTATCTTTGTCTCGAATAAGAACTCAAAATGTTAAACTACATAAGAGCCGGTTTTAGGCTTAGAATGGTATTAATACTGCTATTTGCAAGTAATTATTACCTCTTAACAGCCCTTAACAATAACGGTTCAAAAGTACAAATTATTAGAAATCCAGTTATAATTCTGGACCCTGGTCATGGTGGAATAGATCAGGGAGCAAAAGGAAGGCATTCCCTTGAAAAAGACATAAACCTCTCTGTAGCCTTTGCTTTAAGATCACTTATTTTACACCATATGCCTGAAGCAGAGGTATTTCTTACTCGACATGATGATAGTTACATTACACTTAACGAAAGAGCATCATTGGCTAATCAATTGAAAGCAGATCTTTTTATTTCCCTACATTGTAATTCTAATCTATCAGGACAGATTAATGGAGCTGAAGTCTATGTAATGGGTACTCATAAAACAGATGATCACCTTGCAATAACGCTAAGGGAGAATTCAGATCATCTTCATGAGGATATTATTGAACAAGGGAATGAAATAGATGATAAGAACCAGGATTTTATATTTATAAATCAAATTCAATCTGCTGTGCTTTCCCGAAGTTTTGAATTTGGTCAGAGCATAGTAAATAATTTACAAACCAAGCATCCGGCCGGATGTCGTCCACTGCGACAAGCTGGATTTGCTGTTCTTTGGAAAGCATCAGTCCCATCAGCTCTAATTGAAATGGGTTATATAAATAATTCCAAAGATGAAGAATATTTAAATAGCTCTGAAGGTCAATCCACAATATCTATGTCAATTCTTGAAAGCATACAAAAGTATTTTAATACCCGAATGGTAGAAATTCAAAGTGCCTCTATTCCAATAATTCAGAATTAAATAGTCACTCCTTCCCATTCAACGAATTATTACATTCCAAGCAAAAAATCGATTTACAATGAAAAATTGTAACTTTACGTTTTAAAATTAAACTACTTGAAGATCTCATATGAAGCTCGTATAGGAATTTTAGCCGCGATAACCCTGGTTATTCTGGTTATTGGATATAAGTTTCTTAAAGGGAATAATCTGTTTGACAACCATAAGACCTATTATTCCATATATGATAATGTTGCTCAATTAGACCCTTCATCCCCTGTCTTTACCAGAGGGATTAAAATTGGAACTGTTTTAAAAGTTCAATTAGCAGAAGATAATCCGAATAAGGTTAAAGTTACATTGGATATTAAAGGAAACATTAAAATTCCGCAAAGTGCAAAAGCGGTTCTTGTGTCCACAGGATTATTAGGCGGAAAAGCTATTGATCTGCGATTCGATCATCATTGTTCTGAAGATTGCATTCCTAATAAAGGGATAATAAACTCTGAAGTAGAAAGTATATTATCTTCTATGCTTCCCAAGGCTGAAGTCGATGATTATATCGGAGCAATCGGTAACAAAATTAAATCTAGTTTGGATAGCTCTGTGAATAAGGGTCAGTTAAATAATATCTCGAATGATCTTAGCGGGACCTTGCATAATCTTCATATGCTATCTCTTAAGTTGAATGAGTTAATAGCTGCTAATACAAGACAAATTAATACAACCGTTACAAGTCTCGCTACCCTATCTCAATCACTTTCCAATAATGCTAAATCGATTGATCAAAGTTTGAAAAATTTTGAATCCATAAGTACACAAATCAAAAATGCTGATGCAGGAAAACTTATTGAATCCAGCAAAGCTACAATTACTGAATTACAAAAAACCTCACAAGAAGCGACAAAAACCTTAAAAAATATTGATGAACTTGTTGGTCAAATACAAAATGGAAAAGGCTCATTATCAAAACTAATGAATGATCCTACACTTTATAAAAATCTTGAACTCTCTTCTCAAAGTCTTGAAAAACTTTTGAATGATCTTAAGGAAAATCCGAGCCGTTATGTTCATTTCTCAGTATTTCCTAATAAAAAATAATTTTTCGATTTTGGTTCCGACTTTTGTCGAATTTGCTGGTAGATCAAGGAATTCTATTATTAATTGATGTAGGCTGTATTTTATATTGATTCTCAATATTTATTTAATTACATCGAAATTAATTTTGCTTCTAAAAAAAAGATAAGCTTTCAATATGATTTCAATTTCTATATAAAATAAATTATTTACGAATAGCCTCCACAGGATCCATTCTTGAAGCAATTAAAGCAGGCATTAATCCTGATACGATTCCTACAATCACTGAAAGACCAACTCCAAGTAGAACATTTGTTCCTGACAGAAATAAATCAAATTTCAGAACTTGTGTTAAAATCATCATCATAAGCCAGACAATAATAATTCCAATGATTCCACCTATAATACAGAGAATAACAGCTTCCAATAAATATTCAAGAAGAATGTAGTATCTTTTTGCACCAATAGCCATTTTGATTCCAATTATTGAAGTTCTTTCTTTTACTGAAACAAACATGATATTCGCAACACCAAAAGCGCCAACCAACATTGCAAAAAATCCTATTGCAAAGCCTGCCAAATTCAACACACCAAAGACACTTTCAATGATATTTGTAAGTACTGAAACCTGATTGGAACTAAAATTATCTTTGTCCTTCGGTTTTAATCCTCGTATGGGTCGAAGAATACTTGCAATTTCATATTTTAATTCTTCCATCTGATTTTGATTCTTCGCCTTAATTGCCAAAAGACTTCCCCATGTATCGTTGCTATTTATGTTCACAAGTTTCTTAATGGAATTAACAGGTAAAAGAATTGCCTGATCCGTTTCCATGACATTGATGATCGATTTTCCTTCCGGTTTTATCAAACCAACGATTGTAAACTTTTGGCCGTAAGCTTGAATTTCTTTACCAAGTCCGTCACCATTAGGAAATAAAGTCTCAGCAACAGAAGTTCCAAGAATTGCCTGATTAGATCCCCGGGAAAATTCTAATGAAGAAAGGTACCTTCCTTCACCAATTTCTACTTTAAGAATCTGGTTGTATTCTTCGGTAATACCCAGTAGGTATGCTCCTTCAACATAATTTCCTTCATGTTTAACCATTTTGCCCGGTACAAAAACCATGTAAGCTGATTTTTCAGATAATTTAGACTTTTCCTGAATCGCCTCCAAGTCTCTTAAAGAAGGATAAGGTCTCGCCATATATTTCCAAAAACTTTGCCCGGGTTCTTCTGACCATGAGAATTTGTCAATATAAATCACATCCGTTCCCAACTTCTGAAAACTTTTGATAATATTATTCTGCAGGGAATCAACAGCAGATAATACCGTAATTACACAAAATATCCCAATAATAATTCCTAATAAGGTTAAAAAGGTTCTCAACTTATTGCTAATAAGCTGCTGTAACGCTTGAATAAGGCTTTCTTTTAATATTCTTAATAGAATCAATTTGTTTGGGTTTAACTAAAAAATGATTTAGGACCAAATTTATCCAGTTTCATGGACATTGTTAAATAATTGACATAATTGGCTGATAATTAACGAAAAAATATAATTATGACCACATAATAAATTCTTTTTTAGAATCATTTACGAATATCTGATTAATATATTCCATATCACTTGACAAGTGGCACTTGGATTTTATACATTTGCGCAAAATATAAAAAAGCCGTTATGCGGACGAAGCTCTCTAATTTTGATTTTAACCTCCCAAAAAACCTCATTGCCCAATACCCAGCATCTGAACGAACAGATTCAAGGTTAATGGTCATTCATAAAGATTCCGGAAAAATTGAACATAAGATTTTTAAGGATATTATTGATTATGTTGAAGACAAGGATGCCATTATCATAAATAATACCAAGGTTTTTCCAGCCAGACTTTATGGTAAAAAGGAAAAAACAGGCGCTAAAATCGAAGTATTCCTGTTACGGGAATTAAATAAGACAGTTGGACTTTGGGATGTTTTAGTTGACCCTGCAAGAAAAATCAGAGTTGGGAATAAATTGTATTTCTACGATAAAAACAATAAAGAGGTCCTTGCTGCCGAGGTCGTTGACAATACAACCTCAAGGGGAAGAACAATCCGCTTTTTGCATGATGGAGACGAAGAGTCCTTTCAGGCAATTCTAAGAGCTTTGGGACAGACTCCTTTGCCAAAATATATTACAAGAAATTCTGAAGCCAGCGATATTGAAAGATATCAGACTGTTTACGCTAAGGAAGTAGGTGCTGTTGCAGCTCCAACAGCTGGATTGCATTTCAGTCGTGAATTATGCAAGATGCTTGAAATTAAAGGTGGGTACTTTGGTGAAGTAACTCTACACGTTGGAATGGGAACTTTTAGACCTATAGATGTCGAAGACCTATCAAAACACAAAATGGAAGCTGAGTATTTCAAAATTCCCGACGCTACTGCAGATCTTGTAAATAAGACAAGAGAAAATGGGAAAAATGTAATGTGCATAGGTACTACTAGTATGAGAGCTTTAGAATCTTCTGTCACTGCCTCAAAGCAATTACGAGCAGCTGAAGGGTGGACAAATTTATTTATTTTTCCACCTTACGACTTCTCAATTGCCAATCGCATGGTTACCAACTTTCACCTGCCAAAATCAAGTCTAATGATTATGGTATCCGCTTTTGCTGGACATGAGTTATTAATGGATGCTTACCAAGTGGCTATTAAAGAGAAATATCGATTTTATAGCTATGGTGATGCTATGTTAATAATTTAATCCTTTTATGGAACTTTTTTTCAAAAAATGAATTATTAAGATTGTTATTAAAATATATAGACGAATATGTACTGGACCTTAGAATTAGCACATCATCTAGAAGACGCTCCCTGGCCAGCATCACGAGATGAATTGATTGATTATGCCATACGCTCAGGCTGCCCGATAGAGGTTATTGAAAACCTCCAGGAGTTAGATGATGAAGAGGAGATTTTTGAATCTATGGAAGATATCTGGCCGGACTATCCCCGTAAAGACGATTTTCTATTTAATGAAGACGAATACTAATTAAAACATAGTTTAGAATAAAAAAATCCCGAATGCTTTTTGGGATTTTTTTTTGACCTTTATCCCACGATGCCTGAAAAGAAAGTTATAATTGCAATTGATGGGTATTCTGCATGCGGTAAAAGCACTCTTGCAAAAGATTTAGCAAGATCTTTGAATATTCGTTACCTCGATAGCGGTTCGCTGTATAGGGCAATTACCTTATTCTGTATTCAACATGTAATTCATCCGGAAGACATTAAATCGGTCGTCGCAGCACTCCCCTTTATACATCTTAATTTAAGTTTGGGCGAGAATATTAAGCTCACTATGAATAATGAAGATATAACAGATGAAATTCGTAAAACAGATGTGTCACGATGGGTTTCTGAAGTTTCAGTGATCAGTGAGGTTAGAAACAAAGTTAACGAAATCCTTCGCGGACTGGGGAAAACGAATTCTCTTGTAATGGATGGTAGAGACATCGGTACAGTTGTGTTTCCAAATGCGGATTTAAAATTTTTCGTTACAGCTGATGTGAACATTCGAACTTTGCGAAGGCAAAAAGAATTGGAGGCTTTAGGAAGACAAATTACTCTTCAACATGTCAAGGAAAATTTATTACACAGAGATAATTTAGATTCAACACGCATGGACAGTCCCTTGAGTAAAGCTGAAGATGCAATTATAATTGACAATACAAATTTAAATCGCGAAGAACAATTGGAATTGGCTCTGGATTGGTACAATTCTTCGTTGAATGGCTAATTCATTATTTTAAAAATAAGCCATCCGGTTCGATTTACTCCAATAGATGATGACAAACAATAAGTGTCATTCTGTCTAAAGAAATCGTCGTCAAATGCATATAAAATCAAGCTACCCTATGCAGTTATAAGGGAATCAGGCTATAAAGAAAGATTGAATTAAGAATAAATATTATTCAGCTGCTATAAAAATCTTTTTCTTTTCGATCCCAAAATCAAGTATATAAAAACCGGTACTTAACTGTAGTGAATTACCGGACAATTCTACATATTGATTTTCTCCAATTTGAAACTTCCTTACTTCACGGCCAGTTAAATCATAAATAGCGCAAGAAAGATTTACTTTTGAATCATGACTTAATGAAACAGAATTTTGGTTCTGTGTTAGCCTTATTTCAATGAATGAATTATCCGAAGTTTCCTGGGTCACAAAAAAACCGGCTTGGTTTTTAATACTTTGAAATCTTCCAATTGGAATTAATGTGAATTTTTTTTGATAAATTCCCTCTTCTGCTATATTTAACTTCCAGCTTACATTCGTATATGCGTCTAAGATAGAATTTGAATTATTATTTAACAATTCCTCGGGAATCAACTTATATCCGTTAGTATGATTAGTATTTCTGTTTTTCGATATTAACAACAGATCTTGATTATCAATTTTAGAATCTGAGTTTATATCAGCAGCTAATATTTGTGTTGGTCTAGGTGATTCAATTTTATGATTAAGATATCTTTTTAACCATAGAATATCTTCAACATTAGAAACAAATTTATCGTTAACAATAACTTCTATATTATAGTCTTCACTACATTGCAGGTCCTTCAATTCAAATTCCCCTTGATTAATTTCTTGTAGAAAAAAACTTGAATTATCCTTAGTATTAGTCAGCTTTATCTTAATGCTTTGAGGTGCACTTTTTGTCTCAAAGTTTTTAACAGAAAAGTTTACACCATATTTTTTATTATTTACAAAAGTCTTTTTACAATTTGGGATACCAGTATTATTCTGAATAATAATTTTTGTTTTACAAAAGTCCTTATTTCCGTTTTTATCAGTTACATAAATTGTAACTTCATTCTCACCTAAATCTTTACACGTGAATATCTTATTTTTATCAAGTAAATCTTCACTAAACGAGAAATTGATGTTGTTACCTGGGCAGCTATGAAATGAACCATGATTAAGATCACTGGCCCATACTTCCACCATACCTTCATCCGGCATGCCATCACCGTTGCTATCAACAGGCATGAGATCTATAATTACTCCAACTTTGCAGTACGGCGTTGGCTGCTTAATATTCTTTATACTAATATTGTATTCGCATTTTAATTCTTTTCCACAAGCATATTCTGCTATATAATAAAATTTATGATCTCCTAATGGGTAATAACCACTAGCTCCTGAAAGATTCGTATCAGCATGTTCAGAATCGTTATAAATTATAAATGGAATGTTACATTGAGAAGAAAATTTAGCAGGATCTATTGATAGTTGAACTCCTTTACAATCATAAGTTGTAACAACTGTATCATTTGGGCAAAGGATTTTAACTGCTGAATCATTTTTTATTAATTTGATAGTTTGGGTATATAAAAATATTCCTGCATTTGGGTTCTTATATGCATCGTAGACACACCAATCCAAAATCTTCCAGGTTCGTAATAGCTTTGTGCAAGACTCGTTAACTTTATGTCTTGAATCCGAAAACCCTAACATTGGTTTTGCACATTTATTGGTTTTCCAATACGGTCTATCAAAAGGTTTGGATACGTTTTTTAAATCAGATTCCGGATCACAAGATTCAATTGTTATATCTCTTGGCCAAGTAATATCATTATAACCAAATGCATTCGCATTTGATAAAGTTATTATTTGCTTACAAGACTGCCAATTAAGATCAGGATCTTGAACTTCCCATATTCTGGATATTTCACCAATACCGCAATCATTAATTTCAGTAATTACTTTACAATCCTTGATCCATACTTGCAATCCATTCTGATCAACATAAGCTTTGCCAAATTGATCGAGATTCTTATAATCAATATTACAATTTACAGTTATGTTGCCGGGACAATGAAAATTAAAGTTAGACTGGGAATTAAGTTTGTAGACAAATAGTATACAAATAAAAAACTTGAGGAGGAGTTGCATAAGTTTTGGTTTTGTTTGGCAAATTTAATCAATTCTTTGACTAAAAAATAAAAAATAATCAATGATTTGAATATCAATTACTTACTAATTAGGGGTTGAAAAATTAAAGTATTCTTCAACCTGTATACAATTTTAAAAAATCAATAAATTTTCTAACGGCTATACCTCTATGAGATATTTCATTCTTTTGTTCCGGGTTTAATTGAGCGAAAGTCTCGACAGAACCGTCCGGAACAAATACAGGATCATACCCAAATCCATTTAATCCGCTTCTGGATTTAGAAATAGATCCCTGAATTATTCCTTCAAATAAATATTCCTTTTCATCCAATATTAGCGCCAAAACCGTCCTAAACCTAGCGTTTCTATTCTCTTCGTTTTCAAGATTCTTTAGCAGAAGATTGATGTTATCTTCAGAAGACTTTTGCAATCCTGCATATCGCGCTGAATACACTCCTGGCTCCATTCTTAAAGAATAGACTTCAAGACCAGAATCTTCTGCAAAACAGTTACATTTCTTTGACTGATGTATAAATCGGGCTTTTATCAAAGCATTCTCTTCAAGAGTATTACCGGTTTCAGGGATATCATCATATATCTCCATTTCCTCAAGAGAAATAATTTGAATTCTTTCCGGTAAAATCTGTCTTACCTCTTCAATCTTTTTAGGGTTGGCGCTTGCCATAACAAGAGAAATTATAGGCTCTTCCATACTCTTAATGCGTTCCAAAGCAAAAGCTTATTATTCTTCTCATGAAGGTAATCACTTAGAGGGCCAACGAACATAATTCTACATCCCAGAAAGTCAAATGAAATATATAATTCGTCAAAACCCTGAAGCATTAATCTGGAGGGACGCAGGCCAAAGACTAAGATATCTGTTTCAGGACGAGGATTTAAAACATGAAAAGAAAAAGATTCATTTTTTTTTAGCAGTTCCAACGCTCCATTATCATTAATATTGATATTAATTGACAATAATATTTTGTGAAGCGCCTCTTTTTTATCCTTATCTTGATATTCTGAGTAATCACAAAGAATAATATTTGGAAAATTATATTTTTTATTGCCAAAAACAAAATTTTCTTCTGAAATGTTATATGTCGTATATTTGCTCAAATATTTGTCCAAAACTAAGGTTTAGGTCTCGTTAAAAGTTAAAGCGATTACTTTAGTCTTATCTTTGGCAAATCTACTTAAGTCTAATAAAAACCAATCTATGCATTCAGATATAAAAGTTAGCACTATCGAAAAAAGCAGAATAGCTGAGTTGGATTTCAACAACATTCCCTTTGGCAAAGTATTCGCAGACCACATGTTTGTAGCAGATTTCGATGGGAAACAATGGAAGAATTTCGAAATTTGCCCATTGCATAAAATCCCTTTTCATCCTGCTACAATGGCTTGGCATTATGGTCAGGCGATCTTTGAAGGGATGAAGGCCGGAATCAATGATGAAGGAATGCCACTTCTTTTCAGACCTCACAAACATGCAGAACGACTAAATAAATCAGCAGTCAGAATGTGCATGCCTGAATTTCCTGTTGATCTATTTGTAGATGCTTTAAAAGAATTGGTTTGGATGGACAGAGCTTGGATTCCAAAGGATGAAGAGTCGGCATTGTATATTCGCCCGGTGATGATGGCAACAGATGAATTTGTTGGCGTTAGATCTTCTGATACCTTTAAGTTGATGATCATGAATCTTCCTTCAGGTCCGTATTATAATAAACCTGTAGGGCTTTATGTTGCAGATAAGTATGTTCGTGCTGCCGAAGGTGGAGTTGGATATGCAAAAGCCGCAGGAAATTATGGCGCAAGTTTATATCCTACCAAATTGGCAAAAGAATTGGGATATGATCAGGTGATGTGGATGGATGCCAAAGAATTTAAATACGTTCAGGAAGTTGGAACGATGAATATATTTTTTGTCTTAAAAGATAAAATCATTACACCGGATTTAACCGGAACTATTCTTGATGGTGTAACTCGCGATAGTGTCATTCAACTTCTTCGTAAAAAAGGACATATTGTTGAAGAGAAGCATGTTAGCATGGATGAAATTTCAAATGCTCATTCAAAAGGAGAATTATTAGAAGTATTTGGAACTGGTACAGCTGCCGTCATTGCTCATGTGGATAGAATCGGATTTCATGGTCACGACTTAAAACTTGATCCTGCAAATTGGAACCTGTCAAAATTAATGAAATCCGAAATTAATGGTATACGTAAAGGTCGAGTAACTGATTATTACAATTGGGTTGTTCCCGTTAAGCAAGAAGTAACAGTATAACGCAATCAAAATATTACTTCATGTGGTCTCAGTATCGCAAATATATTTTTGGTGGTATAGTCATATTCCTTGTATTACTATTAGTAGGATATTTCAGTGAAGTAGTTAGTTATGTTTTAATATCATGGATCATAAGCATGGCAGGTGATCCTATTATGAAGTTTCTACTTTTCAAATTTAAACTTTTAAAATTTAATTTCGGTAAATCTTTAGCCGCTTTAATTACACTCATTATCATATTCAGTATTATAGGCTCGCTACTTTGGTATTTTGTACCCATTATTGTACAGCAAACAGTAATATTATCCAAAGTTGATTTCAATAGCATTTCCTTGGCATTACAGGAACCTATTGATAAATTTAATTCCTGGTTGCGATCATTAGGTCTTGAACCCGGACCAAGCGCTGCAGAACAAGTTAAGGCTGTTGTAGGAAAATATTTTGATCCGGCGAAACTAAGTGGCTTTTTTGGAAATTTATTAAGCCAGGCAGGATATCTCGTAATTGGTTTATTTTCGATTATTTTCATTTCTTTCTTCTTCTTAAAAGAAAGAAACTTATTTAAACAGATGATTGTATCTGCTGTCCCTGCATCAGCTGCAAAAAAATCTAGAAAAGTAATCGAAGTAGTAAGCAATTTGTTAACGCGTTATTTTGGTGGAATTGTGTTACAAATGTTTATATTAATGTTGCTGATTACAGCCGGTTTAACCATTATTGGAATAAAAAATGCTCTTCTAATTGCAGTGTTTTATGCTATAATCAACATTATTCCATATATCGGACCCGTCATTGGAGCTGCCTTTGGTTGCTTACTTACGATTTCTTCTAATCTTGATCTTAGTTTCTACTCTGAGATAATACCGCTTCTAACTAAAGTATTAGTTGTATTCCTCATCGTTAAAATTTTAGATGACTTCATCATACAACCATTTATTTTTTCGAAAAGAGTGCAGGCTCACCCGCTCGAAATATTTCTAGTTATTATGATTGGTGCAAGAATTGATGGAATTCTTGGAATGGTATTGGCAATACCTACTTATACTATTTTCCGAGTCATTGCAAAAGAATTCCTGAGTGAATTTAGAATTATCAGAAAAATGACTGAAGACCTGGAAGTGAAGGATGAATGATTTTATATTTTATAAGATGAATATTGCAAAATGTGGTTTATAACAATGCAACTAAAATTTCTGAGATTAAAGGCAAACGTTAAATGATGAAATTCAATACTTTATTTTTATTCATCACTTTTTATGTTCACTAGCTTGTAGTAAATTTTTCCAATTGAACAAGATCAATAATTAACCATGAATATACTTGAGGAATTAAAAATTAATTTTCAAAACATGCTTCATTCATTTACAGGCAATCTTACAGTGCTTGTAAATGCACTAATGATATTAATTGGAGGATGGCTTATTGCAAAATTCATTCAATGGATTGTTTTGCGTCTATCTCATAGCATGGGAATTGATCGACTTGCTCAAAAATCTGGAGTGCATCGATTCCTGGAAAAAAGAGGTGTAGTTAATGGATTTTCAGGCATACTTTCCCGAATTTGCTTCTGGGCTATTATGCTGATAGTGCTGGTTGCATTTTTTAATAATTTGGGATTAATGATTGTTTCTGATTTATTAAATCATTTATTACTTTTTATTCCTAATGTATTAATTGCAAGTATAATTATTATAATCGGATTTTATCTAGCAGAATTTGTGAGTAGTCTTGTCATAAGTGGTCTTGAAGAAAGCAAGTTTGAAAACCCTGAACTGATCGGCAAATTGGTCTTTTACAGTATTGGGTTTTTCACTATTGCAATTTCTCTAACACAAATTGGCATTGGAGAAACCATTATCACAAATGTTGTTAGCATTTTCTTTGGCTCATTAGGCTTGGCCTTAGCAATTGCATTTGGACTTGGCGGAAAAGAATGGGCTCAGGATATTCTTCAAAGATATTTTTTTAAGGATGAGAGCAAGAAATAGAATTAAGAGATAAAATTTCTTCTCTTATTTTTTATATTCCAATAAAACCTCAAATGGTATCGTTTCAAGCACGGATTTATTAGTGGCTTCAAGCACCACATCCGGTGCACATCCTGCTTGGTAAGCTTCCACCCAACGCATCATGCAAAGGCACCATCTGTCGCCAGGCTTAACTCCATCAAATAAATGTTCCGGTCTAGGAGTGCTTAAGTCGTTTCCCACTTTTTTCGAAAACTCTAAGAATTCTTCTGTTGCAACGATACAAACTGTATGCAAGCCAACATCATCGACACCAGTAGTACAGCATCCATCTCGATAAAACCCAGTCAATGGCTTTAAGCTACAAGGTTCTATTTCTTTTCCAAAAACATTTAGTGGCGATTTCTCCATGGCAACAAATGTAAGTGCATTTGCAAAATATTCTATGACATTCTATTTATTTATTCTCTACGAATATCCATTTTATGTCAAGTTGATCTTAAAGATCAATCTCCACCCTATCTTCAGGATTATTGCTTTAATTTTTATCAATTGAAAATTTCTTTGCCAACATTCTGGAATATATACGTTAATAAACATTTAAATCCTCTTATAAATGTTTAACAATTACAATAATCTTCCTTTATTTGCAGTACAATACGGTTATTATGAAATTAGTTAACGCTTTTAAAATTTTCTTTCTTTTTATCTTTTTTGGACTTTTTTCCTGTGTGAGTTCCAAAAAATTTAAACTTTCTAAAGCCGAAAACGAATCTCTTCAATCACTATTAACAAAATGTAAAGAAGAATTAGGAGATTGCTTAAGCTCAAAAGAAGAAGTAATCACGAAGTATAATTCAAAAGTAAGTGAAATTGAATCAGGCATGAGTTCTAAAATTGATAAAATAAAAAGCCTGGAAGAACAATTGGATTACTTAAAGAAGAATAACACGAATCTATTAGAGCGTCTTTCAGATCTTAGCGTAGTAAGTAAAACCGGTGCTGAAAGCATCCAAAAATCATTGGAAGCCATGAATGAAAAAGATATCTATATTAAAAATCTTACTTCAGAAATGAGCAGAAAAGATTCTATCAACCTTGCTTTAGTTATGAATTTAAAAAGATCATTGGGTGATATTTCATCTGATGATATTAATATTGAAGTGAAGAAGGGAGTGGTTTATATTAGTTTGTCAGATAAAATGCTGTTTCGATCTGGAAGCTCAGTTATTAATGAATCCGCCGGCTCAACTTTAGAAAAGATTGCCAGAATTCTTAATGATCAACGCGATCTTGATATACTCATTGAAGGTCACACAGATAATGTGCCAATAAATACTGATTGTGTAATAGACAATTGGGATCTCAGCACAAAAAGAGCAACTGCTATTGCTCGATTATTACAAAGAAAATATAATGTAGAGCCAGCGAGAATCACTGCAGGAGGCCGTTCAGAATATCTACCTAAAACAGGTAATGAATCTGAAACAGGCAGAAAACAAAATCGAAGAACTGAAATAATTATTCTTCCAAAACTTGATCAGTTTTTCAAGCTATCTGTTCCTCAATCAAAATAAAGTATTTATAATTCAGCTTCTTACTATCTTGCTGCATAGTAAGATTAATGCCTAATTCATTACAGCGAATTCTTGGTTTTAAAGAGTGCCTTGCTCTCGTAATTGGTTCTGTAATTGGATCCGGTATTTTCATGAAACCTGCTATAATGGCTGGACAACTTCAATCAGCATGGTTGTTGATTGCTGTTTGGATAATTGCAGGATTTATAACTCTTTGTGGCGCATTAACGAATGCAGAAACAGCTGCAATGTTTCCAGAGACCGGTGGACAATATGTTTTCTTACAAAAAATGTATGGCAAAACTTTCAGCTTTTTTTATGGATGGTCAGCGTTTTCAGTTATTAATACAGCCGGTAATGCTTCGATTGCATATGTGTGTAGTCAGTATATAGATTTCTTTCTGCATCTACCTGAACTCAACTCCTCTATTGTCAATGCAAGCCAGATGCATATTCCCGGTATTGGCAAGCTCATCTTTTTAGAACACTTTTATCTTAAAATTGTAACGATCTTAATACTTGCAATATTTACTTTTTTAAATATTAGAAGTACAAATTGGTCTGCAAAAACCCAAAATATATTATCCTCTTTGAAAATTATTGCTATACTCTTAATAATTCTAGGAGCATTACCATCAGCTTTTAATAATGCGTCAAATATTGAATATCATAAATCTGATTTTAACTTGAATACATTTATGATGGCACTCACAGGTGCATTTTGGGCATATGATGGTTGGAACAACTTAGGATTCGTAGCAGGAGAAATCAAGAACCCGCAAAAGAACATACCTCGTGCATACTTTATAGGTTTATTAGTATGTATACTATCATATGTTCTTCTAAATCTTGCATACATATTTACCCTCGGAATTCCAACTATGCCTTCTTCTTCGTTCATAGCCAGCGATGCAGGCACATCTATCTGGTTAGGTTCAGGTGCAATTATAATAACGATAATGGTAGTTTTATCAACTGCCGGAACTGTAAATTCGAATGTCTTAAGCACGTCACGCGTAAGCTATGCCTGGTTCAAGGATAATAATTTCTACCCGCAATTAAATATAATTCATTCCAGATTTCAATCGCCAGTTTTTGCTCTTTCTATGAATCTACTTTGGAGTTCTGTGTTAATCATGACTGGTTCATTTGATATGCTTACAGATATGCTCATATTTGTAACCTGGTTCTTCTATGGTATGAGTGCTTTAGGAGTTATTATTCTTAGATTCAAAATGCCGGACTATCCAAGAATTTATAAAGTATGGCTATATCCTATACCCACTCTTATTTTTATCATTTTCACATTTAGTTATTTAATTATAACTATTTATAACGATGTTGAAAATTATGTAAATGATAAATCTCCTGTTATTCAATCTCTACTAGGACTAATCATATGTTTTTCAGGATTGCCTCTTTATTTTCTAAGAAAAAAAATAAGATAGTTTCTTAAAATGTAAGTTACATCGAAAAGAAATTTTTCATTTAAAACTACAATAATTAGAAAGCTATGTGTTTTTATAGTTCTTCTAATAAAGAATTAATTACACAATCTTCTTTCAACATTCACAACTACATTCTGAATGAATGTAAATGAACTTGAAACATTAATAGAATTAAAAAAATAATTCTCTAATTGTCCTTATTGAAGAACAAAGCTTTATACACAGGAACTAAGTATTGAAATTACCCTTTCACCTTCTCCACCACAGCTTTAAATGCTTGTGGATTATGCAATGCAAGATCTGCAAGAACCTTACGATTTAGAAGAATATTCTTCTTGGTTAGACCATCTATAAATCGGCTATAATTTATGCCTAAAGGTCTAACAGCTGCATTAATTCTGGCAATCCAAAGCCTCCTAAAAGCACGCTTTTTCGCTCTACGGTGAATAAAAGCGTATCTCATTGCTCTTTCTACAGCATTCTTTGCTACAGTATAAACTTTGGATCTTCCGCTAAAATATCCTCTTGCGGCTTTTAGGATTTTTTTTCTTCGTGCCCTTGAGGCTACGGCGTTGACTGAACGTGGCATGTTTTATATTTTAAGGTCCGGGGGATTCTGATATTTCAGAATGCTTAACCACCGATCCGGTTAAAAATTTATTTAAAATATCCCTAATAATGCTTTTAGCCTGGCCTGCTCAGTAGGATGAGCTACTACGTTAGACCTGTGACGGCGTTTAGCCTTCTTACTTTTATTGCGTAATAAGTGAGAAGTATTAGCCTGGTAGGTCTTTACCAAACCTGAAGCAGTAAGTTTAGTGCGTTTCTTTGTTCCAGAGTGGGTTTTTACCTTAGGCATACATATTTTTTTAGAGGGCGCAAAGATACACTTTTTCGAGAAACTATTCTTTATTAACTTAACTTTTTGCTCCTTTTTTAGGAGCCATGGTTACAAACATTCGTTTGCCCTCCAATTTCGGCAATTCCTCAGCAGAAGCATAATTCTCTAGTTCTTTAATGAACTTTAACAAGAGCAATTCACCCCTATCCTTATAAACGATCGCCCTTCCTCTGAATTGAACGTAAGCCTTAACCTTGGCACCTTCTTCGAGAAACTTTACAGCGTGCTTTATTTTAAAATCAAAGTCATGATCATCTGTATTTGGGCCAAATCGAAGGATTTTAATGACAGTCTTTGCCGATTTAGCCTTTATTTCTTTCTCCTTTTTACGCTTGTTGTAAAGGAACTTCTTATAATCAGAAATTTTACAGACAGGTGGGTCAGCCTTTCCACTGATCTCAATAAGATCCATGCCTAGCTCATAAGCCCATTTGATTGCCTGGGATGTGTCATAGATTCCGGGTTCGATGGTTTTGCCTGCTACTTCGCTAATGGCCTCAAAATCATCACCAGTAAGTCGTATCGTGTAATTTTTAATTTGTTCGTTTAGCCTGAAATTTTCTCTGTTGTAATCTGACAAAATTGAATTAGTTTTTTATAATAAAATAGGATTAGGCGCCAAAGGTAATAATTTCAAAATCAACTAGGACTTTTTTGCACTTTTACTCACCGAAGGAGTAACAATTAATATGGCATCCTTCTCTTTGTTTAATGTCGCGGTCAATTTTGTACCTGCTTCCGGAGACTCGGAAAGTATGTATTCAGCCAAAGGATCTTCCAGATATTTTTGCAATGCTCTATGTAATGGACGAGCACCAAATTGAGGATCATATCCTTTTTCAGCCAAAAATTCTTTGGCTTCCTGAGAGATAGTAAACTCAATATTCATCTGAGCAATTCTCTTTAAAAGAGCTGCAATTACTAAATCTATAATTTGGAAAATCTGTTCTTTTTCGAGTGTATTGAAAATCACCACATCATCAATACGATTTAAAAATTCTGGTGAAAACGTTTTCTTCAATGCATTCTTTATAACATTCTTGGCATCTTCATCCGCATTTTCAATTCTTGATTTGGTTGCGAAACCTACTCCCTGTCCGAAGTCTTTTAACTGTCTTGCTCCGATATTGGATGTCATGATTAGAATCGTATTCTTAAAATCTACTTTTCTTCCTAAGCCATCTGTTAATGTTCCTTCGTCTAATACTTGTAACAAAATGTTATAAACATCAGGATGCGCTTTTTCAATTTCATCAAGCAGAATTACTGCATACGGTTTACGTCTAACTTTTTCCGTAAGTTGTCCTCCTTCTTCATAACCTACATATCCCGGAGGAGCGCCAATTAATCTTGAAACTGTAAATTTTTCCATATACTCACTCATATCAAGTCTGACTAGTGAGTCTTCAGAATCAAATAGTAATCTCGAAATTGCTTTTGCCATTTCTGTTTTACCAACACCCGTAGGTCCTAAAAATATAAAAGTACCAATTGGCTTTCTTGGATCTTTTAATCCTACCCTGTTTCTTTGAATTGCTTTTGATATTTTTGACGCTGCTTCATTTTGACCAATTACTACTTTCTGTAATTCTTCAGCCATATGAATCAACTTCTTGCCTTCGCTTTGTGCTACTTTTTTAACAGGAATTCCTGTCATCATAGACACAACTTCAGCTATATCATCTTCAGTTACCGGAAATCTTTTAGTTTTTGATTCGTCATCCCATTCCTGCTTTGCAGTTTCTAGTTTCTTTTGCATCTTAGACTCAAGATCTCTTAAGTCCGCAGCTTTTTCATATTGTTGACTCTTTACTGCGAGGTTTTTTTGATCGCGAATTGTATCAATTTGTTTTTCGATTTCTTCAATATGTTTCGGAACATGAATATTGTTGAGATGGACTCTTGCTCCAACCTCATCCAATACGTCAATTGCTTTATCCGGAAGAAAACGATCTGTAATATACCTGTCGCTCAATTTCACGCAGGCTTGAATAGCTTCATCACTGTAACTTACGGAATGAAACTCTTCATATTTAGATTTGATATTATGCAATATCTGTAAAGCGTCTTCGACTGTTGGTGGATTGATCATTACTTTTTGAAAGCGTCTGTCAAGTGCACCATCTTTTTCAATATGCTGTCGGTATTCATCTAAAGTAGAAGCCCCAATACATTGCAATTCACCACGCGCTAAGGCAGGTTTAAAAATATTGGATGCATCTAATGATCCGGTTGCGCCTCCTGCGCCAATAATTGTATGAATTTCATCAATGAATAGAATCACATCACGTGATTTTTCTAATTCAGTCATGATTGCTTTAATTCTTTCTTCAAACTGTCCTCTATATTTAGTACCTGCAACAAGTGCTGCAAGATCTAACATCACAATTCTTTTATTGAATAAAGTCCTCGAAACGCGTTTTTGCATGATTCTTAAAGCAAGCCCTTCTACGATCGCAGTCTTTCCAACTCCGGGCTCTCCAATTAATATTGGATTATTTTTCTTGCGTCGACTGAGAATTTGAGATACTCTCTCAATTTCCATCTCACGTCCAACAATTGGATCTATCTTACCTTCTTCAGCAAGTCTGGTTACGTCGCGACCATAATTATCAAGGACTGGTGTCGTTGATTTTCCACTTGTTTTTTTAGTAAATGGATTGCTGCTTTGTTCTTCTTCGAATGAATCTGACTCCCCGGAAGCACTAATATCAGGAAGCTCTTCCATTATTCCCTGATTAGACTGTTGACTCAGATAATCCAACTCTGACTTGAAAGTTTCATAATCTACATTAAACTCTTCAAGAATTGAGCTTGCAAGATTGTCGTGATGTTTCATAATGGAAAGTAATAGGTGTTCAGGATATATTTCCTCCTCTTTGGATATCTTAGCTTCCAAATAGGTAAACTTCAATACTTTTTCCGCTTGTTTGTTTAAAGGAAGATTTCCAACTTGAAAATTAGCTCCTTCTCCCTTACGAACGGGTATAGCCTCTTCAATCGTGGATCGCAATTGCTTCAGATTCACTTTTAATGACCGTAGGACATTTACAGCCAGACACTCCTTTTCCGCTAACATTCCTAATAGAATATGTTCAGTTCCTATATAATCATGGTTAAGCCTTAATGCCTCATCTCTGCTGTTCGCTAAGACCTTTTTTACTTTGGATGAAAACCTTTTATTCATTCTTCTTTTAACGGTTTTGTGTATTTGACTTCTAAATTGCTCTTTCGTTACAGTAAAGTTCTGTTAAATAATGCTAATATAAACTCTTATGTTCACGAAGAGGTCAGGCTTTATTAAATTTACGCTCTCAAAAATACTGTTTTTTTTAAGAATCGGAATCATAATTCTTCGTAATAAAAATTCAAAGTGCTGTAAATCAAATATTTATAATTAAAAATATATCCTAATATCTCATGAAATACGAAATTGACAAACAGGAACGCTATTCTATCTTTAGTCTGGAGGAAGCTAACCTTAACTCATTAATAGCCCCTCAACTCAAATCCGAATTTGTATTTTTGAGAAATGAGGGAGTGAAAAATCTAATTTTTGACCTTTCTAAGGTAAATTATATAGATTCTTCAGGACTCAGCTCAATTTTAACCGCAAATCGGCTTTGGAAGAACTACGGCTCCTTTGTATTAACGAATATTCAAAGCGATTCGATTAAAAAACTCATAGAAATTTCTAAGCTAGACACCATATTGACCTTAATTCCTACCCTGGAGGAATCAGTGGATTATATTTTTATGGAAGATATGGAGCGGGATCTTAATGAGGAAGAGGAATAGTCATCGATTTGAACTCACAGTACTAGGATCTTCCTCCGCCACACCTTCGAAAAAAAGATTTCCAAGTTCTCAGCTGCTGAATATTCAAGAGCAGTTATTCCTAATTGATTGTGGCGAATCGACACAGATGCGTCTATTCCAGCAAAAGATTCAATGGACTCAGCTATCGCATATCTTAATTACGCACCTGCACGGGGATCACCTGTATGGCCTTCCCGGCTTGCTCAATACCATGGGGCTTTATCAATTGCCCAATTCTATAACTTTAATTGGCCCTGTAGGCTTAAAAGAGTATACAGAAACAATTCTGAGATTAAGTCATTCACATCTTTCTTATGAGCTAAGGATAATAGAACTAGATCATCTTACTTCAGGCAAAATTGAGATTGATGAAGAATTATTTATTGAACATTTTCCATTAGATCATCGGGTACCCTGCATTGGATATTGTTTCCGATACGCTTCTACAAGATTAAATTTGAAAAAGGAAATTTTGGATCAAAATCCTATGACGTTTTCAGAAATTCGCAGCGTTAAGCGTGGAGAAAATATTACAACTAAAATGGGATCAAAAGTCCTTGCACAGGATGCGTTAGAGACCCGGATTCTAAAAAAGTCATTTGCATATTGTAGTGATACTCAATATAGTGAAAGTATTATTCCTTTCATTAAGGATGTTGATCTTCTCTATCATGAAACTACCTATAAAAATGACCTTATTGATAAAGCTGTAGAAATGAGACATTCAACCACTTCTCAAGCGGCTACTATTGCACTTAAAGCCAACGCAAAAAAACTTCTTACCGGACATTATTCTTCTCGCTACTCTGATATTGAAGAACTCGTTGACGAATGTAAAGCAATCTTTCCGGACACAATTATGGGAATAGAAGGAGTCACAGTGAAACTTTAATCAAACAGCTAACAATTTCGAATTTTATTATCGTCTAGAATAGCATCACAAGAAATTCAAAACATACATTTTTGAAAAATGAATCTTGCCTTAGTTGTATTCAATATTTTGCTTTTGAAAACTTTGCTACAGTTTTATGATTGAATACCTCTTAAGCTGACTATTTGTTTTAACAACAAACTGATATTGACCAGGTATCCATTGAGATGTAATAACACGCAAAATATAATTTGATTTTGAAAGGTTAATTTTACCTTGTTCTATTACACGACCATAGATATCAATACAACTATATTCAACATTTTCTCCGGATTGAGATTGAATCTTAGCCATAAATTGATCCCGAGCCGGATTGGGCTGAATCGTTGCAAATAGTTCGGCAGAACTGTGGTCTTGATCTACATTACTAATAATAACTTTCTCGGCGGAGAATCTTATTTCTGCAAGTCCAAAACAATTCTCCTTCCCATAATTACTTAAAGCTGTAAGCAATATATATCTCGCTTCAGGAATTCTGAGATTTCTCCAATTCATTCCTTCATAATCAGATCTTCCGTTTGCTTTCTCTAATCTAATCTCTGCAGCTTGATACCAATCCACCAAGTTCCCTGAATATTCAATTTTACAATCCTTAATTCCCCAATCCAAATGTGCCGGATCGTTAACATTCCACACTTTCAATTGCTCAATGTTGTATCTCTCTTTCAAATCATAAAGAATCCAATGTCCCTCAGCATTTGCTTTATTGGGTGAAGCAGATGACTGACATGAAATCCAGCTATCTGTCCAACTTGTGCTGTGCTGATCAGGAAAACATTGAGCCTGAACTTGTATAACAGAAGTAAAAATTGCAAACGATATAAATAATTTTTTCATAATTTACTATTTAAAAATACCCAATGGTTTGTTAGAAGAATTTACATCATAAAAAGTTCCGATATTTGGAAGTACGTAACTTAATTCTGACTTTGGGACACCCATCCATAAAGCGAGATCAGCAAAATATAAATCAACCGGAGTTGTAGGTATTATAGAACCTTCATAAACATTAAGATTACTATTGAGATCTAACGATGGATATTTACCAAACATTTTTGCTCCACTAACTGCTCCTCCCATAACAAAGCAATTTCCTCCCCATGCATGATCAGATCCATTACCATTAGAAGTTAATGTTCGACCAAATTCAGATATATTGAATGTAGTTACCTGGTTAAAAAGTTTGATCTCTTTTAATGCCTGGTTAAATTCATTTAACCCTTGAGAAACCATTCGTAACATTTCTGCTTGCGTATTAAGCACCTCATCGTGATGATCCCAACCTGAAACATTAACATAAAATATTTGACGCTTAAATCCAAGTGTTTCATGCAAAGCAATGATCCTTGTTATCATTTGTAATGATCTGGAAAAATTATTATCACTAAATTGAGTTGTTAATTTAGAATCAGGAAAAGTATCCAATGCGTCTGCAAATTGCAATTGTCCATCACGGGAATTAACCAATAAATCAATGTATGTTTTTTTGAAAATATCTTTATGTGTTTGATTTAAGATAGAATCAATTCCGGCTGCTTTATTAATATTAAATATATCATACATTCCGGGTCTGTACCCATCAATTCCTATTGCTCCATTTCGGGGATCAACTACATACTCAACCAATTCATTTCCCGTTTCAAAATAATTGGTTCCTTCCAAAGAAATATTCATACTTATTTTATCATTGGAATTCATATCATGAATCAGATCTGACATTCTTCCTCCCCAACCAATATTGGTGCGAGATTGAGGAATTCCTGTCTGCCAATGTGCTGATTGATCTGAGTGGGAAAACAATCCTAAAGGGAGTGGAACTTTGTTATTATAAAAATCATCCTTTGTAGTTGGAGCGAGTATCGTTCCAACATTTGCAATTATAGCAGCCTCAGTAGAATCAATCATCTTCTGCAATTCAGGCATAGAAGGATGCAGACCATATTCTTTGTTCGGCTGATTGGTTATTCTTAGCTTTAATAAGTCTTCCTTACTTAAGGCAAGATTTGATCTTACTGATTTATATACATTATATTCCGAATTAATCATTGGAACAAGCATATTAAAAGAATCATTTCCTCCGGAGAGATTTATGCATACCAGAGCCTTATATCCCGGATCTAATGCTGAGTTAGATAACGCTAAAGCATTAATCGCTTTAAGATTAAGTAGTGTATTGAAAAGAGTTGTACTTCCAATGGCTGCACAACTTGCTTGTCCGATAAATTTTCGTCTTGAATATTTATTATTGCTCATTTTCTATTCTATTTAAATATTGCATAATCCGGTGAAATCATTATCAAGTATAGCGCGCATCGTACCCGATCACTTCTAAAATTACCTGTCGTAAATTTTGAAATAATATTTTTTACAATGTTTTTCGTTTCAAAAGTTAAATTTCCATGTGTGAGAATCATATCAAGTCGGTTTAATAATACTTCAGGATCCCTTGAAAGATCCATTAATTCATCTATTGAAAGTACTGTATATGGATCCTTGTCCATCCATGAAAACATCACATAATCATAAATCCAATTATTAACCATATTCATAAAACCAATACTTGTCTTGGAATTGTAAATATGAAATTCAGGCCCCACAAGATTATTATCAGCAATTGGCCCTTTTGGTTGAAAAGCCGGATTGAAGAAATTAAATACTGAAGGAGCATGCATAGGTATCTGATTCGTATTATCAAAAAAGTGATAAGAAGAATTATAATATCTGTCATAGTATTGCTCAACTCCTACCGCTTTCACAAAGTGTGTATATTTTAAAATTGGTTCTCGAAGCATTCCATTAAAATCATCTTGTAACCACTCACACGTTCTTGCTTCTTCATCCATTATTATTGCACGAACAACCGCTGCAAGATTTCCACGTATCCCTTTTCCGTCATTAATAAAAACATTAGAAATTCTTTCTATATATTCTGGACTTGGGTTGGATTTGATTAACCTTTGAATTAATTGTTTACAAAAAAATGGTGGAACATTGGGATGGTTAAACAGATGAGTTAACGCATCTTGTACATCTTCTTCTCCTGTCTGTGGCCACTTCGTAACGTAATTACCAATTAATGTCTTTGGCCCGGGTTCGTGAACACTTTCACCATTTGGATCTGTTTCATATACTTTCATTGGCTTTGTTGGATCTCCGGTATAAATATACGTAGGAAATGAAGCTTCCTTTTGCCAGGGATTAGGCTTTACTGCAGAAAAAGTCATACCCGTAAAAACTTTAGCTAATTCTTGAATATCTCTTTGTGTATACGTTGGAATTGCATTTCCTTTAGAATCTTTTTTAAGAGTTCCGTTATTATTCAGTTCAAAAAGTCCAATAGTAAACAACTGCATTATTTCTCTAGCATAATTTTCATCTGGCCTGGTATTATCACTTGTATCTGTCGGAGGGTTATTTAAATGACTTAAATAAAGACCCATTGCCGGATGATAAGTAATATCATTGAGCAAGTCTCTGAAATTTCCTAAGGAATGTTTTATAAGTACATCATAGTAGCTGCACATTGCATCTGCATATCCACCAAGATCTGAATTCGCTGAAGTAACAAAAATTTCACTCAAAGCAAATGCGACTCTTTGACGCAATTCATCATTGTTTTTAAGATTTAAATTCCACCACGCATAATTGAAGTATAAACTATAAAAATAAGCAGGTGCATCAATAGAATCACCACCATTTAGATAATGCCAGTCCACAACATCTTTAATAACATGTTGCAATTCTTCAATCATGTAAGACGGTTTGGCATTGGTTTGTTCGTCAATCCACTTGTCAAATCCAATATTAGCGACTCTTTCAATCTCAGCTTTATCTGAACCTAAAGTTGTCTGGTAAAGGAATCGGCTAGCTGCATGTAATTCTGCTGTTAACCCCTTACCGTCAATTGTGTTCTGCGATGCTGCACTGTCTTCCCATCTTAGAAGTTTCCGGTTATTACTGGATTGTGAAGTAATTTTGGAACCTGGTCCGCCCAGAATAACTTTTTGAGCTACAGCGGGAGCCAATAAACCAACGAATATTAAGATAAAAAACTTTCGCAACATACTATTTACATTAATCTTTGGCAAATTTACACATATCATCCTTGACTTAACAGCCTTTTTTTCGATGTTCTGAAAATTCATGGTTTACCCTTAGTTAAGCCTTGTCAGTGTTTTTACTGATAAAATATTTCATATATGAACTACTTACATATAAAGAAATTGGTTAAATGAAAAGAATAGCTTAACTATGCAGTCAGGAAAATATTATGGTAGCAATTATTTCGCCTTCCAAGGACCTTGACTTTAAAACTCGGCTACATCCCCGATCTTATGACACTCCCAGACTTTGGAATCAATCCTTAGAGTTGGTTAAACTTATGAAAGGCAAGTCGCCAAGATCCTTAAAATCTTTAATGAGTATAAGTGACAAGCTAGCAATAGAAAATAGCGAAAGATATAAACAGATGACAGAAGAATTTACTGTGGAAAATTCCAAACCAGCTATTTTTTCATTCTCAGGAGATGTCTATCGAGGGCTTGATGTCAATTCATTAAAAGAAGATGAATTACAATATACCCAAAAATATCTTCGAATACTATCCGGATTATATGGCTTACTGCGCCCCATGGATATTATTCAACCATACCGCCTAGAGATGGGATTACCTCTAAAAGTAAATTCTAAAGTAAAAAACCTGTATCAGTTCTGGACGGAAAGAGTTACTCAATTATTAGAAGATGATATCAAAGCTACAAATAGTACTCATCTAATTAATCTTTCATCAGAAGAGTACTTTCACGTTATTGATAAAAACAAAATCAGTGTGCCGATACTTACTGTCCATTTTCGTGAGTACCGAAATAATAAATTAAGTTTTTTGTCATTCAATGCAAAAAAAGCCAGAGGATTAATGTCCAGATACCTAACCCAATCTAATGCTACAAATTTCTCTCAGATTAAAAATTTCAATCTTGAAAATTATACGTTTGATGAAAAATTAAGCACAGAAGAAGAATTATACTTTATACGATAATAAACAATAAATGAAAGTATTAAAATTATTAATTCCAGTACTTC
>JABFRV010000185.1 GCA_013140975.1 Saprospiraceae bacterium
CAGCTTAAGAGCATGGCTTTATGCAGGTTAGGAATTAGTATTCCATCTGCCGATAACCGCTGCTGATTGAAAATATGTTGATGAAGTTAAGTACAAAAGCTGATAGATATTCGTCTGCTGAGACTGAAGCTTGGATTTGCATTAGCTGATGTCATAATGTCAAGCCCAATTTGCAAAACCTAATCCTATGTTTACAATTCAGTAAATTTAAATAACAGATAAAGGATCAATTCAGAAAGAACAAAGGGCGGAGTAAGACCGAAAAACCGAATTGGCAAAAAGCCATTCTAACATGATAGTCACCGCCCCTTTTCTTACCCGATGCTGAACAGTTCAACATGCTTATTTAAAAGCTTGTATTAGGATAGATAGCACAGTGTAAGGTTGTTCTTTCCGTTTGTTTTTTCTGTATTAAATATAATACAATCACCGCAAAAAAGATGTTTATGGAAGACAAAAAATTATGTTGTGGCATTGATGTTTCACACACTACATTAGATGTTAGTTATCAAAATAACCTTGGTGAATTATTTCATCTTAAAGTAGGTAACAACATCAACGGATTTAAAAAGATGCTTGAACACACGGGCACGGGTTATCACTTTGTAATGGAAGCCACGGGGGTGTATTATATCCGCCTTGCTTTTTACCTGCACGATCATTGCTGCAAACTGAGTGTGGTTAATGCTCTTTCCATCAAGCGGTATATCCAGATGCACCTGGAGCGCAACAAGAGCGATAAAAAAGATGCCGGGTGGATCTGCCGTTATGCCATTGAGCAACGGCCCCCGTATTGGGAAATGCCCGACAGTGCATATTTTGAGAGCAAGCAGCTGTACAATACGATAAGGGAATATACCGAGCAGATCAAGCGGTTCAATAACCAGTTGCACAGCCTTCGATTGCTCCCCATACCCAGCAAAGACACGATAAAATCGCTGGAAAAAATAATTGTGAACCTGGAAAAAGAGATTAAACAACTGGAACAAAAACTGCAGTTGTTGCTTGAGCAATGGCATCCCGATCAATTAAAGAATGTAAGCAGCGTAAAAGGTATCGGCAAACGTGCAGCAGCGATGCTGATCGTATTTACGCAGGGTTTTAAGTACACCCACAATCACCGTCAGCTTATCAGTTTTGCCGGATTAAGCCCTACCGAGTACAGCAGTGGCAGCAGTATACAGGGCAAGGCCAGGATATATAAACGGGGAGGTAAAAATTTACGGGATGTGTTGTACATGTGCAGCATGAATGCGATGAAGACCAACCCGGCCTGCAAAGCACTTTACGAACGGTTAAGGGCCAATGGAAAGACCGGTAAACAGGCATTGATTGCGGTGTGTAACAAACTTTTAAAACAGGTATTTGCAGTAGTAAAAAACAATACGCTTTATCAGCCTAATTACTGCTCAGCAAAACCATAAAAAAAAGCAAAATTTGTTTGGTTTTTTACACAGTTCATGTTAGCTGGCGTTACTCTATTTTCCACTTGTCAGTTATATTTCTAAATTGTTTACTAGTCGAATCTGATAGAGTCATTGTCAGTGATAAATATCTTGGCTTAAAGTCAATGTTTGATATTGGATTCTTGTCAAACCAAAAGATAAAGTCATAGTTAGTAATTCTCTCCAATTTACCTGCTCTATTATTTAATGTGGTCAATAAACTATCAGTGTCAGGAAAGAATGGCAATAGATAACAATTTAGGCTTGAATAATGACTATAGCTTAATCCTTTTGAGTCATATTTCCCCCAAAAGAATTCTTTTATCGTACTGTCGCCTCTTATAAGACTTGTAATATTAAATTCCCTATTGTCACCTTCAATGGCAATTTTTAACGAATGAATTTTATCTAATAGACCCAATTTGGGATAATTTCCATAGTAGGTGCTTTTTTCAGGTTTAACAATGTCAGCCCAAAGCCTAATTGAAATACCCAATTTGGATGAACTGTCTAATGTATTTGTAACTGAAAAAAGGTTACACTTGCTACCTGGCAGGTTATGTGTACTCTCGTAAGTTGTTTTAACGATAGTATCCTTATCGGATTTTGTAATTAGTCTAACAGATGATTCTTTGATATTGTAATATGCACTATCAGTAAGATTCCGTGGAACCAAACAGGATGAAAAAAATAAACTTAATATTACTATTGAAAATCTCGCCATTTTAATTACAGCTAACGTTCATCGGCTTTGCGAAGTTGCGGTATTAGAATTCCGTCTGCCCAGCCGGTCAACCCAATAAAGGAACGAAATTTTCTCATTACTACCAAAGCAGGCTTGCGCCCTGGGAGCGTAGCAAAATGCGCAAGCCGGAAAGGAGAGAAGTCCCGCCAATTAACTGAAGATGATTAGCGAACAACTGCCGATTTCACAATTGTCAGCCGCAATTTTGCAAAACCGTTTCCTATGTTTACAATTCAGTAAATTTAAATAACAGATAAAGGATCAATTCAGAAAGAACAAAGGGCGGAGTAAGACCGAAAAACCGAATTGGCAAAAAGCCATTCTAACATGATAGTCACCGCCCCT
>JABFRV010000086.1 GCA_013140975.1 Saprospiraceae bacterium
TGGATAATAGACGGTTATGCAATGACAAAAGATTATTATTGGCGAATTTTTTTTAAAACAAAAGTTACAGATGAAGATAAAAAATTATTAGAAGTCAATCGTACATTTGCTTATAATGAAGAATTTTCCAATCCTGATGATTATGTAAAAAAGACTATTGGGTATTTTGATTTTGAAAAAGTAAATAGTACTTTTGTTAATCCTTTATTTCAAGATTCAAGCATATTTTTAAGCCCGCCATTTTCATGTAAAATTACTAAAGAATTAATTTATTCACCGACATTAGAAATTCCTTATTCTTCTATAACCAAGAAAGAACATGCATGGTTAAAAGTAAGCGTAGACTATTTTCCGATTTTTGAATTAAAGGAAAGTAATGCGTGTATTGTAATTCATTTTACTCATAAGGGAAAATTTATCAATAAGTACAAAGGAATTAAATTAGGAAAAGATGGCTTTACCTTAAATCAATGGAATCATCAGGAGGAGTTTTACTTAACGCCTTATCCTTTATCTCTTGATGATAAATTGAAAGTCTTTGTTTATAGTATAGGGAATAAAGAAATTTATATAGATAATTTACATATAGAAGCGTACGAGCGGAAATGGTAATCATTGGAATAAAATGTTATTTAATAACGATTCAATGGATTGTGTTTTCTCTGCACAACGGTCGGAATGTTTTTATTTATGGCTTCTACAAGTGCTTTAAAATTCTATATGAATGTAATTCAAGAATATTCTTGATCTGAGAATGCATGAAGTCTTTTGTAAGTTAGCTACTGTTTATGATCTTTTCAATAGTGTTGAATAGAGTAATATTTATTAGAAACTAGGGATCAAATGAAAAATCTAATGCATTTAAAGATTATAATGATTCGAAATTAATAGTGGCGCAAGAATAAGTAATTTAGATTTCTGCCACTATTGGCCGACCTAAGTATATAATAAATTGAATCCCTAAAAAATATCTTAAGTAACTCAAAAATTTGAAATTCTGATGCCAATAGAAATTAAAATTATATCGCTCACTATGCTAAATGAATTAGTGCTTTAATCCAGAATACGTAAGTTTGTCAATGCCTGAAATAGGTTGACCGTTTGAGAATATGAAAAAACGGAAAATATGGCATATCAAAAGAACTTTAAGATGAGTATTTCCGAGCGACGTGCGAGGAAGTTTACAGATTCTTTTAAGATTAAGAAGGTAAGGGAAATCGAAAGGGGCAAGGCCAGTATTTCGGAAATAGTGAAGGCCTATGAGGTTTCACCAAGCAATGTATATAAATGGCTTAGTACCTTTGGGATTATGGCAAAGAAAGTAGATAAAATTGTAGTTCAAACGGAAAGTGACACACAAGAAATCATTTCACTTAGAAAGAAAGTAGCTGATTTAGAAAGGCTAGTTGGTCAAAAGCAAATCCTATTAGAATTCAAAGACAAAATGATAGAGATAGCGGAGGAAGTATATGGAGTTGACATAAATAAAAAGTATGGCACCTCACCATCGAATACTTCCGAAGAAACAAAGATCAAATGAAATGCAGTATAAATTTTTTGTACAAGAGTTTAGGGATTAGTAAGCAAGCAGTATATCAACATATGATGCGAGCATTAAATAATCGAAATATAGAGCAACAAGTAATCTTACTGATTTATAAGATTCGCAAAGACCATCCTACGATGGGCTGTAGAGATATGTACTATAAAATTAAACCACCTGGTTTAGGAAGAGATCGATTCGAGGAATTATGTTTGCAAGAAGGATTAAAATCAATAAGGAGAAAGAATTATCGGAGAACTACTGATAGTACAGGGGTATGCAGGTTTCCCAACTTGATAAAAAATTTAAAAATCGAAAGACCCAATCAAGTTTGGCAAAGTGATATTACCTATTATGAATTAAATGGCAGATTTTATTACTTAACGTTTATTCAAGATAGTTTTACAAAAAAAATTCTTGGTCACCAAGTATCAAAGAATTTGACTACTGAGAGCACAACACTAGCCTCCATAAAAAAGGCAATTAAGAATAGATGGCAAATGAATTTTTCAAGAGTAATATTTCATTCCGATGGAGGCGGCCAGTACTATGATAAGGAGTTTTTGAAAATTACAGCATCAAACAATATGCAAAATAGTATGTGCGAAATGGCTTGGGAGAACGGACTTGCAGAAAGATTAAATGGTGTAATCAAAAATAATTACTTAAGACACAAAAAAATCGAAACGTTTGAAATGCTGACCAAAGAAGTTGACCGAATTGTAGAGCTTTATAACTCAGAAAAACCGCATATAAAGTTAAAAAGAAGATCACCAATTGAATTTGAAAAGTATTATATTTGCAACAAGAGAAAAACCGACGGTGACAAGTCAGCGACGGATAAAAAGTTGGTTACGAGGGCTGTAACAGGCCCAACTAACCAAAAGAGAAAAACCTCAGGATCTAATATCGCTCTAGATTAAAAAATCAAAGCTATGAGTGATAAAAAACGGTCAACGTTATTCAGGCACGAACTGTTTTTTATTCATAATTCATAATTCATAATTCATAATTCATAATTCATAATTCATCACCACCCTTCCACCCCATTGAATTAGATCAGAATATTTTTTCTTAATTGATTTTTGGGCATTGAAAAGGGCTAAATGCATTTCTTTCTTTTTATTTGGTAAGCAATTGCATATTATGAATTGATAAAGGCAATTTTCCATTGCTTATTTTAATTATCCATTATTAGTAAAAGACATTTATCTTGATTAAGGTTTTCTCCTTACCTTAGCACAAGATAATATTGTATATGAATTGGAAGATAATAGGAATAGTTATTATTCTAGGAATAATAGGCTGGCTTGTAATTAAGAATCTCAATAAGAAGCCTGATCCAATTCCTAAACCTGTAGTAGTTACCCATATTGATAGCTTGGCAAAAGAGTTTGCCTTGGATTCTTTTAAATTTAAGGAGAAATTTAATAATGCAAATGACTCTCTTCGATCCATTGAAGTGAAGGGAATTATTTCTAGAATTAAAGTAGATACAGCCGGCGTTAGTATAATCTTGCATTCTTCCGGAGTTGAGAAAGCTATTTGTAGAATGGATAAGGATTATCACAACCTTGAGGCTGATTCTAAAGTAGGGGATACAGTTTCTATAAAAGGCCTTATAATTAAAGTAACTGATTTGTTTATTTTAGAGAGATGTTCAATTAGCAAAAATTAAAAAGCTTTCTTTTGTCTCTATTGATAAATGCAAATGAATAAAAAAATTATTTTGGTAGATGATCACGAAGTTGTTGTTGAGAGTTTAAGCCTCTTAATCAACGATATGGAAGGTCTTGAAGTGATTTCTGGTGTTACTGACAGTAGAGAAGCAGAAGGATTCATTGAGAAGTTAATGCCAGACTTACTAATTACTGATTATTCAATGCCATATCTTAATGGAATTCAACTTTGTTTAAAGTTGCGAAGCCGTTGGCCTGATATCAAAATTCTAATGTTGACTGTTTCGGAGGATGCAAATCAGATTAAAGAAGCATTCCGTGTAGGAGTATCCGGATACGTAATGAAGAAAGCGAATAAATTAGAATTGGAAAAAGCGATTCATACTGTTTTAGCCGGGCAAAGATATTATTCTGACATGGTTCTGGATGAGCTAATGAAGGCTTCAGATGTAATGCAGGAAGAAAAATTAGAACAGGTTTCTTTAACGCCAAGAGAAATAGAGATAATTAAGTTGATAGCGAAAGAAATGTCAACTTCTGAAATTGCAAAGGATTTATTTATTAGTATTGGAACTGTTGAAACACATAGGCATAACATATTAAAAAAATTAGGGTTGAAAAATTCTATTGGATTAATCAAATATGCAATTCAAAACAAATTAATCTCCTAATTTTGATTAAGAAGGTGCTCAATATTTGTGCGATTCTTATACTTGCATTATGTAATGAACCATTAACGTATGCACAGTCGTTGAAGAGCCTGGTAGAGAAAGTAGAAACAGCTGAATCTGTTTCTGAGAAATCTAAAGCCTACATAAATTTATTAAACTTTTGCATATACGCAAGAAATTCAGATACCGAGAAGTATCTTGAATTGCTAAAGAAGGAAATTAAGAGTAGTTCAAGTGAAATTATGGAAGCTGTTTATAATATGGAGTCAGCATATTATGAAAGAGAAGTGCTTGGAAATTATGAGAAATCTTTTCCGAAGTTAATAGAAGCCAGTAAAGTATTTAAAAAATATAATGTAGTTGATGAATTGGCGTATTCGTATAGCCAAATAATGTTGATGACATATTGGAATAGGATTGGAGATACAAGTAATTTCAATAGTTCTTATTTATTTAAGGAGTATGTTCTTCCATCCATTGATCTTATCGAGCAAACTAAAGATAGTAATGTCAGAATAACAGTTTTGTTGAATATTGGTAGTTATTATTCCGCACTAGCCAATAATACTGACAGTGCATTATTGTATTACCATGAAGCAGAGAAGAATATTCACGATAGTATTTTTTCATACTTAAAAATAGTTGTATATGGAAGCTTAGCCATTGTGAATAGTGTTATTGGAGACTTTGATGAAATGCTTAAGTATGTCGATAAAAGTGAAAAAGTAGATTTATTTCATTCTGATAATTATGGAAAAGGAAATATTTATCGTTCGATTTCTAAATTTTATCTGGCAGAAGGCCCTCAAAGGAATGTAGATAAATCGCTGTATTATGCAAAGGAAGCAATGGGGTGTGCATATGCGACAAAGAGCAATACATACATTTCATTGGCGTATTTAAGGCTGTATTCTACATTCAAGCAAATGAATATAATGGATTCAGCATTATATTATTATGAGAAGCACAAGAAGGTTGAAGATATAATTAATCGGGAGAAATTCAGACTAAGTCTTTCTCAAAATGAAGTTATAGTAAAAGATATAGAACTGAAAGAATTAAGCATAGAAAAGCTGAAGGCGGAGAATTATCAGAATAAGTTAATCAGACAAACGTTATTACTTTCTTTAATTGTAGGTTTTATTTTTACAATCTGGTATTATTATAATTATAAATTAATCAGGAATAAGAACAAGCTGCTGGAGCAAAAGAACAAAGAGATTCGATCGGCATATTTTGATGGAAAGCAAGAAGAGCAAAAAAGACTTGCTTCGGAGCTTCACGATAATCTGAATACTAAAATAGCTGCAATGGGTTGGCAATTGGAAGCTATAAGTAAAGAAAAATTAAATGACAGAGATAAGGTGATACTGGAGCGAGTAACTCAAATTTCCAGGGACTTATATAATGATGTAAGACTTATTTCTCATAATATTATTCCTACTGAATTATCATCACACGGTCTTGAAGTTGCTGTTCAGAAGTTGGTCAACAGTTTGAATTCACAAGATCATCTGGTATTTCATTTTATCAGTAATATTAATAAAGAAATCAGTTCCAATGTAAACAATGAAGTTTATAAAATACTATTAGAGTTATGTAATAATGTGATTAAGCATTCTAAAGCAAGTGATGCCTGGATATCAATGATTTCAAATGAAAAGCAGGTAACTATAACTGTGGCAGATAATGGTGTAGGGGCAACTCAAGACAAGACTGGGGAAGGTATAGGATTAAAAAGCATAACATCCAGGGTTGAGTCATTGAATGGATTCATTCGTGTAGTTCCTAATAATAATCCTGGCTACTTGACAGAAGTGATAATGCCTATTTAATTTGATTTATTAATTTGAAAAAAATGTATTCGTTCAAGTGAATACTGATATTTCAACTTGTTACAATTGAGAATTATGACTAATAATTCTGGATTAAAAGTGATAGAAGAACGATACAGTACCTTGATATTCAGAATAGTCAACTTCAGTTTTTAAATCAAATTCATTTAAAGTATTGGACTTATAATTACCAAAATTTCCAGATACCTGAAATTGCATTCCTAAATTAGGTTTTATAAAATATTGGATACCTGCTCTTGTATTTAATCCAACGCCACTTAGAACATAATCTCCATTATATTCTTCAACATTTCCATCATTATCTGTATCAATATAGAAATAAATATCAATTAAATCAAAGGTAGATGTATTAATATTGATTCCGGCCCCAAGAAAAGGCCTGATTTTATTTAAGGTTCCATTGAAGAAATATTGGAATCCAAGGTTAATTTTTTTAGCTGTATTTGTTGTAACATAATTGCCAGAAGCGTTTTGTTTATTGAATTGGAATTCAGCATAAACATTGAATTTTTGTAAGAATCCATAGGCGGCATTAAGTTGAAAGCCGAATCCTGAACTATAATTCTTGCTTAGTAAACTTTCATATTCACTATTCCAATTATTATAGCATATTCCGGCCATAACTGAAAAGCCATCTTCATTTGATTTTACAGAAAGATCATTTTGTGCAGTTATATCAATTGTGCTAATGAGTAGAACGAAAAAAATACTGCGTAATTTCATCATTGATTTTAGATTTTAATTGTTTGAGGAATAATTTTTGGATTCGGGGAGATGCTTAATCCTTTTTGAAATATTATAGGTTCTGTACTACTTCCTTTTTTTCCTAAAGGTATCATTTTTAAATTTAGCCAAGTCCCATTAATACACTTTACCTTTTCTATTTGAATTTCCAGATACGAACTGGACTTTCCACTCGGTTTGATTTTGGTGATTCTTGCAAAAGCTTCAGCGCCATTCTGAATTATTAAATCGGAATTGGAATACACAGAAGAAGTCACTTCCATCTTTACCAGGTCATTGATTTTCTTATTGTCTTCTGAGCTTATGGTCTCTGCAAGTCTTACTCTGACATCCAAAGCAGGAACATTTATTGTTTTGGATTTTTTCTCTTCAACGGGTGATGATTTTTGTTCTTGTAATACAACTTTTTCAGTAACTACTTGAGTAGGCTTTTCATTATAAATAACAGAAGGTATATTTTGAGAAGCTGGAGTTGAACTTACATCTTTTTTTTGAGATTGAGGTTCTGATGTAGTAATTATTTTGTTTTTATTGAGTTTAGAACCTGAAGTATTTTCTGTTGAAGATTCAGTATTAGTATTTTTTTGTTGTTTTTCCGAAATAGAATTATTGGCTGTTTTAGGGCTATTATTATAGGGTTCGGACTCTGATTGATTACTTTTTTCACTCTTCAAACTCACTACAGTATTCGAAGAAGTCTCATTTGTAACACTTGGATCTTTTGCTGAAGTGGAATTGGTCTGTACAGTACTAGCCTGGTAATTTATATTGGATTTAGAATTAAAGTAAATTTCTATACCAATAAATAGAGTAGCAGCTAAAATTCCTAAGATGGCAATAATTTTGAAAGGAGATCCATTGTCAAATGATAAAATATTAGAAAGTGATCCAAAATTGATTGTAGGAATTTTTATTTTGTCAAATGATGGAATTAAAGAAATTGAAGGGCTTGATTCTGAATCTAAATATTCATTAATAATTTCCTGAAACTCCTGTGACGAGGCGGGTCTGCGCGAAGGATTTTTATGAAGAACTTTATCAAATACATTCAGAAAAGAAGAATCAAAATTATAAATTTCAGGATTCGGGTTGGTGTGCTTTGTGTTAATGATCTGATGCAATAATTGAGCTTCAGAATTTGCTTTGAAGGGCATATTTCCTGTGATCATTTCATAGAGCGTGATACCAGTAGCATAGAGATCTGATTGAATACTTGCCTCTTCACCTTTCAGAAGTTCTGGTGACATGTATTCCATTGTACCTATTATTTTACCGATTCCTGTTAGCTTGGTTGCACCTGAAATCTTTGCAATACCAAAATCCATGAGCTTCACATCTCCATTGGGTAAAAGCATTATGTTTCCAGGTTTTATATCCCTGTGTAGAATTGTTTTTTGATGAGCATGCGAAAGACCAGCCAATACCTTATGTATAATTTGTAGTGCTGAGTTAAAGACTATAGTTTTGTTTTGTCTTAAGTAAACATCCAGAGGGGTTCCCTGAATATATTCCATAACTATAAAGTATTCATCACCATCGTGGATAAAATTGTAAATCTGCGCGATGGTTGGGTGTGAAAGTTTTGCAGCTAATCGAGCTTCATTTTTAAATCTTTCTAAAAATACAGGATCATTCGTTAGATGTGTGTGTAAGGCCTTAATCGCTACGGTTCTTTCAAGTTGCGTATCAGTTGCCTTATATACAGCTCCCATTCCTCCTTCTCCCAGAAGCTCTTCAATTTGATAATTCTGAATTTTTCGTCCTAGCATTTTTTCAATCGAAGCTTTTCGTTTCTTTTAATTCATTCTGTATCTCTCTTTGGATAAAATCCATTAGTACAAGAGTTATATTATCATGCCCACCTCTTTGTTTTGCTACTCTTACAAGATGATGTGCGGCTTCTGATATTGTATTTCGATTTAGTATGTCCTGAATTTCATTTGTTTTAATGTATTCATAAAGACCATCTGAGCAGATAAGTATTTTTTCTATTTCTTGTGGAATCAGATCTATTTCAAGAATTTGAAATTCAACTTTCTCTTTGGTTCCCATGGCCCGGGTAAGTATATTTCTTTCCGGATGATTATTGATTTCATCTTCTTTTATCATTCCATTTCTGAAAAGATCCATGACATAAGTATGATCTTCGCTGATCTGTTGTAATTGACCATTATTTAAAAAGTAAATTCTTGAATCTCCAACATGAGCAAGATAAATTTTATTTTTCTTGATTAGAATTGTTGAACAGGTCGTACCCATTCCTTTATTTTTAGAATTTTTATGAGCGCTTCTAAAAATATTTTCATTTGCTTCAGAAAATGCTTTATTTAATAATTGCTTATCATTTCCTTTTTCTTTGTAGTAAACCCGTTGTATAGTATCTAATGCAATTCCTGCAGCAACTTCGCCTGAACTATGTCCTCCCATTCCGTCTGCGAGAATTGCTAAAAATCCTTTTTCATTTCTTTCAAGATTTGTAGATGGCCTTATAAATAATGCACGATCTTCATTGTTGGTTCTAACGTTTCCAACATCGGTTAAGACAATGGCTTTAACATCTAAATAATCCTCAAAGTTTTGAAGGACTTCTTCTTCATTATTAAAAAACCACTTTTTCCAGAACACTTTATAGAAATTTTAAAAAGGTGTTGACCTCGAAAAGTCTAGATCAACACCTAAAAAAATAGTAGAATGCTATTTGTTTTTCAACAATTCTATACCATACTTTATAGGTACCGCATAGCTGATTTTTGTACCTTGATCATCAGATTTACCGGCATAGAAAATCCCTATGACCTGACCCAGTTCATTGAATAATGGGCCACCGCTATTGCCACCACCTGTAGCATTAACGGTTAACTGAATTTGATCAATTCCTCCAAGTTTTTCACCATGCCCTTTAGAATTTTCAGGATTATTAGCACCAATAGATCCAGGTGTGACTGTAGCATTTGGAACTGTTGAAATATTATAATTTGCAACAAAAGCAGTTTTGCCTTTCGTTGCAACATAGTTATCACCTGCAACACCAGGAAATCCCATAACTGTAATAGATTCTCCAGCTAACGGTGTGATATTTTCAGATGCAAGTGTCACTGGCAAAATTTCACTTGCCATATCAATTTTAATAATTGCAACATCACTCTTATTGCTTACAGAAACCAATTTCGCTTCTCTTCTTATAGATGAGTTGTTAAAGACAGATCTTAAATAGACATTTTTACCAACCACAGCATTACCGCCAAAAGTTGCTTGTGAAGGAACCCAAGGATATACTTCTTGATACTGAACATCATTTCGTATTGTCTTATGGTTTTGATCAATTAAAATTCCCGGAAAGTGAAATTGACTAAAATTATAAGTAACCGACCATCCTGCAGCAACATGCGCATTTGTCATAATTAATCCACTTGGACTGACTACAAATCCTGAACCTGATCCTTGCCCAAAAATTTCAAGTCCCAAAATATTTGGTGATCTCTTAGTAAGATATGGAACAATTTTTCCATTCTCTTCGATGTAAACGGCTCTTGGAACTTGTCTGCCTGTCTCCGGATCATTTACATAAATGAATTCATGTATAAGTGCAGAATTGCTAAAATCAAACAGCTGCCATGCCATTTCAATTTGAACAACTTTCTCTTTATTCGTCTCTGCAATCTGTGCAGGTGTAAGTTTTAGTTTGTCCAGTTCTTCTTTTGCTTTTAGAATAGAGTCTTGTCTTGCTTTCTCTGCTTGTAAGGTAGCCATTTGCAGATCATTTTTCTGCATATTTTTATAGAGGAAAAATCCGGCTGCAGCAAGAAGTATTCCTACCAAACCAATGGTTAGAATATTTGAATTCTGATTCTTTTTTCGTTCACCTTCTATGACTCTTTCAAATGTTTGTTTGCCAATTCCGGAACTTCCTGATGAAGAAGCAGTTGCTGATTTCATCTCCACCGTGCTTTTTATGCTATCCATAACTTTGGTGGCTTGCATAAATTCTGCAGGTCTTGGATCAAGATCAAAAACAAAAACAGGACCATTGGTACCAAGTTGAATTTCATCACCTGGGTTAAGCTGGGATTGACCTTTTATCCTGACACCATTTACAAGGATACCATTCGTACTATTGTTATCGTAAATTATGAAGGAATTCGGAGTCTTCCCTTCTTTCTTAATACTACCATGCTCACGGCTAACTGCCACATCTTTATCCTGATCAAAAATTATTTGACAATGTGACGCTCTTCCAAAGCTAAGGTTAATGTTTTTTTCAAAATCGAATTGTTCAATCTGATTCGCTTTGAATCCTTCCTTATGGATAATTAGAAAATTTTTTACTTTATTCATTGGTTGCATTTTTTGTTTAATAAATTTTATACATTCTTCTGGCTTCATTAATGTATTCGGAAGCTGAAAAATTTGATTCGAAAGAATTTTTTAAGTCTTGAATAGATTTATTTAAGTTTACTGTTTTTATACCCAATTGTGGATCATTATTATATTTTTTCAGGACCTCTTCATATTTTTCCAGGTTTTCACTAATCCTGTGTAGTAAAGTTCCAAAACTAATTTTCAAATCTTGCACTTCATCCAATTGGTATCCTATTTGATTTTTCCACTCGTGCGATCCTGTTTCTTTAATGTTCTTAAGGTATTGTGAAGTTGTAGTCTTTACAGATTCATAATAATTCATAACTTTTGTTGGGTCATTGGACTTGTAAAATCGGGATAGGTAATCATTTTTATCCAATTTTAATGTTTGTAAAACATAATCAACATTTTGAGTGAAAATAGTTTTTTGCAATTGCATTTCTTCACTAATGGATTTCCATTCGGCCTCAACGCCTTGAAGATCATATCTGATCTGTGCTGCTTTAGTTGTAATCAGGAACATTTCTTCACTCTTCTTTTTTAGTTCTGCTTTACCTGATCCAAGACTTCCGATAAACATTCCAATTGCAGAAAGGACAGGTTGAACCATGGGACCTGCTAAACTTAATTTACCGCTGGCAGCTCCTGCGGAGTTTAAAATCGTTTGAACAATTCCCAAAATACTTTCTTTGTTCTTATTGCTTGACACATATTGGCTAAAATACTGAAACCATTCCTTATAACCTGGATAATCCATCAGATTAGATAATTCGCCAATTTGTGTAAAAGCGATTCTTGTTTGATCAAACAGTTGCAAAGGTTTTAACTGTTTGTCCATTGCAAATAAATTAATGACTGCTGTCTGAACATTGGCTTCGAATGTGCTCCATTCAATTTCTTCCAAAAGTTTGTGCCGCAATTCCAAAAGCTCTACTCTTTCGGACATTTCTGATAGGTTAGAATTATTGGTTGATGAGGATGCGTTATTCTTAGAAACGGATGTTTTATTTTTATTTAAACGAGATTCAACAGTTTTAAGTTTTGTTGTATTTTGAGTAGCGGTAGATTTAGACTGTTGATCTATATTTTGAAGAATCGTTTTCTTGATGTTTGAAAATTGTTGCGCTTCACTATTATTCTGCTGACAGAATGCTACAGAGTCAACGAGAATCAAAAAAATAATAATTTTTAAGAACTTAAACATATCAAACATTTTAAAAAGAATAACGCTACAAATTTCGCTTTGTCACTGTCTATTTTCTAATACAGACATCTATATTTTAACTATAGGTTTTCCTGTATATTATCCTTTAATTGCCCAAAAATCTCCATTTTTAACTAGATTTCTTTTCTCCGGAGGTTCATTTCTTTCAAAAAGAGCCCTGATGTCGTCTATCACATTGGTCGATGAAACAAAGTAATTATGATTAAATAAATCGCCTTTGATAACATTACTTGCATCTACAGTGTAAAAGCCGGCTATAGATTTATTCACTTTGCCAAGTCTTATATATCCATTCAGAATTTCTGAAGCATTGAGTGCCCTGTCATCTTTAGCAGTATAAATCGTATATCGTGTTGCTAAATTTTTGATTTTTGGGGCTATGTCTCTCTCAAAAATGGCTGCGTCAATATCCGGGGCAGCCAATATGACTTGATTAAATTTAATTTTACTATTTTCTTCTGCAATGGATTTTAATGCTAGTGTTAGAACGCGGTTGCCCATGCTGTGTGCAACCATATGAATCTTTGTGGGTTTCAAATTCTTAATAATAGTCTGTACGTAATTTTTAAATGCATAATAAGAATACTCAGCATTTGTCCCATCTTTTATATAGTCTGTTGCGCTCCCATTGGATGACCAGCTGTAATATAATGCTAATCCTTTAAATCCTAAATCATAGTATAGCTGTGCTGTTCTTTTCGCTCCTTCAGAGAACGTAGAATTAAAACCATGAATAAAAATAAAGATATCTTTATTGCTAGAGTTTTTAAGTGTAGAAGACAACGAAAGCATATAATTGTCTTCCTGGAAAGTTTCAATGCTTCTTATAAGTACAAATTTATCAGGTTCATATTTGGATTTTACCCTCAACATATTTGGCAATTCCAGATTGCCTCTTCTATGTGATTTTGGAATACTGACATGCATGAGCCCATAATCAAGTACATCTTTGGTTGAGCGGCTATTTCCATAATAACTTTCTAAAGTATTTTCTTTTTTGGATCGGTCCGTCGCATAATAAACAGGTACAAGATAAAAATCGTTATATTGGTTAGTATCAATTTCCGGTAGCGGAAATTTAGGAGGCGCTTCTTTTTTCTTTACACCTGTTCCTTTTTTTTTGGGATAAGCATAAGGATCATGAGAATTGATTCGCGTATTGTTTTTAGAATACTGAGGAATGATAAGATCTGAAATAAAAAACTCTTTGCGAGCATTTGAGTCAATATACGGCTTTTTAAACTTGTGAGTGTCTTGTGGGCTTACGTTGTTGATTTTCTTTACCAGTAATTTTCCATCGTAGGTATTAAATAGTACGAAACAAAAAATCGGGAAAAGAAGAAAAATTTTAAATATACTCATTTGTCTTTCGGCTTTGGGTAAGATAAATATATTTCCGTAAGATTGTTTAGCTGAAGTAATTCAAAGTCAGATATGATCTGATTATGCTCAGAAATAGTTTTATTAATATTTGGACTATCTTGCTCGGATCTGGAAAATAAATTCATAAATTCACAATCACGATTGATAAAGAGATTGTAATAAATATTGTTCTTTATTTCTTTTTTTGTAAATAAAGCGATACTTCGCAAAGAGCACACCTTATATTTTTTGGATACTGGAATAACCGTTGTTCTTGTATCTGAATCACCGGCCTCAAGCCAATGTTGAGAAATTAAGTTGCCGCAGGCTAAGGTTTTTGCTATAGAAACAACATGTTCTGAGTGGAGGTCTAATTTTTCATCACGAATGCTGGCCCATTGATTTTCTTTGATAGGATAATCAAATGATATAGAGGTGTCCAGATCTGTTCCGCTCTCATACTTTAATCCTTGCAGATCATATGTAAACTTTGCGATGTTTACCCTTCTTTGAGAGTTATTGCTGAGGTGAAGCTTTATTTCCAGAAAATAATTATCAGCTTCTTCTCCAGTTATTTTTAGCTCATGTTTCACTTGAAGATAAGGAGGTAAGCTTTGGGGAATCAGATATCCTTCATAAATAAATTTCCAAAAAGCGATTAAAGCACCAAAAATTATAGCACCGGAATCCACAAAAGGTTTTATTCGCGAATATCTTTCTGCAATACTCACTTCTTTTTGTTTTTTGTTTTAGCTTTCTTTGCTGAAGGTTTTGTACTTTTTTTTGTAGTATCTGAAAGAATCAAATTCGGTGATTCAGTTGTCTTGCTGTATGCTTTAGGATCTTTGTTATTAGATACTTTTGGTTTAGGTTTTTCTGAAGCAGTTTTTTTTGGCTTTTCCTGTTGGCTTATATGATACACAGGGTTGCATTCTCCTTTATAAACAATGAAAGATAGAATGCCAATAACAATTAATTGACGACACATTACTACTATTTTGGTACAAAAATATTATATAATCTTACTCAATGCTCAATTTTTGCCTGTAATTCCTCTATAGGTTTACCTGTAATTTTTCCTAAGGGATTGTCGACCCTCTTGAAATACGGGGCGTATTTAAGCAAATAATCAAACGTACAGACTGATTTTTAATAGATTAGAAGATATAGCCCTGACTACTTGAAAGGAAATATTCTTCCAATTTCTATGTTTAGTGTATCCATTATTATGCTTGACTCAACGATTTGATTATTTTTCTGAGATTAAATTGACTCTCTATTGAACACATTATCAATTTTATTAATATGATAGTGTATATTTTGATTTATTAACTTATGTTCATTGTTTAAAATGGAGTTACACTTCATGTCTTTATAAGCGCATTGACATTACTTATAAATACCTTTCATGAAATTAATAATAGATACAATTTTTAAAATATAAAAACCTGCCAAAATTTCTCCTGGCAGGTTTTTAATCTTTTGAGATTGCTATTAGTTGCAGCGATCTTTCAAGGCAATTAGTTCTTCTTTAGAGTTAACTGTTACAGTTGTTCCATCTTCTTTTAAAGTTACAGTTAAAGGAAACTTTAAATGAGGTCTTGAAGTAGGTTTGCCGGGATTGGCTTCTCTCCATGCTTTGATAGCAGCTCTGAAATCTTCTTTTTTAGCAATTGTTACTTCAGAATTATCAGGAAGTATCAATGTTACCGGATACACCAATTCAAAACAAGCTAAACCTCTTCCAATATGTCCTCCCGGACCTCTTCCAGGTCTGCCTGGGCACTCTTTTCTGAGAGAAATTAGTTCTTCTTTGCTAGTGACAGTTACTGTTGTACCATCTTTTTTCAATACATCAATAGGGAATACAAATTCTGGTCTTCCATCAGCTTTTGTGTGTGCTTTTCTCCATTCGCGTAAAGCCGATCCCAATTCTTCATAGGATGCATACGTTCCTGATGTTCCATCTGGGAAAGAAATTGTAACTGGAAATACCAATTCAAAACATCCAAGTTTTCCTAATCCACAATCTCCCTGTAGTTGATATACGGAATTGTTAACAAAGTTTTCTACTTCAGTTGAACTTGAATCATCTTTCTGACAAGATGTAAATCCAATTAATACTATGGCGTAAAGTGCCATTCCCTTTAAAATCCAATTTTTCATATTACAAATTTTTTATTGTTTTTAAATATACTAATTAAAGCCAACAAGAATTAATTTGTACTTGAATTTATTAAAATAATTTGATTAAATTTCTTTTCTTAAGATAGTTTTAACGAATTCTATTTTTTAAGAATAATATTTAAATACAATTGAGTACAGAATATGTCCTTTTTGCCTTTATTACTATTGATATGAGGAAGTTTTTAAGTTTTTTCTTGGTAGTTTCATTGTTTTCCTGCAATAATGATGAAACATATACCGTTGATCCTGCTTTCACAGAATTCATTGTAACATTTAACAAAGAGGCACAATTACGATCTTTAGATTACTCAGAGCAATTACAGGAACTAAATATTAAGTTTTCACTATTAAACGATAATGCAGTTGGTCAATGTCAAAAGTCTAAAGATTCACACACCATATTAATTGATCAGACGTATTGGAATTCTTTATCCATATTGGATAAAGAACTTATTCTGTTTCATGAACTGGGACATTGCATTCTTAATCGTGAGCATATTGATTCTAGTAATAACCGAATTTGTAATTCAATTATGCGAAGCAGCAATACAGTTTGTAGAATGAATTATAATTCAACCAGCAGAAAAAATTATTTGGATGAGTTATTTAGCTATTGAAATAATGAATCTTTAACATCGTTTAAGAAAAGTACCCATTTCATCTATAATTACAGTAAACAAGTAAAGAGAGCTAATAATCATTAAGTTATTTATAGTTAATTTCAATTTTCAATTTTTCAGAGCATCAGAGCATCAGAGCATCAGAGCATCAGAGCTCCAGAGCTTTAGAGCTTTGACTTGATTTCTCCTACAATGAATTCACTTCCATCATATTTTAGCTTGAACCCAAATGGTTTGCCTCTTAGATTAACAAAGTTAGTTGAAGCCTCCCCAACCTGGCCATTTAAAGTTTTTATTTCGAAGGAGAGTTTGCTAAGATTTCCTCCATCAAATTTAGAATCAAGGTAATTTATTTCAACACCATAATTTTGTAAGGAAGATTTTATGGAGTTTAAGTCCTCCTGTTTCATCTTTCTTGTAAAATGTACTTCGGCACCTTGATTATTTATATTTATCAATGGCTCTGGAAATCCTAATGCGCAACTTATGCAAAGGATGTAAATGGAAATTTGAATATTCTTAATCATAATTTTTTGTTTTGAATGAAACAAAGTGTAGTGCATTCTTTTTCAAAGTATGTATTTCAAATTGTTTAATTGTTGCTTCTGAGTTAATCGCAATTTGCCTATATTAAGGTATGAATTAGATTTCAGCCAGATTGGAAACATTCTTTTGATACGTTATTCTTAAAATAATCTCAGCTTTAAAGTATCGTTGAGTATGCAGACTTTTTGTTAAAGGCATAGGAGAATTGTTTTTAATAAACTTATGAATTAAACGAATAAAATACTCTTACAAATATAGCAAAATTGAATTAAAAGTCAAATATTTCAACTTTTAGTCAACTTTGATTCTCTTTTTGTATTTTCTTGATATGGTTGCAGCAATTATTGTTATTGGAGATGAGCTCTTGCTAGGACAGGTTATAGATACAAATTCTGCTTTTATTGCACAGCGCTTGTCAGAATTAGGGATAAAAGTAGTTAGAAAATGGACTATAGCAGATACACTAGAAGAAATCAATCAAGCATTGAAAGAAGCTTCTCAGCTTAGTGAATTGGTTTTTTTAACAGGTGGCTTGGGCCCAACAAAAGATGATATTACAAAAAAGGCAATCTCTGATTTCTTTAAGGTTCCTTTGCAATTTAGTGAAAAGAATTATGAACACCTTCATCAATTTTTGACGTATCGAAAAATTCCAATAAGGGACTCTCACAAAGTGCAATGTTATATTCCTTCCAATGCGGAATTATTAGAAAATAAGTTGGGAACAGCAATGGGAATGTGGATCGAACATAATAATAAAATATTTATTTCTATGCCCGGTGTGCCGGATGAGATGAAGTATATTTTATTGAACGGAGCATTGCCTCGCATACAAAAATTGTGGAAAGGACATTTTGTTTCCAGTAAGACATTTCATACCTGTGGAGTTGGAGAAACCGAAATTGCTGAAAGGCTTGAACCAGTGCTTTTAGAATTTATGGATAGAATTACAATTGCATATCTTCCTTCAATAGCACAAGTAAGATTTAGAATTACTACAGTAGGGCAGGATCAAAATGAAATGAATGAATTATTAGATCAATGTTCGATAGTCATCCGAAAAGAGTTTGGACAATTAATCTTCGGAGAGGATAAAACTTTGCTGGAGATTGAATTGGGTAAATTATTAAAGGAAAATAAGCTCACCATTGGAACGGTAGAATCTTGTACCGGAGGAACAATTGCATCAAAACTAAGCTCAGTTCCTGGTTGTTCAGATTATTACAAAGGAAGTATCATTTCATATGCTACAGAAATTAAGGAAACATTATTGGGAATTCCAGATGAATTAATTCAAGAACATAATGTGGTTTCTTCGCAAGTTGCAGAAGCAATGGTAAGAAATTCGGTAGGGCTTCTAAAATCAGATTTGATTATTTCTTCTACGGGGATCGCAGGTCCTGATGGTGGGACTGAAAAAATTCCACTGGGAACTGTTTTTATATCATGCGGAAATTCAAAGAGAATTTTAACCCGGAAGTTAACTCTTGGTAAAAACCGGGATAGAAATATAGAAGCAGCTTCCGTTCTTGCCCTCAACCTGGCTCGAGAGTGGGTTCTTGGCATTGAGATTTGATAAATTGATATACCTTGTATTTTCAAGTTTCAATTTTCAATTGAATAGGGCAAATTTGTAACATTTTGGTACCAAATTTGGCGAAGTTAACTGTGTTATCCAAGGCAAATTAGCCATTTATTAGCTACCTTTGCCCCTCGAAATATTCAAATAATCAGGAGAAATTTCTCTTATGGCTCAGATCGAACTTATAGTACCTAAAATGGGTGAAAGTATTATGGAAGCAACCATTCTTAAGTGGCTTAAGAAGGAAGGCGATTCTGTAGACCTTGATGAGACTATTCTCGAAGTTGCTACTGATAAGGTAGACTCTGAAATTCCTTCTCCTGCGAAGGGAATTATTACAAAAATTTTAAGTAAAGAAAATGAGGTTGTTGCTATAGGTAAAGTTATAGCCTATATCGAAACATCCGGAGCAGAAGGAGTCTCAAAAACTGAAATTTCAACTAAAGCTACGGATCCTGTAAAAATTGAATCTAAGGGTGTTCAGACATCTATTCCAACTTCTGCAAGTATTGAATCAACACTTCATTCCAGTTCAGACAGGTTTTATAGTCCATTGGTAAAAAGTATTGCGAAGCAGGAGAATATTTCACAAACGCAATTAGACAGAATTCAAGGTTCAGGACTTAGTGGAAGAGTTACTAAAAGAGATTTGTTATCGTATTTAGAATCTTCCAAATCCGGAAATATTGAACCTCCAATAAGCGCAAGTCCAATTAAGTCTTCAGCTCCGGCGATTAGTTTTTCAGGAAATGCTGAGATTATTGAAATGGATCGAATGAGGAAACTCATTGCTGATCATATGGTCATGTCCAAGCAGACTTCTCCTCATGTGAGTTGTTTTGTAGAAGTGGATATGACCAATGTTGTATTGTGGAGAGAGAAAGTGAAAGATCAATTTCTTAAGAAATACAATCAAAAAATTACATTCACTCCTATTTTTATTGAGGCAGTATGTAAAGCCATTAAGGATTTCCCTTGGATTAACGTGTCTGTGAATGGAACACAGATTATCCGCAAGATTGATATTAATATTGGAATGGCAACAGCATTGCCGTCAGGAAATCTTATTGTGCCGGTTATTAAAACAGCGGATCGATTAAATTTAATTGGTCTTTCAGCTGTAGTTAATGATCTTGCAGAAAGAGGACGAGATAACAAACTTAAACCTGATGAAATTCAGGATGGAACATTTACTATTACCAATGTTGGTAGTTTTGGAAACCTGACAGGAACGCCTATAATTAATCAACCTCAGGTAGCAATTCTTGCAATAGGTACTATTAGTAAAAAACCGGCAGTAATTGAATCTCCGACAGGAGATATGATCGCAATACGACACATGATGATTCTTTCTCTCTCTTTTGATCACAGGGTAGTTGATGGATCATTAGGAGGAAAGTTTCTAAAACGTGTTGGAGATTATCTGGAAAAATTTGACATCAATCAAAGTATCTGATAACTTTCGTGAATATAAAATTAGGATTGATAATTTTTTTTGTTGCCATTATTACCTATAATGGATTGTCTCAATCAAAATCTGATTTACTGAAGCAGGCGAAACAGTTTCTTGAGCAAAATAATTATAAAGAGTCTTCAAAAATTTATGAAAAATTATTGGATTCTAAATTAAAGGAAAAAGATCTTGTTCTTGCCGCCAGGTCATTTAGTAATAATAGACAGATGGATAAAGCAGCAATGACATATTCTCTGTTACTCGAGAAAGAGAAAGATGATGAATATTACTCTGGATATGCGGAATATCTTCATCATTCCGGTCAGTACAACCAAGCTGCGATTGCTTATAAAGCGTATTTAAAGCAACTAAAAAAGTCGGATAGGAGTCGAATACAAATTGAACAAAATATACTTCGATGTCTAAATGGTGCAAAGATCAAAAGAAAAGATAAAGCTGCAATTGTTGAGCCACTTAGCAAAGTAGTAAATACAAGTGAAGAAGAATTTGCTCCAATTCCCAGTCGTAATTTTAACGGAAGATATTATTTCTCCGCAAATAGAGCATTAAGTAAGAAAGAAGAAGCGAAGAGGAATCAGAAAAACCAGAATCAAATTAATGCTGAACTATATAGCATTGAAGATAATAACGGAAATTGGTCGGTTATGAAATCTCTCGGTGAAGGATTTGTAAGTGCAGATGATGAGAGAATCCTGGATTTTATTGATAATGGTAAAGGAATTGTTTTTCTTCGAACAAATTCACTAACGGGAAAATCAGAAGTATTAGTAAAGCACTTTGAAAGTCTCAAAAAGGAAGAAGTTATTAAAATAGATCTGCCTTTCAATTACGATGCCGGAGATCGTGACCTGTGTTTGTTTCAGGATTCAGTGTGTATTTTTTCGAGTAAGATGAATGGAGGATTTGGATCTTATGATCTTTATGTGAGTATAAATAGAAATGGAAAATGGTCAAATCCTTTAAATCTTGGCTCTGTTATTAATACTCCTTTTGATGAAGTAAGTCCGTTTCTTTCCAAAGATGGCCAGACCTTGTATTTTTCAAGTAACAATTTAAATTCAATAGGCGGACTGGACGTATTCAGGTCAGAAATAAAGGCAGAATCAGGAACTTGGTCCATACCGGAAAACCTTGGAATGCCAATTAATACTTCGTTAGATGAAGACCAATTTCGATTAAATAGAAATGGTCTCTCAGCAGTTTTTACTTCGAATAGAAAGGATTTAAGTATCGGTGGAAGAGATATATTTATCGCGTATTTCAAAGATGAATTGGAAGAACAATTTTATGATGAATCAGGAACCATATTAAGTTACTTAATAAATTTACAATCATTACCTGAGAGAAAAATTATCAAACCAAAGACAGCCATAAAAGAGACTTTGGTTGAAACAAAAACGATAATTGTTGAATCTATATCTACCAATGAAGATGATTTTATCACTTCTACAAAAAATTCAGTAAGTATTCAGAACCTGGTTAAAGTATTAAAGCAATTTCCGGACGTACAAATTCAGATTATTGCACATTCAAATACTTCCTCAAATAATATGCTTAACCTTTTTAGTTCTGTCAAAAAAGCAGAAGAATTGGCCCAGGCATTAAGAGATAAAAATATATCAGATAACAGAATTCAAACTATAGGAGTTGGAAACATTGCATTGATTGCTCATCCTGCAATAAATGGATTAAATAATCCGCAAGCAGATATTTATAATAACAGAATAGAATTTTTTATTCCACCTTCTTCAAATATGAATGCCAATTTTTCTTATGCTAACTTAAAGGTACACGAAGCATTTAAATTTAATCCGCAATTCAAGTTTCAAAATAGTCGATCTGACATAACGTATTCAATATTAATTGGAGAGTCTACACAGATGCTTAGCAGGGACATAAGTATCTTTAAAAACACTGAGTTGTTTTGTGAATATCGTAATGGAAAATATTATTACTATGCTGGGGTGTTCGATAAATTTTACAAAGCCATTAATTTTATTAACGAGTACTCTCTTGCACGATCTACTCCTATTCAGGCATTTAATTTTGGCAAGTATATAGATTTAGGATCAATTATTAACTATGTTTCGCAAAACCCCGATTTGATCCTCTTGATTGATTACAATAAGTCGAACAAATAATACCTTACAGAATTTTTATGATACTTTTGTTTTTGAGTTCTTGAGTAATGTTTCTTATACTATCTTTTTCTAACTGGTAGTATTGAATTGAATAGTACAATTGAATATTATTAATATAACCTTTAATAATTCAGATACTCAATAGACGTTAACAAAAACTTTTAGTAGTCAAAAATAACACCTAAAGTAAAGGAATGAGAATTCGTCTTATAATCCAGCTCTTTGTAACTCTGATTTAGTCCTAATTCGAAATGATAATCTAATGTGATTGGGAAAAATTCGACTCCAGCACCAATTTGAAATCCAAATCGGGTTGGAGTTAATAAAGACTCATTAATGATCGGGTGTGTGTCGTCTATTTCAAATATATACATAAAGTTCAAAGCCGTTTGACCTCGAAGTTTAAAATGGTCATTCTTAAAAACATCATAACCAATTCCCAGAGGAACTCCAAAGGAATAAAAAGATGGACGCTTGTTGAAAATCTCTAGTTTCGGATTTGCCAACAGATCAATGTTGTAAAAATCTAATCCAGATAGAAGATATAGCTCATTATAATATTTTCTTACATGAGCGCCTGTCTGCCATCCATTTATAATTGAACCTTCCTGGATTGCTACTGGATATTTAGTTTTATTCTGAATAAGTCCAAATTGACCAATAATATTCCATGAATTCTGAGAAAAAAGGCTGTTAATGCTTATCAAAAGCACAATTGTAGTTGACCTCATACTTTGAATTGAAATATAAAAGTAAAAATTACCTACTAATTTCGATCAATTATATAACTTCGTGCCTGCGTAGCCTGACTAATAGGCAATTATGTATCCTGATTTATCATATATTTTTCATGCAATTTTTGGGACTGAACCAGATAATGCGTTTTCATTAGTTAAGACTTTTGGACTTTTGCTTGGATTGGCTGTAGCAGCAAGTGGATGGGTATTGCTATTTGAATTGAAAAGAAAAGAAGCATTGGGTCAGCTTCAGGGCAGGGTAGAGAAGGATATCGTAATTTATAAACCCATTGATATTAAGGAAGTGTTGTTGCAGACACTTGTAAATTTCGTATTTGCATTTAAGATTGGATTGCTTTTTTTACATTATAAGGATTTTCAACGAGACCCATCTGCCGCAATTTTTTCCTTAGATGGTAATTGGACCTGGGGAATTATAGCGGCTTTTTTAACTGCAGGCTATTGGTTCTACCAAATGAAAAATCAAGAAAGTGATGTAGTTAAAAAAACAGACATGTTTGTAAGACCTGTTGATAGAGCCATAAATCTTACAGTATTAGCGGGTCTTTATGGAATTATAGGAAGTAAATTATTTTCTGTATTTGAAAATTTTGGAGACTTTATAAGAGATCCTATTGGTGCATTTTTCTCAGGAGCGGGGTTAACTGTGTATGGTGGACTTATACTCGCTTTTATAATGTTGACTAAGTATATGAAGAGTAAAGGCTTGCATTTGCTTCATATGTATGATGCGATTGCACCAACACTTATGGTCGGTTATGGAATTGGTAGGTTGGGTTGTCATTTTAGTGGAGACGGCGATTGGGGTATTCCAAATCCTTCACCTGTGCCTTCATGGTGGGTATTGCCGGATTCATGGTGGGCTTATTCTTATCCTCATAATGTTGCAGAAGATGGTATCCCAATAGAAGGATGTACTTGGAATTATTGTAGCCAACTTGTTCCTCCGGTATTTCCTACTCCTATATATGAATTTGTATTAGCATTCATGATATTTGGAATACTTTGGATGTTACGAACCAGAATTCCATATGCCGGTGTATTATTTTTTATTTATGTTTTTCTGAATGGAGTAGAGAGGTTTTTTATTGAAATGATTCGAGTTAATCCACGTTATGATATATTGGGTTTTCATCCTTCATTGTCACAGGGAATTGCAATGCTGCTAATAATAACAGGAATTACAGGAACTATATATTACTATCGTAAAAAAATTAAATAACCATAACCGTTAGTTAAATAGTGAAAGTTACTGAATGTTTTGAACAGAATAAAGGGAAGACGCTCATTTCATTTGAGGTGCTGCCACCTTTGAAAGGAGGAAGCATTGATATATTATTTGATCAATTGGATCCATTAATGGAATTTAAACCTCCATTTATTGATGTTACATACCATAGGGAAGAATTTATATACAAGCAGAAAGATAGCGGATACTTTGAAAAGGTAGCAATTCGTAAACGACCGGGAACGGTTGGAATATGTGCAGCGATTATTAATAAATACAAAGTAGAAGCTGTACCTCATTTAATCTGTGGTGGATTTAGTAAAGAGGAAACTGAAAATGCACTTATTGATTTACATTTTCTTCAGATAACGAATGTATTGGCACTACGGGGAGATGCAAGAAAGTTTGATGACAAATTCCTTCCTGAAAAAGATGGTCATGAATATGCAGTAGATCTTGTTAAGCAAATTGCATCCATGAATAAGGGTATATATCTTGACGATGATATTGAAACAGGTATGCCAATGGATTTTTGCATTGGCGTTGCAGGATATCCTGAAAAACATTTTGAGTCTGCAAGTTTGAAATCGGATTTAAAATACACACGAAAGAAAATTGAAGCAGGTGCAGATTATATCGTAACACAAATGTTTTTTGATAATAAAAAGTTCTTTAATTATCAAGAGCAATGCAGAAAGGAAGGTATAGAAGTTCCAATCGTTCCGGGAATTAAACCCATTACAAAAAAATATCAATTAAACGCAATACCCAGAAATTTCTTTGTTGATATGCCTGATGATCTAGTAAGATCAATTCAAAAAGCAAAAACTGAAGAACAGGTAATTGAAGCAGGAATCGAGTGGTGTGTTTATCAATCTCAGGAATTAAAAAAAGCGGGTGTGCCATGTATTCATTACTATACAATGAGTGATAGTGCAATCGTTAAGAGAATTGTTTCTCAGGTAATGTAATATTATTTCTTTTTCGCTACTTTTCGCAAAGGTTTTCTTTCTTTTATGTCTGTTGATTTTTTGGAAGTAGTTTTCTTTTTACTGGAATTAGCAATTTTGTTATATGCAAGTGCATACTGCAACCAAAAATCAAGCTTCTTCTTAGTGTTCACTACATTTTCATCAATAAATAAATAGCCTTTCATGATCTTTCCGGTAAAATCCATTGGTTTGCTCCCTTCCAATTCAAGTAGCTCTTCATAGTTATCAGGGTTTATACGGAGCATTATCCTGTCTTTCTCAACCCCTATACACATTTTCTCATTCACCATAAAGCAGAGACCTCCAAACATAACTTTTTCTTCAACTCTTGTGTGGGTTTCAGCAATTATTTCGCGGCATCTGGAAGCAAGTTTTTCGTTGTAGGCCATTGTGTTTTTTTTATAAAAATAAGTACTAATTTAATTATTAATAAATTAAATTATTCAGAGCCAATAAAAAGATCTTAAATTATTTTACCAAATTGAAATTCATTTACTCATTTTCAACTATATTGACTCTATTGTATTTCAGGACTTCAATCTTAATTATGATTATAAATTAGACGCAATCATTTTTTACGAAGCCATATCTTCAAATCATTGAGCATACTAAAATTGATACTATGATCCTCATTGTATTCTTTATACTTCGGCGTAATTTTTAATGTCTTTAGATATTGCACTGCAGACTTTGCTTTCGATACTTCAATGATATTATCATTTTTCCCATGAGCAATATAGAAATCTAATAATTTTAATTTAGGATGTTTTGCAATTTTGGGTTTGATTTCATTCATTAAGTATCCGCTAAGAGCTATGACTCCATTCACAAGGTCAGGCCTAGTAAGAGCGACATTGTAAGACATAATGGCTCCTTGACTAAATCCTAAAAGATACACTTTCGTAAATTTGTGTTCTTCCTTATTCTTGATTTCTTCAATAAAATATATTATATTCAATCGGCTTGTCTCTGCTTGGTTCAAATTCGAAATAGCTTTGTTTGACTTGTCAAACTGTAAATCATACCAACTGTATCCACCATTTCCCCAAGAGTATGGTGCGCGTAAAGAAATAATTGTGTAGTTATCCGGAAAATGTGAAGCAAGTTCAAATAAGTCTTCTTCGTTAGATCCTAGTCCGTGTAAGAAAATAAGCAAATGAGGATTGGGTGTAATGGATTTTTTTATCAAATACATAAGTGAAGAATCCTTCTTAAGGTTTTGGCTGATTCCCATTGTTAATTGAAACAGGAGTCCCAAACAAAATATAAAATTTCTCATATAAGATAATTTGCGAATCGAAGGTGGTAAAGTAAATTGCAGTTTATTAACGAATATGAATGTAATAAGTTATAAAAGAAAGTGATTATTATAAGTTGCTATTAAGAAATTGCTTCTTTTATGTATACACAAGCCGGAGGCTTGCACACGCACCGACTTAAGCTGGAGCTTAAGCCGAAGCGGGCCTTAAGCCGAAGACTGTATAAATTGCCTCGGCTTAAGGTCTTCCTTAAGCTGCAGCGACATCAAGCCTCTGGCTTGAAATATAATTAATATCAATTTCTACTTCAATTTCAAATCTATAAATCTGAGATATCAATTTCGATCAGTGCTTTAAGTCCAGAGTAATTTCTTTGACTGCTACAAAGCCAATCTTCAGCGTTTTCAACCAAGCCAGCTCTAACAGGATTTAAATGTATATAGGACATTTTTTGATTGAAAAGAAATGTTGAATCAATTTCAATTGCGTGATTATCATTGGTCCAAATTTGGAAATTTGAATCTCGTACATTGGATCTAGCTTTGAATTCAAATCTTTTTAAAATCCAGTTCTTTCTGCTTTCACCCTTTTCCATGGCTTTTATAACTTCCTTAGCGGTATAACTCTTAAAATCTCGAATGATGTCAGATAAATTATTTTTACTTGAACTTAATATACAATGCACATGATTACTCATTATGACATAAGACCAAATATTTAAACCCTTGTTTTTCCTGCAATAACTAAAGGAGTCTAGAATTATTTTTCTGTAAATTTCTCGAGTAAAGATATCTACCCAGTCTACAATCTGAAAAGTTAAATAATAGCAATTAGATTGATTTGCTATTTTATATGCATCGCTCATGATAAATGTGTTTAAGATGTACAAATATATGAAGGATTCTTTTTGATGTTTCAACATTTGTAAGAGTAATATTTGGAAAAATGGTTTCGGTTCTATAAAGGATAATTAAGAGATTAAGAATGAATAAAGGATTTGTAAGTTTATATTATGCTCAAGCCGGAGGCTTGCACACGCACCGACTTAAGCTGGAGCTTAAGCCGAAGAATGTATAAATTGCCTCGGCTTAAGGTCTTCCTTAAGCCGCAGCGACATCAAGCCTCTGGCTTGAAACATAATTAATATCAATTTCTACTTCAATTTCAAATCTATAAATCTGAGATATCAATTTCTATGAAGCTTATTCCGAAGAATGTAAAAATTGCCTCGGCTTAAGGTCTTCCTTAAGCCGTAGCGACATCAAGCCTCAGGCTTGAAATATTATATCCTTAAAATAATTTAACCGATCAAAACTGAGGTCATTGACAAGGACCCTGCCAATACTTTGTCATTGAAAAGTGTTGTCTTTTCATTCTTGTCTTTTAAAGCCAGAACATAAAGTAGGGGCAGATAATGTTCCGGACTTGGTATAGCTAATTGAAATTCCTTTCCTTGCAAGCTATAGTTAATTAGTGGACCATGATTGTTATCTAAAATATATTTATTCATTTTAGCTCTTGCTTCGAGACACCAGTCATATCCATATTCAGGAGCATTTAGTTTATCCCAGGCAACCATGCCAAGATTATGTACCATGTTGCCACTCCCGATTATCAAGATTCCTTTATCTCTCAAGAAATTTAATTCTTTAGAAAGTTCGTAGTGATATTTTGCGTCTTTAGAATGATCCAGGCTCATTTGAATAACTGGAATATTAGCTTTAGGATATAAGTGTTTTATTACCGACCAAGCGCCATGATCTAATCCCCAATTGTTATCAAGACCTACATTCGTTTTCTTTATTGTTGACTTAATTTCAGATGCAAGTTGAGGATTTCCGGGTGCAGAATATTGGATATTATAAAGTTCTTTAGGAAAGCCGCCGAAATCATGGATTGTTTTCGGCTTAGACATTGCAGTTACAAATGTTCCTTTGGTTTCCCAATGAGCGGAAATACAAAGTATGGCTTTTGGAATTGGAAGTATCTTAGCAATTGTTCTAAATCCTTTAACGAATTCATTTTCTTCAATAGCATTCATAGGGCTTCCATGTCCTAAAAAGAGTATAGGCATCCTGGCTGGACCTTCGCTTAATTTTTTAAAAATGTTTAATTCAGAAAGTTTTAACATTGATCCGGATAAAGGAAGAATTGATAAGATCTCTACAAATTTTTTTCTATGCATGTAAACATTATTTAGAGATGATTATGCCAGATTAGTTGATTTACCTCTTAGATAATTGAGATGAAACCAAACATTTGGTTCCATCTCAAATCATCCTACTATTTATTTTTTCTTTTTGGATTTTTTAACTTTTTTTAATTGTTCTGCAACTATATTCACATCTACATTAAAATTATCATCTATCGCTTTGTCTCCAAGATTATCAAAGAAACTACCTGATCCGTACTTAATATTAAACTTTGTTCTGTTGACGTTAAAATTAGCCATAGCTGTAACTGTTTTCTTCTTAATTGTTACAGTAGCAGGAAAACTAATTTCATTAGAAATACCTTTGATAATTAAGTTTGCAACAATATCATAATCAGACCCGCCCTTGTGAGTTGCAGAGATTATGTTTAAACTGGATCTCGGATTTTTGGCGACACCAAAAAAGTCTTCGCTTTTTAAATGACCAACGAGTTTATCCCCATATTCTCCTTTCGTGTCTTGGCAGTCGATACTATTCATATCTACAGTAAAGGTTCCGCCTACTAATTTGTCATTTTCTACACTTAGAGTTCCGGCTGAAAATTTAACATAACCCCAATGGCTACCTGTAACTTTTTTACCTGTCCATTTGAATGTACTTTTAGTTAAATCTATTTTGTACTCATCAGGCGCGGGTTTCATTGACAAAACCCCTAAAACGAGAATTAATAATACGCTTAATTTTTGCATTGTTTATATTTTTTGCAAAATTAGAATAAATTCTTATAGCGCCAAAAGTATTTCAGAAACTTATGTTATATTTTTGGTAATAATATAGAACATTAAAAGAACATATTTAATCTGTTCGGCTTGTATCCAGATTTGTGCTAGAATACTTCAAAAATAGCATAACCCTTCCTTTTATTCAATTAAAACGAAAATTGTAAAAATCGACTTATTCGTCAAGAATAAGAGGTTTCGCATAGGAATAATTTACTTGAAATCGATTTTTAAAACGAATTGATAACTTGTTATGCCTAAAAGTAATATTGCAATCCAAATTGAATACTGGCACTTTTATAATTCAATCGTAGTGGTCCATCTAAATAGGAACTACTAAATCTCTGATATAAGAAAGAGTTATATATATAAATATTATTTCTTATCCTGTAGTTCAAGTAAATTCCTCCACTTACTCCAATTCCCAACTGAGATCTGATAGGTGTAAGTGAGATCTGATTTAAATTTGAAATAAGTAATGAGTCATTGATGGATCTGCCTTTCATATTATTTTTTATTGATAGCAGTATCCCACCTTGTAAACCGAATGTCCATTTATTTATTAAGAACAAATCATAACTCGCTCTTATTGGAATATTCCAGTTCTGTATTGCATTATAATGTATCACATGTCTTGTAGAAAATTCTTGATACCACTCATCGCCGATAATGGTATCTGTTGTATTATTTATATATTGCCTTCTAATAGTTGTGGGTCCAAACTTATTATTGTTTGTCGATTGGAAATATTCAAATTGTTCGTTTTTCTGGGTAAATTGTAATCCTGTTTCTAACGACAACTTATTCCATTTAATTCCGATATTCAATCCTGCATTCCACTCTTCAAGAATTAATTCTGAGGATTTGCGGATTGAAAGGTAATTGTGGAGGTTCGTATCAGAACTTGTAAAACTCTTGAAAAATGTTCCTAATCCGAATTCTGGGCGAATGAAGTATTGTATATTTCTTTTAGGTTTTTGCCTGGAAGTTAATTCTAGATCTTTTTGAATAATTTGATCCTTGGTCAGATCTTGCTTTTGTAGAATGCTCGCATTGTCTTCCTTTAATTGAATTGAGTCAGCTGGAATGCTATTTTCTCTTTTCTCATTTATTGTGGTATTTGAAAGACTCACTTCTTGAGCTTCTTTTGCTTCTTTGGTTGATTCATTTTTTGTATCGTTTAATGGTGTGGCCTGTGTTGATTGAGTTTTATCTGCAATATTATTGTTAGGAAGTTTTTCTGAATCTTTTTGAAGAGCAGGATTTAGGTGGCTTGATTTACTAATGTTAGATTCTGATGATTGAGATTCAGATTTTTTCAAGTTTGAAGAAGAAATATTGGATATATTTTCATCTTTATGTTTGACCTCTTTTTCTTGAGATGAATAATTTGAAATAATTTTAGATTTTTGATTCGTATTTGATAATGTTGAAGAAGCAGCAGCTGTATTTATTGAAGTTTTGGTAATTTTAGATGTTGTAGATTGTGATGTATTGGAAGAAGTATTTTTGGAATTGTGATTTTTAGTTTGTGAAGTTTGATTGTTTACTATTTCGTTAGAATTAGAGTCATCATTATTTGATGAATTATCATTGACATATTCGTTTTGATGATTATCTTTTTGTGATAGATTTTTTTGAATTTCAGCAATTGGTTCTGTATTTGTTCTGTTTTTTAATAAAAGAGAATCTGAAGTCAGATCATTCGATAGACTTTGCAAATGAATATTATTTTTCATTTTGGTATTGTATAATGCATAGCCTATGCCTCCTAAAAGTAGCGGAAGTAAGAACCAAAAAAAGTATCTTCTTTTTTTCTTCTTTGGAGGAAGTTTAGGTTCTAGATCTGACCAGAATTTGTCAAGATCGATTTGGGATCTATGACCATCGAGTCTATCTCGAAATGATTTGTCAAAATTATTTTCCATTTGCGCTTGCTTTTTGTGCTAAAAGTTGTTGCATCAGTAATTTTCTTGCCCTAAATAAGTAAGAGCGAGAAGTGACTACTTCTATTCCCAATATTTCTGCAACTTCTTCATGTGTATATCCATCTATTGCATGAAGGTTAAATATTTTTCGATAAGGATCTTCGAGTTTTTGAATTAGTTTTATTAAGTATTCTGAATCCAGATGTTGAAGACTTATTTCGGTTTCAGGGATTGAAAGTGCTTGAGATTCTTCTAAGACTTGTATTCCATTTAATCTACTTTTTTCCATCTGGAATTGTCTGAATGTCGTATGAATGACAATCTTTCTCATCCATGTGTACAAGCTTGCTTTCTGATGATCAAATTGTTGAAGATTGTTAAAAATATTAATAAATCCTTCCTGTAAATAATCTTCTGCGCGATGCACATCAGTGACATATCTTCTGATCACAGATAGAAGAGCTGGCGCATAGTTGTACACCAGCTCTTTCTGCGCTCTGCGATCATTACGCAGACATTGATCGATCAGATTTATTTCGTTCAAGTTTAATACTTACGTTTGATGCTAAAGTCTCCAGTAAATGGAATGGGAGATGGGGCTTGACCTTGATATGAATTGGGAAGAGTTCCAGTAAATGTTCCTTTAATGTAATCTCCAATATTACCTGTCTGTGTTACAGTGATTTGTACACCTGAACACGAGCTGATGCAAAATAAATTAATCAATTCTTTATGACTACCAAAAGAAAATCGAATGGGATTTAGCACACCTAGGTTAAAACCATTTTGCGAAATATGAATATAACTTGAATCAACCGGATCTTCTCCGTAAAACTGCAGGAGGTTATTTGTATCTTTCAATTGTCGACCTATTACCGTGATTTCTTTTCCTAAGTAATTTATTTTGATATAATCATTAAATTGATTACATAATTGAATTATCCCAAGATCGTAAATCGATTGACTACTTACAAGATTTACAGAATATTCAGTTGATTCCTTTAAATTTGTTAAATCAACAAATTTAATTTTAATTTCTTCTGGATTGCAAAATATATTTTTATATGAAAATTCTCCATTAGACGGTATTAAGTACGGAATATAAGTATTGGCGTTAGAACTTGTTATTATTGCATACGCTTGCTTAATCGGAATGTTATTGCAATCGTTAACCAAGGATTTTAACTCAAATTGTTTTGGAAGAGTAATTACGACATCGCCTAAATCAAGGTCTATTGTGGTAGTTTGAAATAATTTTATAAGAGTAGGAGTATTGCAATTATAAATATAAAGTTCAAAGTTAGAATTCTGTGGAAAAATGTCAAGAAAGGATCCATCATTATTTGTTTGACCAGCTGCCGTGCGGTTACCTGTAATATCATTAACTGTAAAATAATAATTTCCAATTGGATTGCCAGACTGATCTACGAATCTAAATTTTACCATAACACTCTGAAATGGAACATCACAATTCCAAATTGTAAAGTGCGTAACTTTTCCAACATACTTATCACCAACCTTATTCGCACTTCCTTCTTCAATCCAACCCCCTTTAGATGCATCAAAATACCATAGAGGAATGGTAGCTTCAGCTTTGGAACTCAAACTAACCGGAATGGGTGTGCTTAATTCTGCGGGGAATTGTGGATCTAGTTGCAATGCATTACCCGACGCATCTTCTAATTCAACCATCAACATTCCCATAGATCTTAAGACAACAAATTTTCCGTCTTTGTTTCTGCCCGTTAAATTTCCCGGCATTTCCAATTGTGTACGTTCAGTTGTTGGATCTAGATAATAAGTATAAACGTTTACATTCCCTGAATAGCTAGAACCATTTTTAGTTTTAAAACTGTTGGCTTGAAAACTAACACTTGCAGTTCCATTGCTTTCAACTTTTCCTCCTGATGCTGAAGGAATTGTTTTTGTTACTTTTCTTGCAACAAGTTGAGCTGAAAGATTAACAATTTTTCCTTTTATGGGTATAACCGTTTTGTGTATTTCAAAATATCCGGACTTGCGTAATTTTACTTGTGCTCCCTGTGTGTTCATGAATTGATTTTGTAAGAGAAAGACACCGTATTTATCAGTAAGAACTACGGTCTTGTCGTAACTTACTTCAACTCCAGCGGCTGGGTTTCCCAAAGGATCAATAATTTTTCCAAATACTCCTGATTCTACATATACCGGATTATTCGTTCCTGAATTATCAGTATCTGTGTTTTCTCTACACTGCCACGAAATTGTAGCTGTTAATAAGATGAAGGTCAATAGACCTAATAAATGAAATTTTTTCATTGCTTGCAAAATTAGATGATTAATAATAGAATCAAAACCCGGATTTTGAAGTTTACAATAGCATATAGTCTTTCTTTACCCATAGCGTTGCAGAAACAATAAATTATTTTTAAAAAATTTACTTTTAAGACAAATACAGATCAATAAATAGAAGAAAGACAGACATTAAATTATTTTATTCATTATAAAATATTTATAATGAATATATTATATATAGTTTAAATAACTTATATATTTTTTATTTAATATGTGTGTCTTTTCCTTGCTTTTTCGGCGTTGGAGACTTACTTTTGAGCCTCTAAGGTCTTAGTTCTTAAGAGTTTAAATATTTAAAAACTGCCATTATAACTAAAGATCTAAGCCGTAAGTCGTTATTAATCATGTTTAAAGAAATAGAGAAAAAGGAAAAGAAAATTGCTGTTATAGGTTTGGGTTATGTGGGTCTCCCTCTTGCACTTTTATTTGCCAGAAAATATAAAGTGGTTGGATTTGATATCAATGAGAAGCGGATTGAAATGCTTAGAAATCGAATTGATCCATCCCGCGAATTGTCTGCATCAAGTTTTGATAATAGTGATATAGAGTTCACCAATGACGTTGAAGTTCTTCGTTCTGCACATTTTTTTATTGTAGCGGTTCCTACACCCGTTGATGAGCATAAAGTTCCGGATTTGAATCCTGTGTTAAGTGCTGCCAGAACAATTGGCAAAGTTTTAAAGAAAGGAGATTATGTTATTTTTGAATCCACAGTTTATCCTGGTTGTACGGAAGAAGATTGCCTTCCGATTTTAGAATCTGTTTCTAATCTTCGTTTGGGAACAGATTTCAAATTGGGATATTCTCCGGAGAGAATTAATCCGGGAGATAAAAAGAACACAATTGAAAAAGTTCTAAAAATAGTTTCAGGTTCAGACAATGAAGCTTTGGAAGAAATAGCAAAGGTGTATGGATCGGTAATTGAAAAAGGAATTTATAAAGCGAAATCTATTCGTGTTGCAGAAGCAGCTAAAGTAATTGAAAATACGCAACGAGATTTGAATATTTCTTTTATGAACGAATTGTCAATAATTTTTGACAGAATGGGAATATCTACAAGAGATGTTATTGATGCTGCCAGCACAAAATGGAATTTTCTAAAATTTTCTCCCGGCCTCGTAGGTGGTCATTGTATTGGAGTAGATCCTTATTACCTCTTGCATAAATCCCATGAGTTAGGTTATGATCCCCATGTAATTCTTTCGGGAAGAAGGATAAATGATAAGATGCCTGAATTTATTGCAAAAAAATTAGTTCAGATTTTAATTGCCAAAGACAAGAATCCCGGGAATTGCAAAGTTTTAATTTTAGGAATTACTTTTAAGGAAGATGTAACGGATATCCGAAATTCTAAAGTTGCGGATTTGTATGAGGAATTAAAAGGGTATTCAATGCAAGTACATGTTTCGGACTATATGGCCGATTCACATGAAGTCGAAGAAGAATACCATATAACGCTAACACAAAAGATTGATAATGATTATGATGCAATTATTGTCGCAGTTTCTCATCAACAATATACGGAAATGAAAAGTGTTGACTATAAAAAATTAATGAATAGTAATCCAATACTTATTGACTTAAAAGGTGTCTGCAAGGATATTGATCCTGAAATTCACTATTGGAGTCTTTAATTAAGATACATGAAAATAGCAGTAATAGGAACGGGATATGTTGGACTGGTTACGGGTACTTGCTTTGCAGAAACCGGACATCATGTATTGTGTATAGATAATAATCTCGAAAAAATAAAAATGCTTGAAAATGCAGAAGTTCCAATCTATGAACCCGGATTAGATGTTCTCCTTGAAAGAAATATCAAACAACATAGAATTTCTTTTTCATCAGATATTCAAAAAGCTGTAGAGTTTGCTCAAGTAATATTTCTGGCTTTACCAACTCCTCCAAATGAAGACGGATCTGCAGACCTTTCTTATGTTCTGGGTGTTGCAGAACAGTTGTCATCTATGATTAAGAAGTATACTGTAATTGTAAATAAAAGTACAGTCCCTGTTGGAACAGCTGAATTGGTCATAAATAAATTAGCAGAAAAATTATCTACTGAATTTTTTGATGTAGTATCTAACCCCGAATTTTTACGAGAAGGCGTTGCAGTCGATGATTTTCTAAAACCTGATCGTGTTGTCATAGGATCCAATTCTGCAAAAGCATCCAGAATTATGCGTGAATTGTATGATCCGTTCGTTCGTCAGGGAAATCCGATTTATGAGATGGATCTTCGGTCATCGGAATTAACCAAATATGCAGCAAATTCTTACCTCGCTGCAAGGATTAGTTTTATGAATGAGATTGCTAATCTCTGCGAAAAAACAGGAGCAAACGTTGATATGGTTAGAATAGGAATGGGATCTGATTCAAGAATAGGAAAAAGATTCTTATTTCCAGGAGTTGGTTATGGTGGTTCATGTTTTCCTAAAGATGTTCAGGCGCTTTATCAAACATCTCAAGAGCATAATTACGATTTTAAAATTTTGAATGCAGTCATGAAAGTGAATGAGATTCAAAAACAAATCCTAGTTGAAAAGTTATTACAAAGATTTGATCAAAATCTAAAAAATAAAAGAATTGCAATTTGGGGCTTAGCATTTAAGCCTAATACAGATGATATACGTGAGGCACCGGCACTTACAATCATCCAGAAATTATTGGATCATGGAGCGCGCATTCTTGTGCATGATCCTGAAGCAATGAATAATGTAAGAAATATTTTTGACGGCAAAATAGAATATTGTGAAGATATGTATGATTGCTTGAAGGAAGCTGATGCATTGGCAATAATAACGGAATGGTCAGTATTCAGGTCACCCGACTTTGAGCTTATGAAAAGCAATATGACAACACATTGTATATTTGATGGCAGGAATGTGTTTGACGTTCGAAAAATGAAAGAAGAAGGATTTGAATATTATAGTATAGGAAGAAACGAATATGAATAAATTACAAATGGTAGACCTTGTCAGTCAATACCAAAAAATTAAAACAGAAGTAGATCAGGCAATTTTAGAGGTAATAAGCCAAGCTACTTTTATTGGTGGCGAAAGAGTAAAGTCTTTTAAAAACAATCTTGAAAAATACCTCAATGTAAAGCAAGTAATCCCTTGTGCCAATGGAACGGATGCATTGCAAATAGCATTTATGGCTCTGGGCTTGAAACCTGGTGATGAAGTTATTGTTCCTGCATTCACTTATGTTGCCACAGCAGAAGTGATTGCTTTGTTGCATTTAAAACCCATCCTTGTTGATGTGAATATGGACGATTTCAACATTGATGTAAATGAAATTATAGAAGCCATTGGTCCAAAAACAAAAGCCATCGTGCCGGTTCATCTTTTTGGACAATGCGCCAATATGGAAGAAATTATGAAGGTCGCCAATCAACACAATCTTTATTTGGTTGAAGACAATGCACAAGCTATTGGCTCAGATTATTATTTTAAGAATGGGAAAACACAAAAAGCAGGAACCATTTCTGACATAGGATGCACTTCTTTTTTTCCTTCAAAAAATTTAGGATGTTATGGTGATGGAGGTGCAATGTTTACGAATGATGAAGAATTAGGAAAAAAAATTACGATGATTGCCAATCATGGACAATCTGTACAATATTATCATGATGTCGTTGGAGTCAATAGTAGATTGGATACGATTCAGGCAAGTGTGTTAGATATCAAACTAAAACATTTAGATGAATATGCAGTTTCTAGGAGATCCGCTGCAGATTATTACGACAACGCTTTTAAAGACCATCAACATATTATTACTCCATTTAGAAACAAGCATAGTTCACACGTCTTCCATCAATACACTTTAAGGATTACGAATGGTCAAAGAGATGCACTAAAGGAATTCTTGTCTTTAAATCAAATCCCTTGCGCAATTTATTATCCGTTACCGCTTTACAAACAGAAAGCGTTTGCACCATTTTGTGAAGAAGTTAATTATCTACCTGTGACAGACCAACTTTGTAAGGAAGTAATTTCGCTTCCAATTCATACTGAGCTTAGTCCAGAATCTCAAAATATAATAATAGATAAAGTTTTATCATTTTTTAAATAAATGAGTGAATCGCAAAAATATTACGCGCACCCATCTGCTATCATAGATGATGGATGTGTAATTGGTGATGGAACCAAGATTTGGCATTTTACTCACATCATGCCGGATTGTAAATTAGGAGCAAATTGTAATTTAGGGCAAAACGTTGTGATAGCGTCAGGTGTACAACTTGGAAATAATGTTAAAGTGCAGAACAATGTTTCAATTTATACGGGTGTGATCTGCGAAGATGATGTATTCTTAGGGCCTTCCATGGTGTTTACAAATGTAATCAACCCTCGTTCAGCAGTAAATCGACGAAACCAATATTCTAAAACAATAGTAAAAAAAGGTGCAAGCATTGGAGCGAATGCAACAATTGTTTGCGGAAATGATATAGGACAATACGCTTTTATTGGCGCTGGAGCTGTTGTGACGAAAGAAGTTCCGGATTATGCATTAGTTATTGGGAATCCGGCGAGACAAACTGGCTGGATGAGTGAATATGGGCATAAGCTAAAATTTGAAGTAGATGGGAAAGCAACTTGTCCCGAGTCAGGCGAAATATATCAATTGTCTAATGGAAAAGTCAGTAAATTACTATGAGTAAAAAGTTTGCATTGGTTGGAGCTGCAGGATACATAGCTCCTCGACATATGAAGGCTATTAAAGATACAGGAAATGAATTGGTTGCAGCCTTCGATAAAAACGATTCCGTTGGAATTATTGATAGCTATTTTCCACAAGCAGATTTTTTTACTGAATTTGAACGATTTGACAGGCATCTTGAAAAACTTAGAAGAAAGTCAAATTCCATTGACTATCTAAGTATATGTTCTCCCAATTACTTGCACGATTCTCACATAAGATTTGGTTTGAGATTAGGATCTGATGTGATTTGTGAAAAACCCTTAGTTCTTAATCCCTGGAATATTGAAGGACTTCAGGAAATTGAATCTGAAACAAATAAACGAGTCAATTCAATTCTCCAATTGCGATTACATCCAAAAGTAATTGAGATGAAGACACAATTGGATCAAAGGAAAGAAGAAAAGAAAGTTGATGTTGATCTGATATATATTACATCCCGGGGAAAGTGGTATTATACTTCATGGAAAGGTGATGGACAAAAATCAGGAGGAATTGCAACCAATATTGGCGTTCACTTTTATGATCTCTTAGGATTTCTTTTTGGGAAAATACAGAATAATGTTGTTCATATACAAACACATGATCGTGTTGCCGGATTTCTGGAATTTGAAAAAGCACGTGTTAGATATTTTCTAAGTATAAATGAATCAACTTTACCGGATGAAGTACTTCAATCCCAAAAAAGAACATATCGATCATTGACATTTGATGGAAAGGAATTCGAATTCAGTGAGGGATTTGGAGATTTACATACAATTTCTTATCAGGAAATTCTTAAGGGAACGGGTTTTGGCCTTGATGAAGTAAAGCAATCCATTGAAATTGTGCATAAGATTAGAACTTCTATTCCAACCGGTTTGAAAGGGGATTATCATCCTTTTGCGGCAAAACCTCAGTCTAATCACCCATTTGACAATTAGTGTAATTAAAAGTACTTGAATGAAAATTATCAGTATTGTAGGGGCAAGACCAAATTTCATGAAAGTTGCTCCTATTCATCGAGCTTTTAATCGTACACCGGATAAAATTATTTCTAAAATTATTCATACCGGTCAACACTTTGATGAAAAAATGAGTCAGATTTTTTTTGATGAGTTGGAGTTGCCTGTTCCGGACTATTTTCTAGGAGTCGGGCAGGGTACACATACAGAAGTTACAGCAAGAATTATGCTTGACCTGGAGCCCATTTTTCAAAATGAGAAACCGGATCTGGTCCTTGTTGTAGGAGATGTAACATCAACTTTTGCAGCTGCTATTGTTGCTCAGCGTAATGGAATCAAAGTAGCACATGTTGAAGCTGGATTGCGTTCTTTTGATAGGGGAATGCCCGAAGAAATTAATCGATTACTTACTGATCAAATTTCGGATTATTTATTTATTACTGAGGAATCAGGAATGATAAATCTGGCAAAAGAAAATATCCCGCAGGAGAAAATTTTCTTTGTTGGTAATTGTATGATTGACTCATTAGCATATTATACTGATAAAACTTCGAATACCCAGCATTTGGCAAAGTATGGTATTGAATCTAAAGATTATATTATTATGACCATGCATCGACCTTCCAATGTTGATCATGAACAAGGATTAATCAATATTATTTCTATTATTAAGGAAATAGGAAAAAGAAAAAAAATAGTATTTCCAGTTCATCCACGTACCTCTAATAAATTGGAGTCGATGGGATTGATGGAAGAGTTGAAGTCTTTAAACATTATTTTAACTGAACCATTGGCATATTTAGAATTTGTCACTTTGATGAGGTATTCTTCATTGATTTTAACAGATTCAGGCGGAGTTCAGGAAGAGACAACGTATTTGGGAATTCCTTGCGTGACATTTAGAAAAACAACTGAAAGGCCGGTGACAGTGGACTTAGGCACAAATATTCTCATGGATGATCTTAATGTAGAGAAAACAATACAAACCGTGAATAGCATACTAGATGGTCATGGTAAAAAAGGTACTATACCTCCTTATTGGGACGGAAATGCAGCAATAAGAATTAGAGATATACTCATTCAGGAATTTTATTCTTAAAGGAATGTCTCTTCAATTATATTTATTTACAATTTCGTTTCTTAAAGCAAGGCAGGTTTATTTTCAGATCCTTTTTCCGATTAAAAGATTTCTGAATACATTTCGATCCTATAATAAGTTTATTCATCTTGACATAAAAAATGTTCCTGCAAGTTATTTTCCAATTATTGATCATCAAAAGAACAAAGGTGAACATAAATTTACTTTATTAAACATTGAGCATGATTTCAGGGAAACAATCGATTGGAACATATCAATACATGGTAAATTATGGAATTATAAATTGCAGTATCTGGATTTCTTATTGGATCCCGATTTGGAAGTTGGGGAACGAAATGAGTATTTGCTTGATATATCAAAAAAAATACTTGACAAAAGCCTCACGTTGGAACCCTATCCGGTTTCGCTTCGTCTAGTTAATTCCCTTTTATTTATAAATCAATGTAAAGTAGAAGATGAATTAATCTGTCAAGCTATATTGAAGCAAATTCATTTCCTGGAGTCGAATCTGGAATATCATATTGATGGAAATCATTTACTAGAGAATGCAATCACCCTGCGCTTTTGTTGTCAATTTATTAGTAACGAAAAACTTAAATCATTTGCAAAAAAATTCCTTTCAACTTTATTAAAGGAACAAATTCTTAACGATGGAGCTCATTTCGAAAGAAGTCCCATGTATCATTTTCAGATCTTAAATAGATTGACAACTCTTATTGGAGTATTGGATATTTCGGAATCAGATTATAATGAAATAATACAATATCTGCAAAAAATGTATTCCTGGTTAATAATATTAACAAGGAGTGGAAAGTATTTTCCGTTCCTTCAGGATAGCACTGGAAATTATTTAAAAGGTTTTTTAAAGCTTGAAGAATTTTTAATTTCTAAGGGTTTAGAAAAGAAGTTTTGTGAACTAAAAGATTCAGGATATAGAATTCTCGAAAGCGATAAATTATTTGCGATCGCCAATATTGTTTCAACATCACCTTCCTTTCAACCCGGACACTCGCATGCAGATGCGGGAAGTTTTGTATTGTATTACAAGGATAGTCCAGTTTTCGTTGATAGAGGAATATCAACTTATGAAGTTAGCGAAACAAGAAGTTTGGAAAGGTCTACTGCAGGTCATAATACTGTGAACCTGAATGGTAAGAATCAATCCGAAATGTGGAGTAGTTTTAGAGTAGGTCGCAGGGCAAGAACTCTTCTTGAGTTTGAATCAAAAAGGCAATTTAAACTTTCGTGTAAACCATTTTATAATTCTTTAGTCGAGCATAACCGGAATTTCGAATTTATGGAGCAATCTTTAATAATTATTGATAGTGTTTCCGGATATGATAATGAAATTTGCGAAGCGAGATTATATTGTGATCATGCATGTTCAGTAGAGAATAATGAACATACTGTAAAGGTCAATGGTCTATGGGTTAGATTCGAAAACGCTTTGCATCTTCAATTGATTTCTTATCAACAAGCTTTAGATTTTAATCTTTGCCGTTCAGCTACTTGTATTGTTATTTCATTCAGAAATTCACTTACAACCCGTATACATGTCTAAGAAAATATTGTATTTAACTTATTTTTTTGAACCTGATCTGGGAGCTGGTGCATTTCGGAATACTTCTTTGGCAAAAGAACTTTCTAATCTAATTCAACCTGATGACGAGATTGAACTTATTACAACATATCCTAATCGCTATTCTAATTTGGATTTTGAAGTTGGCAAGGACAATGTGAATAGTAACCTTCTCATTCATCGGATAAAGGTTTTAGAGCACGGAAATTCTTTTTTAGGGCAAATTCGCTCATTTTTAAGCTACAGAAAAGGTGTAAGAAAGCTAACCAAAGATAAGAATTATGATCTGGTGTTTGCTTCGAGTTCAAAATTATTTACAGCCTACCTTGCATATACTATTGCTAAGTCAAAAAAAACTGCATTGTATGTTGATCTGCGAGATTTGTTTTCTGAAAATTTAAAAGAGCTAATTCCTAAATTTAGGATGGGACATTTCTTCTCTTTTGTGGTAAAAAATCTATTTGAAAAACCTGCTTTGAAGTATGCCTCACATCTGAATTTAAACTCTGAAGGATTTAAGGAAGAATTTCAATATAGAAGTTCAGGACATATTAGTTTTTATCCAAATGGAATCGACGATTATTTTATTGGGCATAAGCAAAATAATTTATTGCAGAAAACTCCTATAATTATTACATACGCTGGAAATATAGGTGAAGGACAAGGACTTGAAAAAATTATACCGGAGCTTTCGCAGAGATTAGGGAATAAGTATTTGTTTAGTATTATTGGTTCCGGATCTTCTCTGCATAAATTTGAAGCTGAACTTAAGAGATTCCCTAGATCAAATGTGAAAATAATTGCACCTATTCCTCGAAAAGATTTATTAGATTATTATAAAAATTCTCATTATTTATTTCTACACTTAAATAATTATAAATCATTCGAAAAAGTTATCCCTTCTAAAGTGTTTGAATATGGTGCTTTTAATATGCCAATAATTGCTGGTGTTGCAGGCTATCCGGCTACGTTTATTCGAGAAGAAATTAAGGATAATTGTTTTATTTTCGATCCTTGTAACGTAGATGCTGTGCATCATTATTTACTTTCCAATATCTATTATTTGCAGGATAGAAAGGAATTTATCAATAAATATAAGAGAGATAGCATTAGTAAGAAGTTAGCACAGTCAATTTTGCAATATCTATAATGAAAAGGATTGTATTCGTTTCTAATACATCTTGGAATCTGGTAAACTTCAGAATGCCTTTAATTAAAGAATTATTATTAAAGGGAAATCAAGTTTTTTGTTTGGCGCCAAAAGATAATTTTACAAAAATATTAGAAGCTCTTCCTGGATTACATTACTTGCACCTTAAGTATGTTCAGGCAAGGGGGATGAATCCATTTTTTGAGTTGTTGTTGATGGCGCATATACTTGTGAGAGTAAAGAGGATCAAACCTGATCTTGTAATTTCTTATACTATCAAACCCAATATTTATGCCGGCATAATTTGTAGATGGTTAAATATTCCAATAATGAATAACATTACTGGTCTTGGTTCAGAATATAAAGAAGGAAGAGGTTTTTCAAAAGCAATTGGAAAGATGCTACATTATACTCTTGAAAAAAGTACAGCGGTTATTTTCCATAATTCAGCAGATAAGGAATGTCTTATAAGAGATGCGATAATTCAGGAAAAGAATACGTATGTGATTAACGGTTCCGGAATTGATATTGAATTCTTTAAATGTCGAAACAAGATTCGCAGAGTAAATAAGTTTTTATTTTTAGGCAGGCTTTTACCAGAAAAAGGAATTCTGGAATTTATTGATGCTGCTCGAGAGATTCTTATAAAGAGAAAAGATGTGTCGTTTACAATTGTTGGTGATTCTTACAGTGTCGATAATGAAGAGATCAGAATTGCTCTTGAAAGAATAAGGGATGATAAATCATTTACAATTCGAAAATTTACGGATGATCCAAGGTCATGTCTTGAAAAATCAGATTGTTTAATTTTGCCTTCAAGCCGAGAAGGCTTGTCAAAATCATTGATGGAAGCGATGTCTATGGAAAGGGTTGTGATTGCTTCAAATGTTCCGGGTTGTTCCGAGTTATTGGACAATGGAAAGAATGGTGTGATTCTTGAGGAAATAAGCTGGCGATCTGTTTATAATGCCATTTCCACTGTTTTAGATATGGATGAAAATGAAATTTTATTATTGACAGAAAGTGCACGAAATAAAATTAAATCAGAATATACAGCTGAATTTATAGTAAATCAATACAACAATATTTTACATCAGAACTTTTTACTATGAATCGAGGTATAGTAGAAAAGAATCAATTGTATTACAGAAAAAGAATACGATTTATATTAAAAGAACTAAGTTTTCAAGGAAAGTCAATCCTTGATCTTGGCTGTGGCGAGTTTGTATTGTTAGATGAGCTGGATCGTGATATAATTAAATCTTATGTAGGTATTGACAGTATCCCGTTTTCATCTATGCGATATCCGGAAGTTAAATTTATTTGTAAAGATATTTTGGAATACGGGAATTCAATTAATGATAAATATGATATAATATTTTGTTTGGGTGTATTAGACCATATGGATAAGGATAAGCAGGAAAATTTATTGGATATTTATAAAAATCGATGTAATGATTATATGGTAATAAGTCTTGCAAACTGGGTGAATCCAATTATTAATTTAATTATACCAAAAGAAGAGCCCTGTATAAAACTACATATTGAAAAGAAATTATACTTAATAAAAATACCTAAAACACAGTTTGTCTTTAATATTTCTTCATTAAAACCTTTGAGAAGATTTATTGCAACAGAAATTATTTATTTTCTTACAGCAAAAAAAGATTAAATAATTTCTCTTAGAATCCATTTTTTATTCAAAGCATTATACTGATACGTATAAATGCTTTCTTGTCTGTTAACAGGCGCAGTTAGATTATAAAAAAAGGGGACTCCATGAATCTGTAAAAAGCCGTTTTGATCGATTCTGATCTTTCTTGCTTTATCGTCTCCTCTTGGGCCAAGGTCAGAAATATTAATTTCTAAATTGGGTTTTCCGATGGGGATATTATTATTGTCTAAATCAATTGACCATATCTCTGATTTTCGACACAGTCCATAAAACAATTTTTTTTGATTTCCGATCCTAGCAGTTACTACACTTAGTACGTCTCTGTTTTCAAGTATTGTATTAATATTTTTTGTTGTGGTGTTGATAGTATAAACTTTACCAATTTCTGTTTTTTGATTAGAACCAGCAATCGAACATACAATTAGATTATCGTTATCACAATCATAGTATGCACTTAATAATCCATTTGCATTTTGGTTGTCCGGAATTCGTGCCATTGGAATTGATAACCATTGTGTCATTTTGCCGGATTCAGAGTCAACTACATAAATCGTATTTTGATTTTGAGGCTGATTGTAGAGCATGTTGACATTGGCTTTGGGAAGTACATATACATTGCCATTTCTACCGGTTGTTATTGAGCCTGCGTAACCACAGATTGTCCAAGAGGGATCCTGAAACGATTTTGTACGTTTCGAATTCGGATCTTTAGGATCCACATATTCTATCAGAATAACTCCTCTGATTCTTTTTTCCTGAGAACTCATTGCAGATCTTGTTGGATCAAATGACTTTTGAATCATGAATTTTGGAATACCCTTACAGAGTTGCGAGACCAAATTTTGTGATCCGGCTAAGTAACAGATTAAAAGTGTGATAATAAATTTCTGAGGCAACATAACTATTACATTATTGGAAAGGAGTTAATTTGGGTCCACTCGGACAAGGCCAGGTTTTGGAAACATAAACACCATTTTCCAGGATAGATTCAGCCCAGCAATATTCTTTTCCAGGTGTATTGTCATTTTTTATTTGTGGTACATACCATAATACAAGTTGTGATTGATCTAAATTTTCATCTTCCATAAATTTCTCCGGACCTTGTTTGTAATCCGTATTGCAGCAAGGACCCAGTGTAGGAAGATCAAGTTCTCCTTCATCCTGTTCTTTGTGAAGTTTGGTAATATAATAATACGCATTATCTCCTCTGCCTCCATCGCCAAATTGGCCTCTATTCGCTTCAATTAAAAAATTGGCGCCACCGGTGTTTTGTAATTTAAAAATGTACTTTCCATTTTCATATTGATCAGCATCAGTTTGCAATTTCCATTTTTCTTGAGTCCATTTATTCCATTGTTTTTTTTCAAATTCCAAAATTTCTTGTTCATTTCCTGCAAATGCAATTCTTGTAACTGGTCTATAGGTTCCATCATTTCCACAACCTCTGCCTAGCGAAGCGACTATTGGTCGAAATGACCCATCTTTATAAAATTCAAAATGTTGCGCATAATTATAACTGCATGGAGTTGGCCAACCTTCAGAAAAGTATTGTTGATACAATTCAAAGCCCAAAGTATCACCATCTTTAATTAGAAGTTTTATTTCCGGAGCTTCGATCGCAACAACTGCAGCGTTGCTGTATTCAGGGCAACCTATTGCGTCGCTATAACCAAAACCTTCCGTTTTCGAATATGAAACATGCCAATCCATGAGTTTAACACTTGTAAAATAAGGTACGTTATTTCGTTTAACGTTGGATATTTTCAGACCATCAGACCGGGTTAATGAATAATTAAAACTCCAACCATCTTTTTCAATTGAATTTTCAACTTCACAATAACAGGACATTATTTTTTCATTCTGATAAACTCTTTCTGTTAATGCAATTCCGGTTGTTCCAACTTCGGTCCATTTAACACCAGCTACTTTTAATTCTGTTAGATCCACAATGCTCCATAAAGCTTTATTGCCTTTAACAAAAGTTGGTGCAACACAAAGATGTTGTGATCTTTGGCATTTACTTCTGTTGAGGGCTGTTTTAGTGGCTTGCATTCTAGAATGAGCAGGGTCTAGTTTTCCATTATAGGCTCTGATAACCGAAGTATCTTCTATTGCAATTGCAAGAGCAAGTTCTGCAAGATGAGGTGGGATATCAGGTTGCATTTCAGAATAATACTCTGAAGAAATGATAATATTTTTTTGTACATCAACAATGCTAATAACCATACTATTTAAAGCGTAATTGTAAATTTCAACACGATAGCAATTAGAACTTGTACAATTCTTTTGGCGTAATGTATAATCTGATGGCCTGGATTGGGAAACGGAAAAAACTTCGTTGAGCATTTTTTTTCCTGTAGCCTGTTCTGTAAATAATGCTTTAAGCTTAGGGTCTGAAAGTGCTATTTCTTGTGCTTTAAATTCAATTGCTTTTGGATCTTGAATTAATTGAATTACTGGACTGTTTTGTTGTAAAGCATTTTGAATCTGATTTTTTCTTTTCTCAATTAGTTGGTGAAGGTTAGAAGATGTTGATGATTTGGAAGGTTCAGTCTGGCAACATGTTTGAGATAATACTCCTACGATAAATACAATCAGAGTTATTTTACTTACATTCATCATCAATTACTTATTATTACACAAATATAATTATTATTTAATATGTGCTTGAGTATAAATTAAAATATTTTCAATTTCCTTGAGATAGTAGTTCAGGTAATTAATATTGCAATTGAGGAATTAATTCTAAGGTAGTTTAAGAAAATCTTCGATAAGTAATTTTACCATATTTTTTGCCAGATCAAGTCTGTCATTCGTAATTACATAATCGAAATATTTTAGGTATTCTAACTCATTAGACGCTCTTTTTATTCTTTTTTCAATAGATTCTTCGGAATCTGAAGCTCTTTCAACTAATCGCTTATGCAGTACATCAAGTGAAGAAGTTTTAATAAAAATCGTTAATACATTTTTAGGTTTAGACTGTTCGATTTTGTATGCTCCTTTAACATCAATGTCAAAAAGTGCAACTTTATTTTCACTCCATATTCGTTGAAGTTCAGAATGTAAGGTTCCGTAATATTGATTCGAATAAACTTCCTGATATTCAAACAGCTTGTGATCTTCAATGAGTGATTGAAATTGTTGATGACTGACAAAGTAATAATCTTTACCGTCTACTTCGGTTGGTCTGGGATTCCGGGTTGTTGCTGAAACAGAAAAAGAAAGCTCAGGAAAAATACTTAAAGCATACTTAGCCAAAGTTGTTTTTCCACTTCCTGAAGGGGCTGTAAATATTATTATTTTACCTTGTGTACTCATTATAGGATATTATTCAATTGCTCTTTTATTTTTTCAAGCTCATCTTTCATATCTACGACTAATTTTTGCATTTGATGGTGTTGCGACTTTGCTCCCAGTGTATTTATTTCTCTGCCTATTTCCTGTGATACAAAGCCAAGTTTTTTAGATTTCGTTTGACTTTTTAAGTTTAGTTCGTGCGTAAAAAATTCACAATGCTGTTTTAGTCTTATTTTTTCTTCAGTAATATCTAGTCTTTCGATATAATATAATAATTCTTGTTCAAATCTGTTTTTGTCTATCGATTCATTGTTGAAATTGGACAGTAGGGATTTCATAATTCGATCTTTCAGAGATTCAATTCTTTCTTTTTCGTACTTTTCAACTTCTTTAAGATATTTAAGAATGTTATTAACTCTTAATTGCATATCAGTCTGAAGAACCGTTCCTTCAATACTTCTAAAGTCATTTAATTTCTCGATCGATTCCTGAAGAAGTGTACATGTAAATTCAAATTCTTCCTCTGAAATTTCATTATTATTGGATTCAAAAATATTTGGAAATTTCAGCAAGGCATTTAAAATATCAATCTTTTCTAAATCAATATTCAGTTCCTTAATCTGATTCATGTACGATTTGAAAAGATTTGTGTTAATTTTAGTATCCTCTTCAAATCCTTTACCCGAAATATCTATTGTGACATCAAGTTTGCCACGTACAATAGTATCATTTAGAATTCTTCTTATTTCTAATTCCTTTTGCCTGTAAGATGCCGGAATCCTTAATCTGAAGTCATTAACTTTTGAATTAAGGCAGCGAATCTCAACATTAATTTCTTTGTCACCGAATTGACTCTTAACTTGACCATAACCGGTCATGGAATATACCATCCAATATAATTTGCAGCAAGATACAAATTATGTAGACCTTGACTGATATAGGTTAAATGGGGGAGCGCCTGGACGGGTAATTTGAAAAAGCGGAATAAAGACACATAAATGGATAGATTTATGGTAACGGGTATATTTTTGGATGTTTTAGCTTAATTCCTTTATAAATAGACCCATTTTAGCTAATATTTTGAAATAACTAGTTGATTTAGAAATGCTTAGAAATATTATTTTCGAAAAAATAAGAATAAAAGTTTTGAGGTATGGTTTTTTTTGCGAAATTTGCAGTCCTTTAAGCCTAAATATATTCATAACTGGTTAAAAATCAAGTAAATGAGAAAAGCAGACCTGGTCGCACTTATTTCTGAAAAGTCCGGAGTACCTAAAGTTGACGTATTGGTATCTCTAGAAATGTTCTTTAAAGAAGTCAAAACTTCACTTGCTAAAGGTGAAAATGTTTTCATAAGGGGTTTCGGTTCTTTTGTAGTAAAGAAAAGAGCAAAAAAAATCGGTAGACATATTAAGAAAAATCTTGCCATAGAAATACCTGAACATTTTATTCCTTCTTTTAAGCCAGCAAAAATATTTGTTGATCATGTGAAATTAGGAAGAGAGCCTGAAGGTGATTATGAAGATGATGATATAGAAGAATAATATGTTTAAACATCCAGGCTATTTAGCCTTGATATTTGTTGTTTTAGGAGCAATATTATACTTTACAGTAGACATAGTTCCTTCCGATATTTCAGGAAAAAATGAGCAAATCAAGGAAACTCCAAAAGAGTCGGTAAATAACCAAGATGATATAGCAAAATTATCACCGGAACAGAAAGCTGAACTGGATAAGTTGAATGAAGAAATGAAGAGTGCTGATTCCAAGCAGACAATTGAGTTATTGAAAAAGATTTCCGGATTTTGGTATAAAAATGGAAATTTTATTCAAGCCGGGAATGCTGCATCTAAAGTTGCAGACCAGGAAAATTCTGCAGAATCATGGGGCATTGCAGGTACTAGTTTTTTAGCCGGATTATCTACAGAAGCTCTTGAGCCTGACAAAAAGTTTTGCAGAGATGAAGCTATTAGATGTCTGGACAAAGCAATTCAATTGGATAGCATTAATCCACAACATCAGATGAATAAAGCTCTGTGTTTTGTGAAGTTGCCGGATGAAAATCCAATGCAGGGAATTATGATGCTACTTGATTTGAATAGAAAATTTCCGGAATATATTCCGGTACAGATTACTCTCAGTCAACTAGCAATTCAAACAGGTCAATGGGATAAAGCGTATGATCGTTTGGTTAAAATTTTAAAAAGCCAGCCAGATCAACCTGAAGCGAATTGCCTGATGATAGAAGTTATAGAACAAAGTAATAGAAGCGAGAATACGAAACCGTATGAACGATTCTGTAATAAATAGATTTAAAATATAGTAAATTATAAAAGTATGCCTTGCGGTAAAAAAAGAAAAAGACATAAAATCGCGACTCATAAGCGTAAGAAGCGATTGAGAAAGAACAGGCACAAGAAAAAGAATAGGTAGATTTTTTCTTGCGGATATTGGGTGATGTACTCAAGTCCTTAGCAAACCTTTACTTGCTTGTAATGCAAAAAAAGGTCGGAATCCTACGCAACTCTTTTGTGCAATGGGCAATTATTATTCCCTCAAATCGCAGTATTACCCACAGCAGCAAATCCCTTTTGGGTTCTGTTTTTCGCTAAATTGCTATCTAAAGGTCTTCCTTACTTCAGCTCGTATCTGCGTCTAAATATATATAGATGGACAAAGAGCTCGTGATCTCTTCCCAAAATGGGACTGTAGAAATAGCGCTGGTCGAAAACAAGAAGCTCGTTGAGCTTCATAAGCAAAAGACTGAATCAGTATACAATGTTGGAGATGTTTTTCTCGGACAAGTAAAGAAACTTATGCCGGGATTAAACGCGGCTTTCGTTGACATAGGTCATGCGAAAGAAGCATTTCTTCATTATACAGATATGGGCCCCTTATTGAATTCCAATAAGAAATTTACGAAAGACTCAACCAGTGGAGTCCAAACAAGTCCTTTATTAGAACAATTCGAAATCCAGGAAGAAATTCATAAGAATGGGAAAGTAGCCCAGGTCCTGGAAAAGAAAAACCTCCTTTTGGTGCAAATCGTGAAAGAGCCAATTTCAACGAAAGGTCACAGATTGAGCTGTGAAATAACTGTTCCAGGGCGATTTATTGTGTTGACACCTTTTAACAACACAATTGCAATTTCTAAGAAAATAAGTACCACAGAAGAGAGAGAAAGATTATTCAAATTAATAGAATCTATACGGCCTAAAAATTTTGGTGTCGTTGTCAGAACTGCAGCTGAACATAAAAAAGTTGCAGAGCTTCATGAAGAAATGAATCTCCTCATGGAAAGATGGAAAGGACTTCATGGTCAGCTTGTAAAATCAAAGCCTCCAATAAAGTTGCTTAGTGAATTGGATAAAGCATCTTCCTTGATTCGTGATATTTTGAATACTTCCTTTAATGCGATACATGTTGATAATAAGGAATTATATCATAGTATTAAGGACTATTTGACTATGAACCTGCCGGAGAAAGCAAAAATCCTGCAATATTATAGTGGTAGTAAACATATTTTTGATGCTCTTGGAATTAAACGACAGATCAAGTCTTCTTTTGGCAATAACTCTACATTGTCCAGTGGCGCATATATCGTCGTAGAAAGAACAGAAGCTATGCATGTAATTGATGTTAACTCTGGTCCAAAGGTTCAAAGATTAGATCAGGAATCTGCTTCTCTCCAAGTAAACCTTGAGGCAGCTGAAGAAATAGCGAGGCAGGTTCGTTTAAGAGATATTGGAGGATTAATAGTAATTGATTTTATTGATCTCAAAAATACGGATAACAAGACCGTTCTCTACAATAGCATGAAGAAATTCATGGAGAATGACAGATCTCAACATACAATACTTCCTTTGTCAAAGTTTGGACTCATGCAAATAACGCGTCAGCGTGCAAGACCAGAAATGACAATTGATTCTGCCGAACATTGTCCATGTTGCAAGGGAACCGGAAAGGTGAATCCAACAATATTACTTATTGATACTATTGAAAGTCAGATGGAATTCATATTACGTACCAAGCCAATTAAGAGTTTAAGTATAGAAGCACACCCATTTGTTATTGCATTTCTTAAAAAAGGTTTCTTCAACTATACATGGAAATGGTATTTTAAATATCAGAAACGTATTAAGCTTATTGAGAATCAGGACATCGGGCTTATTACTTATAAATTCTATGATGGTGCTGAAGAAATTCGCATGGTATAGTGAATCTTTTTTAAAGTTTTAATTCTTTTTGCAGCATGTCTACATGTTGTGAAAGTTATAAAATAAATTTTCTCAGTATCGCTTTTTCTAAACACTTTATTTATTTTAAACTTATAGTCTGACTGACTTTTGAATATTGTAACTTCTCAATAATCATCGAGACTTTTTATGACGTTATAAAGTAAGCTTTTAGAATTTGTATTACAAGAATTGGACTAAGAAGTTATAAAAGTTATAATCGGATTAAAACTTTTTAGATGAAAAACAAGTAAAGCAATATTGCTGATTTTTCTATTGTACAATTGTTTTCAATTGATTCCATTGCGTAATGTTAATTTACGTTTATTTCAATTAGATTCAAGTTTTTATTTGTTTCATGGTTTTTTTTCCAATCTTTGCAAAGACTATTAAATAAATTACTTGTCAATTCAAAGCAAAACCGTACTCATTACACCCCAGCATTGGGGACTCGGTCATGTCACCCGGACAATTCCTGTAATACGATATTTTTTAGATTTAGGCTGGAAAGTTTTATTGGGTTCTTCGGACGCTGGAGCTGATCTTTTGAGAAAGGAATTTCCCAATCTGAAAGTTTACGAACTACCGGATTACAAAATTTTGTATCCAAGCAAAAACATGTATTGGAATATGGCAATTCAAATGTACAAAATGCATTTGGCCATTTTTAAAGAGTATTTTGCCATAAAAAAAATTTGCAAGGAAAATAAAGTGGATCTCTTGATTTCCGACGCTAGATTGGGAGCGGCGCAGAGTAATGTGCCGAGTATCGTTATAACTCATCATCTACATTTTCCTCTTTCTTATAAGTTATTTGAATGGTTCGCAGATACCTGGATGAGATTTTTTTATATGCGTTTTAATCAGATTTGGATTCCTGATTTTGAAGGGAAAATTAACATTGGAGGAGATCTTGATCATGGTTTTAAGTCCAACAAACATTATTACGTAGGTGCATTAACACGATTTCAAAAGATTGAAGTATCACAGGAATATGAATTCTGCTTTATGATATCAGGACCAGAGCCGCAAAGGACATATCTGGAAGAAAAAATCATTGCTCAATTAGAAGAGATAGAATATAAAAAATCAATTTTAATACGTGGTACAAAGACCGGAAAAAGCTTACCCGTTTTACCCAATCTTCAGGTTATTGACTTAGCAACTTCAGAACAATTGAATCACATAATGTGTGCTTCCGGATTAATCATCTGTCGAAGCGGCTATTCAACTTTATTGGATTTGACAATCATTCGCAAAAAAGCATTATTGATTCCAACACCTGGACAACCCGAACAAGAATACCTTGCTCGAGAATTAAATTCTAATAAATTATTTTTCAGCACAGACCAAGATCATTTAAATCTACGCATTCAACTTCCAATCGCACTGGAATTTCCCGGCTATGATAATTTGCCTCCTGCAATCAATCTTCATGATATTGTTCCGACTCTACTAAATAAACTTAATAATTAGAAGAATGCAATATGCACTCTTCAATGCCTGACAACTAACTTTAATTCTTGTGTCATAGAGCATATTAGCAATTAATGCATCCTATCTCCTCTCGGCTTCAAATCTTTGACAATATCTGCTTCAAAATCAAGAAATTCTTGCCAACGGGTTCGTACTTTTTTTTGATCAAAATAATGTTCTGCCAATTCAATAAACATTCTGTAATGACCAGCCTCAGATATCATAAAATGTCTGTAGAATTCTCTAAGATTTTCTTCCGGTAGATTTTCAGAGAGAAGCTTAAACCTTTCGCAGGATCTTGCTTCTATTAAAGCACATAATAAAAGCTGATCTAAAAGTCTGTCTTCTTTGCTCCCTCCTTTCTTTGTAAATTGAAGTATGCTGTTAACATATTCATCTTTACGTTGAAAACCCAACTTTAAGCCTCGCTTGTTTAATTCCGAAATAACCAATCGGAAATGTCCCCATTCTTCGGTTACAACAGGTGCAACTTCATCAACTAATCTTGTTTTATCGGGCCACATTTGAATAAGGCTTATACAAGTACTTGCAGCTTTTTGTTCGCAATAAGCATGATCTGATAAAATTTCTTCAAGAGAGTATTGTGTTAAATCAACCCATCGAGGATCAGTAGGCAGATGCAATCCAAGCGTAGTTAGTTCTTTATTTGAATGCATTTTGAAAGATTTTGAAAAACATGGAGTTTCATCATTTCGTATGTTTCCGAACCCGTTGGCCACAATACTGTAAGCTTATCAACATCTTTTTTCGATAGCTTTTTAAAATCAGATCTTGAAATATTGCATTGCATTTTATATACTGTTTTTCCGGTTTTGATTTGTTGTTCCGGAGGCGCGGTAACTGCGTTTTGAAGATAGATATAATCTTCATCTATAAAAGTTAATTTGAGAGGACTTGTCTCTTCAATAATTCCATACAATTGAATTGCTTTTGGAGTGCCGAATTCAAACTTAAGCTCCAAGAAGTACTTTTTCCCCGATTTTAAGAAACGACAATATGTCTCAAGGAATTCCTGTTCAACAAAATGTTTTTCCAGTTCAGCAGGAGTAAAAGAAAACAATTGAGCAAATTGATTGGCTTTGACTTTGCCATCTTGCGTAACTTCTAATTTACAATCATATTCAGGAATATAGTTCACGAGCATTCCTTGATTAAAAAGTGAAGAATAATCTTTTTTGGCTTCCTTATAATGAATTTTATTACGATCAATTTTTAGAATTAAACTTAAAATTCTTTTTGTTTCTTTGGATTCTTTGTAATTGGGTAGGTATTGTATTTGATTTGTAAGTGTTTGTGCAAGAAGGTAGCATTGCATTTTATCTTCGAAGGATTTTACAATCTTCTGATTGGCTTTTATTTGATTTAATATTACTTTTTCGGATTTAGAATCTAATTTGGATTCTTTTAACTTCTTTTGAAGTCCGTCGATCACATCATGGCGACTTACGATAAGTGATCGCTGATTCTCCACTTTTTGGTGAATTATTGTTTGCAACTCAGGTTTTTGAATTAAAGCTGAGGGCGAATTGGCTGATAATTCAAGACAGGGTTCAAAAAGACAGAATAGGAGAATTAAGGCAGGAAAAAGATTAATTTTCATTATAAAATAGAAATTGCGGATAAAACTATCAAAAAGTAAAATTAGAATTATTTTATATATGTAAAATTAATTTCTGTCCTTTCAGGCTAAATTGTTCGATTCTGTGCTTGAGATTGATGCTGAATTATAGGATTTTCAGTAAAATATACCATTTTTAAGCTGTTTTGGCTGTATAAATTTTTTAATTCAATAAAAAATTAGATAAAGTATTAATATTTAGCATACCTTTGAGCGTCCTGCTTTACAAATCTCAGGACTGTAATTTTATTTTATGAACCTTTTTGTTACCAAATTGGACTTCCAAACTAAAGAGAGCACGCTTAGAGCTGCCTTTGAGAAATACGGAGAAGTCACTGATGTTAAAATTGTTACCGACAAAATGTCCGGACGCTCTAAGGGGTATGGCTTTGTTGAAATGTCTAATGACGACGATGGTATGAACGCTATAAACGGTCTTAATGAGACTGAATTAGATGGACGTACAATAATCGTTAAGAAAGCTGAACCTAGAGAAAGCAGACCTCCTCGCACTGGCGGCGGTGGTGGTGGTGGCTTCAGAGGAGGCAACGGCGGCGGTGGCGGCAACAGAAACAGACGTTTCTAAGCTACAAACACGCTCTTTCCCAATTTTTCGATTTTTACTGAACTAATAGCATAGCTATTGGATTTGAATAATATTAAGTATTATTTAAGTCCTTACCTTTCAAAATGTAGTACTTTTGCGGGCATCTAAAGCTTTTATCCTAATCGTTTTATCATGAGTGCAATAAATACATATATACAGAATAATTTCGGAAGGTTTACTGATGAGCTCCTAGAGCTTTTAAGGATTCCATCTGTAAGTGCAGATTCCAAACATAACGAAGATACTGCCAGATGTGCTGAAGCTGTTAAACTAGCTTTAAGTAAGGCAGGATGTAGTCATGTTGAGATCTGTCCTACAGACGGGCATCCTATTGTTTATGCCGAGAAAATTATCGACCCTAATTTACCAACAATTTTAACGTATGGACATTATGATGTTCAGCCTCCAGATCCTCTTGATCTTTGGACTAGTGGACCTTTCGATCCTGTTATTAAGGATGGAAAAATTTACGCCAGAGGTTCATGTGATGATAAAGGTCAGGTATTTATGCACGTTAAGGCATTAGAAACAATGCTTGCCACGAATTCATTGCCTTGCAACATTAAGTATATGATTGAAGGCGAAGAAGAGGTAGGCTCATCTAACTTGGGAACATTTTTAGAAAAAAACAAAGAAAAGCTTAAAGCTGACATTGTACTCGTTAGTGATACTTCGATGATCAGTATGGACACTCCTTCTATTGAAACAGGCTTAAGAGGCCTTGCTTATATGGAAGTCGAAGTTACAGGCCCGAATCGTGATTTACATTCAGGAGTATATGGTGGTGCTGTCGCTAATCCAATTACGATCCTTGCTCAGATGATTGCTTCTCTTCATGATGAAAACAATCATATTACTGTTAAGGGATTTTATGACGATGTATTGAATTTGACTTCTCAAGAAAGAGAAGATCTCAATAAAGCTCCTTTTAGCCTTGAGCAATACAAAAAAGATTTAAATGTAACAGAGGTTTGGGGAGAAAAAGGATATACAACTCTTGAACGAACCGGCGTACGACCTACACTAGAATTAAATGGTATCTGGGGAGGGTATACAGGAGAAGGAGCTAAAACTGTACTTCCTTCAAAAGCATCTGCTAAAATTTCGATGCGACTTGTTCCTCATCAGAATTCAATTAAAATTGCTGAATTATTTACCAAGCATTTTGAATCCATTGCTCCACCATATATAAAAGTTAACGTGACCGAATTACATGGTGGCGAACCTGTTGTTACTCCTACAGATGGACTGGCGTATCGAGCAGCTGCAATGGCAATTGAAGAAGCATTTGGAAAAAAGCCAATTCCAACAAGAGGAGGTGGAAGTATTCCAATTGTAGCGCTATTTGAAAAAATATTAGGATTGAAAACTGTTCTTATGGGATTCGGTTTAGATTCTGATAATATTCATTCACCGAATGAACACTACGGTTTATTCAATTTTCAGAAAGGAATTGAAACAATACCTTTGTTCTGTAAAAATTTTACGAAATTAAATCAAACATCATAAAATGAATAAAAATTTCATTATTGCACTTCTTTGTGCATTTAGTATTTCACATTTTACAACAAATGCACAAAACAATAATCGACCAATGGATAATTTTAGTTATAGCGTAGGTGTATTAATCGCCAAATCATTGAAAGATCAAGGAATTGATAACCTGAATATGGACGACTTCATGAAAGGGCTTAATGAGCAACTTAAAGGAACTGCAAATTGCACAGTTGAACAAGCTACGCAAGCATACAGTAAAGGAATGCAAGAAGTTGCTGCAAAGAAAAATGGACCTTTGAAAGAAGCAGGTGAAAAATTTCTTGCTGAAAATAAAACAAAACCTGGAGTAGTGACAACTACAAGTGGTTTGCAATATCAGGTAATTAAAATGGGTGATGGAGCAAAACCTGGCCCAACCAGTAAGGTAAAGGTTCATTATCATGGAACTCTTCCTGATGGAAAAGTATTTGATAGCTCAGTTGAAAGAGGAGAGCCTATTTCTTTTCCATTAAACGGTGTAATTCCAGGTTGGACAGAAGGTGTGCAATTGATGCCTGTTGGTTCTAAGTTTAAATTCTTTATACCATACAATCTTGCTTATGGAGAAAGAGGAGCAGGAGCTGATATCAAGCCGTTTTCTGCTTTGGTATTTGAAGTTGAATTATTAGCCATAGAATAATTGAAAATTGAAAATTGAAAATTGAAATTGGGATACCGCAAGATTGCGGAATATTTGATTAATATTTATTATATTTTCCTTGAAAATATAATAAATATTAATAAGTAAATTATAGTTAAATCATTTTTCATTCTAATTTCATGTTTGGTAAATTTTCAATTTTCAATTTTCAATTTAGTTATGATTATTGACATCATTTCTGCAGTTCCAGAATTACTAATTAGCCCTTTTAATCATTCTATTCTTAAAAGAGCTAAAGAAAGAGGATTACTGGAAGTTAATGTTATTGATCTTCGGGCATTTGGTATTGGATCTCATAAGCAAATTGATGACTATGCTTATGGTGGAGGATCTGGTATGGTAATGATGATGGAGCCACTTGTTAATTGCCTTCGATCGCTACAAATTTCAAGAACATATAATGAAATTATTTACCTCACACCAGATGGATTAACACTCAATCAAAAAATTTCTAATTCTCTTAGCTTAAAGAATAATTTACTACTGATTTGTGGGCATTATAAAGGAATTGATCAGCGTTTTCGTGATCAATTTGTAACAATGGAAATATCAATTGGCGATTATGTACTAAGTGGGGGAGAGTTGGCTGCGGCAGTACTTGTCGATTCTATTGGTAGATTAATACCTGGTGTATTAAATGATGAAACATCGGCACTTACAGATTCATTTCAAGACAATTTACTTGCACCTCCTGTTTACACTCGACCCGAGATTTTTGAAGGATCTAAAGTTCCTGATATTTTACTTAGTGGTCATGAAGCCAAAATTGAAGATTGGAGATATGAGCAATCTATAGAAAGGACTAAGAGATTGAGACCTGATATTTTTAAGGAGGAATAGAATTTTGAAAAATAATAATTCTAATAATTTAGTAAATAATAATTTAGATTATTTATTTTTAAAGGTTTTGCCGCGATCGAGGGGTTTTATTTCATAAAAGTTATTACAGAAAAGCATGAAAAAGTATTAAGAATTGCTAAAATATGAAATACTATATAATTATTAATTTTTTAGTCATTTCTTGTTCTATCAAAAGTTCAGAACATAAAGAGTATAAACAGATTTTAAAAACTTTATCTAAACCTATATATAGGAACTCAGGTCCAGGTATTTATTCAATAGATTATGCCAAGCTACCTTGTCCAAGTAACTTTACTGAAATAAAAATAAAATATGAAAAAATAATAGGATTAGAATTAGATAGTTTAAAAGTAAAGGTTATGGCTTATAGAGAAAAATTTCTTGAAGCTTCTCCAAGTCTAAAAGGAGTTACGATTACTGAAATTAGAAAGTATTATGGGAAAGAAACTACCAATGCATTTCGAAATGGAAGGATAAGTGAATTGCAATATTATTTCAATGGAATTGGGGTTGTTGACTGTTATACGCCTTATGATGAAATAGGAACTGATTACAATCATTGTTCATTGTTGAGTTTTGAGTTGGACTCAAATGAGAAATTAGAGAAAGTTAATGTTCTTAATTTTTTTTATTAAGAATTAATAACTTTTTTAAGTCATACTATGAAAAGATTTGACCCAGGATTGTACTATTGCAAAAGATCCTAAATCAGGTGTAATTCTTAGACAATTAGGATCAACATTATCATTTAAAGGTTTTAAACAAGGCTGAAGTGTATCAAGATTGATATCAAATATATTACAAATTGAGATTTCACGAAATCACTCTGCATTGATTAATTTACTAGGCAGAATAATTGAGTATTAATTGTAATCCATAGCTCTTAAGTAAGTTCACGAACGGATTTGATTTTTATTTAGAATTGTCACAACAATATTGGTTTTCAATAAAACTAGCATAACGTCTGTAAGAATCAGTTCCGAACGGTTCGCGAACGGATTAGTTTTTTTTTAGATTGGTTTAAATAAATATTTAACAAGAAAAAAATCAACTTTTAGATCTTAATATCCGTTTGCGAACCGTTCGCGAACGGATTATTAGTTTTTAATAATAGACTACGATTGATTAACAAATATTAGATAAAGTGAGTCTTTTATACTTCTTTTATTTTTGATAGTAACGCATAAAGAATTTTATAGTCACTATTCTTTTCGTCAAGAATGCTTAATAATTTTTGCGCTTCCAATTTTACTTCCTGATCAGGAAATTGATGATCTCTCATATAATGTAAGTACTTCATCAAGCGGAATGGATTGAACCATTTTAAAAGTCTTTTCGTAAAGGATTCAATTGTCGCGCAATTATTTCGACAAAGTTTTATTTCAGATTCAAGTTGTTCGTCAATAAAGTAATTAAATAAATCTTCATGAAGACTTATTAAATCCTCTTTCCAGGAATCATTATTATACCAACCAGGAATTAGGGAAATTAATTTTCCAAAAAGCAAAATAGCTTCCAATGAATAGGTGAGTTGATTCTTGTTTTCTTCGAATTTAATGATTGCTCTTCCCGTTCCAAATGGAACTCTTTCCGAAATACGGGAAGAAGGATATACCAATACCTTATCCAATTCATCCAACTGGTTGTTAACTGAAAACTTATGCAAAAAATAAAAATCTTCACCAGCCTTTCTTTGATTCATGCCGCCTTGTCTGCAATAATCCAGAGCACGAACAGCAAAGCAAGATCCTAAAGTTTGAAAGGCATAAGGGTAGTTGATTAATTTTTGAGAGGCAATGTAATATCTAAGATGCAACTCGTATTCCAAAATTGCCTTGTGATTTTTTTCATCATCTATTCTGTGACTAAAATTTATTGACAGACATGATTTGCGATCGGGGGAAGAGAAATAATTTTCTATATCTTTTAAGTAGGAAGATTCAACAATGCAATCTGCATCAAGATTAACGATAATGCCATTGGAATTCGCAATTGTCTTAAATCTATTAATCGCTTCATCCATGCCTGCTTTTCTTGCTGATCCAACACCGGCAATTTTATTTTTAAATACCAAAGGCTCAATACAATGAAATCGAACGAAGCGTGTGGAATTTATCTTTATCCAGTTTTGAAGTTGCTCATATTGTAATTTATGAAATAGTATAAGCTCATTTGGAGCTGATTCAGAGTGATTGAGTATCACGATTACTTCTGTAAGTGTATTCGGTTCTTCACAATCTTTAAGGGATTGTAGGGTCTTAATCAGGTCTTTTTCTTCGTGTGATGGAATAATTACAATTGTAGAAAGCTCAGGCTCTGGGTTTGCAGGAATTAAGGTAGGGTGCAAACCATGTTTTTCTAAATAACTGGAATAAATTGAGAGATTATTCATTTTCCGGTACAAACATATTTTTATTTTCGGTCATCGGCTTACCTTTGAGAAAAATAATTATTCTGGATACCATCATTATTGAGTGTCATATCTTTCCTTCAATTGAATGTTTATCCCTGTTTGCTCACAATCAAGTTCAAATTGAAGCCCATGAGAATTATCAAAAACGTTCTTTCAGAAATCGTTACTTTATTAAGGATAGGGATGGATTACAATCATTAAGCATTCCATTACTGAAAGGTAAAAATCAGCAACAACATATCCAAAATGTTGCAATAAGTTATGACCACCCTTGGGTAAAACAACATATACAAACACTACAAACAGTCTATGGAAAGGCACCTTATTTCTTATATTATTTTGAAGAAATTAAGCAAATGCTTGAAGCTAAAACTTCCAGTCTTTTTGAATTAAATCTTAACACTACAAAATTCTTGCTTCATAAAATTGGTCTTAAGAAGGACCTTGAGCTTACTTCAACATTTTGTAAAAATTATGAGAGTGCAATTTTGGATTGCCGGAATAAGTTTGATATAAATTCTGCAAATCAGGTAGAGTTAGTTGAAAGTCGTTCATTTAGTAATGTAAAAATAAATCCCTTGATGAGCGGACTTGATTTATTATTTAATTTTGGTCCTGAATCGATTCTGCTACTGAATGAATTAAGGTAGAAGGGAATCAAGTTTTATTTGAAATTAAACAATAATATTTTTATTCGAATTGGTTTAAAATTTCTGAATATCATGTATTAGATTTCTTGACTCGGGTCGTTATGAAAACACCTTGTATTCGTATTTTGAAACTCCAAGTCAACAATAAACTTTCAGCTATCAATCCGTCAATGATCAATGGCAATTCACTAAACAATTTAAGATTTTCTTTGCAATTAATTATTTTTGAAGTAGTTGATATGAAGTATTTTTACAGTATGAAACAAGTATTATTCGTTGGTATTTCGCTAATAATCCTATTTACTTTTTGCAAGCCAGAGGTAAAAGAAAAAGAACCTATTGTCGAAACCAGGAGACCTGATCCTCATAGTTTTTCAAGACCTGATATAGCTGTGACCAAACATTTGGAACTAGAACTAAGCTGTGACTTTCAACAAAAACAAATTCGAGGAATTGCACTCTATGATATTGAGCATAAGAGTGCTGATGAAATAATTTTTGACGTCTTACATTTGAATATAGATAGTATTGATTTAATAGATAATAGAACAGCAGTAACAAAAGCATCCTATAAGTATATTGAGAATGATGAAGTATTAGGTAAAGGTCTTCATGTTAAATTGAATTCAAATACAAAAAAAGTTAAAATCTACTACCGCACTTCAGCTGATGCGATTGCATTGCAGTGGTTAAATGTGGATCAAACGAATACAAAAAAGTTGCCTTATTTGCTTACGCAATCACAGTCGATTTACGCCCGCTCATGGATTCCTTGTCAGGATGGTCCCGGAATTCGATTTACTTATAATGCAGTCGTAAATGTTCCTGAGAATATGATGGCAGTTATGAGTGCCGACAATCCTCAAAAAAGATCTACAGATGGAAGGTATACTTTCACAATGGACATACCAATACCGGCGTATCTGTTAGCATTGGCAGTTGGAGATTTCGATTTTAAACCAATCGGAAATCGGACAGGTGTTTATGCATCTTCAGATATACTTGATAAAGCCGTTTGGGAATTTGCAGATTTGGAGAAAATGCTTGAAACTGCTGAAACATTATATGGTAAATACCCCTGGGGTCGATATGATGTAATTGTTCTTCCTTCTAGTTTTCCATTTGGAGGAATGGAGAATCCTAAACTTACATTTCTTACACCAACTTGTATCGCTGGAGACCGATCTTTAACTTCACTTCTTGCGCATGAACTAGCACATTCCTGGTCAGGTAATTTAGTTACAAATGCAACTTGGGAAGACTTTTGGCTGAATGAAGGATTTACAACTTACTTTGAGAATAGAATTATGGAATCATTGTATGGGAAATCATATGCAGATATGTTAAGTCTTTTGGGCTATCAGGATTTGAAAAAAACGATTGAAGAAATGGGTGATACGAATGTGCTGACAAAATTGAAATTAGATTTAGAAGATGAAGACCCCGAAGATGCATTGTCAGATATTGCTTATGAGAAAGGGAAGACCTTATTGCGTTATTTAGAAGAAAGACAGGGTAGGGCTGATTGGGATGGATTCCTAAAGTCATATTTTGAAAAGTTCAAGTTTAAATCCAATACAACAGAGGGTTTTGTGAAATATCTGGATGAATATTTTCCTACAATGAATAAAGGTGTTCGTGATACAATGCAGAAATGGATTTATAATCCCGGATTAATTGCATTTCAACCGAATTATGATAATAGCAGATTTTTATTTGTCGAAAAGCAGCTTGAAGAGTTATTAAAAAAACCGGGCGCATATAAATTAAAAACAAGGAATTGGTCAACACATGAATGGTTGCACGCAATTCGAAAACTACCCAAAGATATTACAAAGCAAATTATACCCAATCTGGAGACCAATTATAAACTCCATGAATCAGGAAATAAGGAAATTGCATTTGCCTGGCTTAAGTATAAGATTGAGAATAACATAAATGCTAAGGAAATTGCAAAAGTTGAGAATTTTCTTCTTCAGGTAGGGCGTAGAAAATTTGTTCTTCCCCTATATGAAAGCTTAATGAAAAATGGGCATGAAAAAGAGGCAAAAGCGATCTTTACGAAGGCCAAATCCGGGTATCATCCGATAACCTCAAATTCAGTCAATGAGGCCCTCTATCCCAGGATCTAGATTGGTATAGAATGCTTATCTTCGCATCGCAAAACAATTATTATATTAAAAAAAAATCTAATATGTACAAATTTTCTTATCTTTTTGTAGCATTATTCCTTGTAAGTGGCTTGTCAGCGCAGGATGATATGTCCATTCCTAAGCGATTTGACTATGGAAAAATGTGGACATTCGAATATCCTCCAAAGGAATGGTTTAAGGAAGCCTACAACTTTTCAGCTGATGATAAGTGGTTTGAAGATGTTCGAAAATCTTCACTTCGATTCGCAAGCTGGTGTTCTGCTTCTTTTGTTTCTCCCAATGGTTTGATAATGACCAATCACCATTGTTCCCGTGATGTAGTTACTGCATTACAGAAAGAGGGTGAAAACTTTGATAAGAACGGATTTTATGCAACAACATTAGCAGACGAGAGAAGACACAAAGATTTGTTTGTTGAACAGTTGATAAAAGTAGAAGACATCTCTACAAGAATGTTGAGTATAATGGATAGAGCTAAGGATGATGTTCAAAGAAAGCAATATCAAGACAGTGCAATGGCAATGATTCAAAAAGAATTTTCTGCAAAAGAAGAATGGAAAAGTCTACGAATTCAGCCGGTAACATATTATAGTGGTGGTAAATTTAGTTTATATGGTTATAAGAAATATTCTGATATCCGATTGGTATTTATTCCAGAAACGGATTTAGGATATTTTGGTGGCGATCCGGATAATTTTACATATCCAAGATATGTATTGGATTGTACATTCTGGAGAGCGTACGACGAGAATGGTAATCCATTAAACACGACTGAAAACTATTTTAAATTTAATCCTGAAGGAATTAAAGAAGGAGAGCCAGTATTCGTTATCGGAAATCCAGGTAATACGGAAAGATATCGTACTTTCAAGCAATTAGAGTATGACAGAGATTACAGATATCCTATGCAGGTTGAAATGTTTACGAATAGAATAAACTTAATGCAAAAGGAGTATGACAAAAATCCAAATGTTGATTTGCAGAATGATATTTTTGGATTAAGCAATTCGCAAAAAGCATTTACAGGAATACTTGGTGGACTTAAGAATCCATCATTGCTTGCAAGAAAGAAAGCTACAGAAGATGGAATCAGAAGTAAAACCAAAATTAAAAAAGAAGATTATTGGATGGAATTGGAAAAAGCGGTTGACGGTCTTAAAAAATATGCTTCATTAGCTACTATTGGAGGTCCGGGAGGAATCAAAGGAAATATTGTGAATCTAATCTATTCATTAGGTGCTTACGAAAAAGCTTTAGAAGATCCTACAAGTGTTCAAAAATTGGAAAAATTGAAGAAGGAAATTCCGGAATTATGTAAAGACATCAATTCAGAGAAAGAAAAAGAATATTTTGCTACCTATCTTCAGGAGATGAAAAAATTTGAACATCCGGATAATAAATTTGTGGACAAGATTCTTGATGGAAAAAGTATTGAAGCAAGAATCGAAAAAATGTTAAAGAAAACCGATTTTACAGATAAGGAGAAAGTTGATAAGTTTCTTGCAATGGATTCCAAAAAGTTTAAGAAAGCAGACGACCCTATACTTGATATTGCAAGAATTCTTGTGCCAAAGTATAATGAAGCTGTTTCAGCTTTCCAATCATCAACTCCAAGAAGAAGAGCATTAGAAGCCAGAATTGCAAATTCAGTTTTTGCGGTAAAGGGAACTAACCTTCCTCCAGATGCTACATTTACACTTCGTATATCTGATGGTGTTGTTAAAGGATATAATTATAATGGAACAACTGCACCATTTAAGACAACGTATTATGGAATGTACGATCGCAATGCTTCCTTTGATGAGAAATATCCATTTTCAATTCCTGCAAGATGGCAAAATCCTCCGGTTGAGTTATTGCGTTCACCATTAAATTTTGTTGCTACCAATGATATTATCGGTGGTAATTCTGGCAGTCCAATAGTGAACAGAAATAAAGAGGCTGTTGGATTGATATTTGATGGAAACATCGAATCTCTGCCAGGTAATTTTATTTATGATGAAACATCTAATCGTTCGGTGTGTGTTCATGTAGGAGGAATTGTTTCTGCATTGAAATATATTTACAGAGCGGATAGATTACATGGCGAGTTGTTAGGAAAATAATTGTTGCAATAATTATGTATTCACAAATTAAAAATATTCTAGGTCTTTTTTGCATTGTTTATTTTACAGCATGTAATGTTCAAAGCAACGCTATTAAAGGTATTGTAAATCTTGCAAGGCGTTCAGATTGTCAAGGACCTTGTGGGAAAGTGATGCCCTGCGAAGGAAAGGTTTTTACCTTAGAAATAGCCTTGAATGGCAATAATATTTTACAAGGAGGTAGATCACTGTTTGTTCGGGATCCGGATAATTTTGATTATACGGTGAAGATCGAATTTTCTGAATCTATTCCTGCAGAAAAGTACCAATCTGCTAAAGACGGAGGATTTAAATCCATGCGCGTTACTGGAACAGTTGAAGGTTATGACGTATTTGTGCATGAAACATGTACCAGATCCTATATTTTCAAAGTGAATAAGGCAAGTGATTTTTCATTGCTGCACTAAGTAATAAGCAAATAAATAAAAAAGGTCCTTTTGTCTTCAAAGGGACCTTTTTATTTTAGAAGATATTTGATGAATTGATTATTTTTGGTTTATGAAATTACGGAGCTTACTTCTATGTTTAGTATGTTTTTTTGTATTCGCAGAAGAACAATTGTATTCCCAGGAAAAGAGTTTTGATGAATCAATAATCTCTTCTCTTCAATTTCGATGTATCGGCCCATTTCGGGGTGGAAGATCAGCAGCAGTAACTGGGGTAGAAGGAAAGCCTAATCTTTTTTATTTTGGTGGAACCGGTGGTGGAGTATGGCGTACTAAAGATGGAGGACGAACATGGGAAAATGTTTCTGATGGTTTTTTTGGAGGAAGTATTGGCAGTATTGAAGTTGCTCCTTCTGACCATAATGTAATTTATGTTGGTGGCGGAGAATGCACAGTAAGAGGAAATGTAAGTTTCGGATCAGGAATTTGGAAGTCAGAAGATGCAGGTAAGACTTGGAAGAACATGGGGCTTAAAAACAGCAGACATATTCCTAGAATTAAGGTGCATCCTAAAGATTATAATATTGTTTATGCTGCTGTATTAGGAGATCTTTATAAAAGTTCAGATGATCGTGGACTATATAAAAGCATAGACGGTGGTAATACCTGGAAAAAAATATTATTTGTTAGTGCTGATGCAGGTGCAGTTGATTTTGCAATGGATCCTTTGAACCCTAGAATTATTTACACATCTTTCTGGAAAGTGAGAAGAACACCATACAGTTTAAGTAGTGGGGGTCATGGCTCTTCTTTATGGAAGTCAATAGATTCCGGTGAAAACTGGACCGATATTTCTCGTAATGAAGGAATGCCTGATGATACTTTGGGAATTATTGGTATTGCTGCAAGCCATACAAAACCCGATAGGATATTTGTGATTGTAGAAAATAAAAATGGAGGTGTATTTAGATCTGATGATGGTGGAAAGAAATGGATTAAAGTAAACGACGATCGAAGTTTAAGACAAAGAGCCTGGTATTATTCAAGAATATATACAGACACAAAAGATGATAATACAGTTTACGTCGTCAATGTAGCATATCACAAAAGTATTGACGGTGGAAAGAATTTTTTATCGAGATATGCTCCTCATGGAGATCATCATGATCTTTGGATTGCACCGGAAGATCCTAAGCGAATGATTATGGGTGATGATGGTGGTGCACAAATTACGTATGATGGAGGCGACACATGGAGTACATATCACAACCAACCGACGGCTCAATTTTATAGAGTAACTACTGATAATTCTTATCCTTATCGAATTTATGTTGCACAACAAGACAATTCAAGTGTGAGAATTAAAAATTTTTCTGACAATACATTTATTTCTGAAAAAGATTGGGAGTCAACAGCAGGAGGAGAATGCGCAACAATCGCAGTTGATCCAATAGATAATAATATTGTTTATGGTGGAGAGTATCATGGATTGTTAACAAGATATAATCACCATAATAACACCAATAGAATGATTAACGTCTGGCCAGAAGACAATATGGGACATGGAGCAATCGATGCTAAATACAGATTTCAATGGAACTATCCAGTATTTTTTAGTCCACATAATCCTAAAAAATTATATGTAGCCTCTAATCATTTGCACGTTACGGAGAATGAAGGTCAATCGTGGAAAACTATCTCGCCTGATCTTACTACCAATGATACAGCGAAACAAAAATCTTCCGGCGGTCCGATTACACAGGATAATACAAGTGTAGAATACTATTGTACAATTTTCGCAGCAGCTGAAAGTTCGGTAAAAGCAGGAATATTATGGACAGGATCAGACGATGGGCTAGTGCATATTTCTCAAGATGATGGAAAAACATGGATGAATGTAACACCTCTACAAATGCCAAAATGGACTATGATTAATTCAATTGAAACTGATCCTTTCAATGAAGCAGCTTGTTATCTGGCTGCAACTGCATATAAAAATGGAGACTATACTCCATATTTGTATTATACCAATAATTTTGGAAAATCCTGGAAGCTAATTACGAATGATATAGGGAAGGAGCATTTTACCAGAGTGATTCGAGCGGATAAAAAGAAGCAAGGATTATTGTTCTGTGGAACTGAGCAAGGACTTTATATGAGTTTAAACAATGGGGATACTTGGTCTCAGTTAAAATTAAACCTTCCTATTGTTCCTATCACCGATATGACAATAAAGGATAATGATCTCGTTATTGCTACTCAGGGACGATCAATTTGGATCTTAGATGATATTGATTTGATTCGTACCTATAATTCGAGTATAAAGGAAAAACAATTGCATTTATTCCAACCCGCAATTTGTATTCGTAACGGAAGCTCATATAGTTCTCCTTCACTTACCTTAGGTCAAAATCCAACATCCGGGATTGTAGCATATTATTATTTAAAAAATAAGCCGTTAGAAAAAGATACGGTTCGAATAAGTCTATTTGATGAAAGAAATAAGAAGATCAATGAATTCTCAAATCATTCTAAAATTAATAAGTTAGAAGTCAAAGAAGGATCCAATAAATTCAATTGGAATCTTAGATATCCGGATGCAGATCGATTTGAAGGAATGATATTATGGAGTTATGGCTTGCAGGGACCGGTTGCCAAGCCAGGTAAATATAAATTAGTACTTGAAGCGCAGGGAAACAAAGTAGAATCTTTAGTGGATGTTTTAGCTGATCCGCGATCAACAGCTACAAGCTCCGATTTTGAAAAACAATTTGAATTTGTTAATTCTGTGGGAAGCAAACTTGATGAGGCTCATCAATGTATTAAAGAAATTAGAGATCTTCGAGCACAACTCAACCAATTCAGGCAAAGGTTCAAGAAAGATTCTGCGCACAAGAAAATTTTATATAAGATAGATTTCATAGACTCTGTTTCAACTCACATTGAAAAACAAATTTACCAAACACAAAACAAAAGTTCACAGGATCCACTCAACTTTCCTGTTCGCTTGAATGATAAGTTAGCCAATCTCATGGGATTAAATGTATCAGACGATTATCCTCCGACCGATCAGGCTTTAGAGGTGCGGCAATATTTATTTAATCTGACAGATAAGCAATTAAATCATTGGGCGGAAGTAAAAACAAATCACCTGAAGGAATTAAATAGAATTATTACACAATCAAACGTTGAACACGTTATTATTAAGGAAGTAAAGAAGGAAGAGTGATGTACTAGACTTTAACTATATAGTAGGCATAAATATAAATAAGAAATAGTAATAATGATTTTTGATTTCAGATAAATTGCTGTGTTCAAGTAATAAATGCAACATTTAATTTTTTAATAAAATATTCATCGGGGCTAAGATAATCAAATTTTCTTACAGGTCTTGAGTTTAGATATTTTTCAACCTTTTTAACTTCTTGCGT
>JABFRV010000067.1 GCA_013140975.1 Saprospiraceae bacterium
AGGTAGTTTTTAGAATGAAATAAGAAGATAGGATTTAAATAATTGCTTAAAATCTGAGAAAGGAAACTTTAGTTAAATTTAAAAAGGAAATAAAACAAATAATGAAAAAATAACATATAAAAATATTTAAATTATAATTACTTATACATTATTAAATTTTGTAATGTGATTTTACTCAATTTTTTAGGAGAGAATAAGTATAGCTATGGAAACAGTTTGACGCCCATGTAAAATATATTAAAAAATTATTATATGCAATAATATATTATAATCAGATAATTATATAGTATAATAATTTTAAATATGAAAGAATTACAAGACTAAGTAATTTCTGTTGTAGTTGAAGACAGATTCGCTTGAAATTTCAGCTTCCTAAGTTTAAGCAATTATTAAACATGTAGATTTCTATGAGACATCTATACTTTATAAGCTAAGATTTTTACCTGAATAATGAATGAGAATCAAGAATGGTCCATTTCATAAACTTGCATGATTGTCCAATTAAATTGCATTCATCTATTCTATTATATATTTTATTTTTTCATAATTAAAAGATATATTATTCATAAAAAGTTCAAAATCAACATAATACATATAAATAATAAAAATATTAAAAAATATTCTATGCATAATTTGGTTATTCGGAATCCTCACACTTACATTTGTGCTATCGTTTCTGTGTAAACAGAATTAACCAACTGAGTAATATGGATTCTCCATATTAGACACCAATCATTGATAATCTTACTTGCTAAAGGAATATCAGATTGAAACCTTAAAGCAGTTCAATCTGATCGATACTGTAATATGATTTTTTTTAAAGTCAAAGTTCCTCTTTTAATAATTGGGCTTTGATGAAACAATTAACCTTTTTGCAATGGGACTGTATATCGCATCATGTCTTAAAGTAAGAAAACTACACCCTTCGGGGTTCTTACATTTGATTATCTCTTTTATTCTCTCATTGAACTTTATGTTCATGAATGAATCAAGCGCTCAATGTGCGCTTGCCTGTAAAGGAAAACTGAATGTTTCTCTCGCCGAACGTTGTGAAGCAATTCTTCAGCCCTCTCAAATTCTCACCGGAGGTATCGATTGTCCGGATGCAAAATTCAGGGTTGATATGTTGGATTATCATATGAAGCCCATACCGGGTTCACCTGTTATCACTGAAAATTATCTTGGCCAAACTTTAATTGCAAGTGTCTATGATTCTGTGAGCAGAAACTCTTGTTGGACTTCAGTTAAAATTGAAGAAAAACATGGTCCAATAGTTTTATGTCGAAAAGATACAGTGTACTGTAATGATAGCGCAGTACATTACCCACCAATCTTTTTTGATTATTGCGATCCTAATCCTACAATAAAGAAGAATTGGGAAGAGCATACTTCTTTTCCATGTGATTCTCATCTAATAAAATTAATTGTAAGAGCCTGGGTTGCTCAAGATTCCAGAGGAAATTTATCATACCCTTGTGTTGATTCACTGTGGATAAGAAGAGCAGAAATTGATTCTGTTACCTATCCTAAGAATTGGACCAAAGCGAATGATTGTTCAATAGAATGCAATGCAACTTATCCGCCAGATGCACAAGGACATCCACATCCAGATTATACAGGTACACCAATGATTGGTGGCCTTCCAATCTGGCCACAGTATAATGCTTATTGTAACCTTGCCGTTTCATATGAAGATATTATTATTTACGATCAACCTTGTAAGAAAAAGATTCTAAGAATTTGGCGTGTTGTAGAATGGTGGTGCAGTACTGCTAATATTAGAACACACCAACAGTTTATCGAAATAACGGATTCAAAAGGTCCGGTAGTTCATTGCCCATATGATATTGAAGTTAGTACAACTTCCGGATACAAGTGTCAAGCAAATTTTTTACTTCCACCTGTTGAAGCTCATGATTCTTGCCAGGACTCATTGCATTATGAGATATATTCTGACGGATTATTGGTTACAAAGTATAATGGAGGATATGTGACACTTGATGTTGGAACTCATGACGTTGAGTATAGGGTATTTGATGAATGTTATAATTCTTCTAATTGTCATGTAGTTGTAACTGTACAAGATAAGAATCCACCTGTGGCTGTGTGTGACAACGGAATTGTTGTTACGATGTCGAGGTCGGATTCAATACATGTTTATGCAGATGTATTTGATGATGGATCACATGATGAATGTCATTTAGATAGTTTTCTTGTTAGGAGGATGGATAATGGAGCACCTTGTTTGTTTCAAGATAATATATTCAGACCATATGTGAAATTTTGTTGTGAAGATGTTGGTAAAACCATTATGGTCATATTTCGTGTAATAGACCAAAGTGGAAATACAAATCAATGTATGGTTGAAGTTGAAGTTCAGGATAAGACTCCGCCTGTAATTTCATGTCCTCACGATTATGAAATAAATTGTACTAAACATATAGATACTGTTAAGCTATCCAGATTTGGAGGTCCAAATTATTCTGACAATTGCGTTGTCAGGATGAATGAAAAAGTTGATACTGTTTTAAATCAATGTGGATTGGGGTATCTGCAACGGAATTTTATTGTTGAAGACAATATGCGCCGCAGAGATTCTTGTTTTCAAAGAATTCATGTAGTGAATCCAAATCCATTTAAAGAAAATCAGATAATTTGGCCAAGAGATACAACAATATATGCTTGTGGAAGAAATGTTGAACCGAATAGTCTTCCAAAAGGGTATAACTATCCTGAATTTCTTGATGTCAAATGCTCTTTACCAGGGCATAGTTTTGTAGATGATGTATTTAATTATATTGAAGACTCATCGTTATGCTTTAAAGTATTAAGGCGATGGACTGTTATTGACTGGTGTCAGGAATATTATGATAACAATGGTGATAAAAGACATGTCACCTGGGAACATCTTCAGATTATTAAAGTAGCCAATAAGAATCCACCAAAAATCGAAGACGATTGCGATACTATTACGACATGCTTGAATGGCAATGATTGTAGTAAAGTTCGGGTACAAATTACGCATAGAGGTTCTGACGATTGTACTCCCGATGATTTAATGCGATCAGGATTTAAACTTGATTTATATAATAACGGTCTCATAGATAGTACTTATAGTACTAGTGGCAGTGTAATCAGTTGGGATGGTGAATTGCCTCTTGGAATTCATCGTTTCATTTGGGTATTTGAGGATCAATGTGGTAATAGAGAAGTCTGTGACCAGATTGTAAGAATTATCAATTGCAAAATCCCAACTGCGTACTGCCTGACAGGAATAGCCGTGAATTTAAGTTCTCAGGATATCAACGGTGACGGTAGGCCTGAAGGAGTAATTGATATTTGGGCAAATGATATCGATCATGGTTCTTATCAGCTTTGTGGTAACCCGGTTACCCTTTCTTTTTCTCGTGATTCTTCTGATAAATTTAGAAGGTACACCTGTGATAGTATTGGTCAACGACGAGTGGAGCTTTGGGTTACAGATAGATATACAGGATTACAGGACAGATGCATAAGCACAATTACTATACAGGATAATAACCGTTATTGCCCGGGAAGAATTGTTTTCGGAAAAGTAGCTGGAATTGTTAGTACTCCTGATAATAGAACAATACCTTCTTCTGTAATAAGTATTGAAAGCAATTCAGTAAGTACAGATAAAATTTCATCTTACACATTCGCATTTGAAAACTTAAATTTAGGAAATGATTATAGAATTTCTGTTCTAAATGATCAAGATTACCTAAATGGAGTTAGTACTCTTGACATAGTAAAAATGCAAAAACATATATTGGGTAAAGAAAGCTTTGCAAGTCCGTGGCAATATTTGGCAGCCGATGTTACCAATGATGAGAAAGTAACAAGCGCGGATATTGCTGCTCTGAGAAGATTGATTTTAGGGATTGACTCAAAGTTTAAAAATTCTATGTCATGGAAATATTTAATTAATACGTATCAATTTCCGAATGAAGAAAATCCTTGGCAGGAAAAACTACCAGAAAGTTATTATTATCCTTCGATATCCGGAGAAATGAATTACACTGATTTTTACGGAATAAAAGTCGGTGACGTAAGTCAATCTTCATGGAGTAGTGTGAATAGCTCTACACAAGTGAGAACGAATTCAATAATAAATATACATGCTGTTATTTCAACAGAAAATTCAATTGACTTTTATGTTGATAAAAATATTAGCATTGAGGGAATGCAATTGACTCTTCAATTTAATAGTGAGTTAAATCAACTTTTAAAATTGTATTCAGGACAAATTTCTATTACAAATAGTCATGTTGCGTATCAATATGCGAATAATGGAATTCTATTATTATCGTGGAATGATGATTCGAAAGTAGAAATTTCAAAATCAAGATCTCTGTTTTCTTTGAAGTTTGATAAGCCGATAACAGAAAATTTGCTTGAAAGTATTGAGATAAATTCTGATATACTTGAAGCTGAAGCATATTTATCCAACGAAGAAATAAGTAAAATTCTTTGGTCGAGAGCAGAAATGGCGAATAAGATTTCTGAGCTGTATATTGGATCTCCGGTACCTAATCCGTTTTATGATTTTACAACTATTGTTGTTGAATCTGCGAATCCAACAGAATATTCTTATTCAATTACTGATTTAAACGGAAGCGTAATTAAAGTATTAAATTCTCAGCTCATACCTGGAAAAAACTTTATTAAAATTAAAGGAAGTGAGTTGCCTCAGGCAGGAATCTATTTCTTAAAAATAGAGGCAGGAGGCTTGACACGAAGTATGAAATTGTCCAAAGTGAATCATTAGGCTTTAAGGTTAATATCATAATTACAGAACCCTTCAGTAAGCGATAACTGGAGGGTTTTTTTAAAATTTTAAAATTCCAAATAGGGGCTGATTTTTTCAAACCACGATTCAGAGAAGTAGTTGGTTTCTTTCAAAGACTGAAGATCATGAATACGATTATTCTGTCTTCTATACTCTATAATAAATTTAGCTTGTCTGTCGGTGATGTATGGATGCTCCTGAAGCTCATCCAAATCTGAACTGTTAATGTTTAACTTTTTAAAAATTTTATTGCAAGTCAAATTTTTTCGAATATTTTGATATGTTGAATCGGGTAGTCCAAATACTTCCCTAATCTGCGAAGTGTCATAGAATCCACCAAGTGATTCCTTAAATTTTAGAATTCTTTCCCCCAGTTTAATTCCAATTCCATGAAGTTTGTCCCAATCCTCTAGAGAAGCAGAATTGATGTCGAGTAAAATTTGGGGTTTTTGAATTGCATTGTAGTTAGATTCTTCTTTAACTTTTGGATTGGGAAATATTGTTTTTTCAGGGATTTTAATATGTACTTTAATTTTATTATAAAGAGACTCATTAATGCCATAGACTTTTTTTAAATCTTGTTCTGTTCGAAATGTTGCTCCCTTGTTTCGAAATTTTTCAAGGATATTAAATACTTTATCAGGTATTCCAATCTTTCGCGCTTCTTTTCTTGACATTGTATTTGGATCAATTTGGAATGTATCCAAACTATGAGTTTGGCTGCGTTTGATTATTTTATTCGATATATGTATTGCTGTATGTTCTGGGAACTTTGGGTTGTCTATTTCATCGTCTATTGTTTTTTTGTTTACCTGGGATGTAATTGGCAAAAGCGTTTGTTTGTAAAGTATGGGAATTAAAGTGCAAATGATAAGTACAACGAGTAAGCCAATAATTCCAATTCGTTCTTTTTTGCTAAGATAAAGGGTTTCGGTGTTAAGGCGAGCCATAATTAGAAGTTTATGATTTTATTTATTTGGATGTTTGTATAAAGTCCTTGAACATTTTGTAAATGAGAGTAGTGTTTTTGAATTGAGAACGAAGCAGCAGGATGAATTATAATTTTTAATTTATCATCAGTTTGTAGATCTCTTTCAGTATATTTTTTATTAAGTATGATAAGAAAATCCAACTCCGTGGATACAGTATCTATTCCAATTCTAATGTTTTTATTTTCATTAGTAATTTCATAAATCAACGATTCATTTAGATTATAATTTAAATGTAGAATCGGAAGTATTGGAAATTTCCGCTTAAAAAATGAACCTTTGTCAATACTATCAGATTGTAAGATAATTATTTTATTATATATTTTTATTTCAACTAAAGGAAGAGTAATTTTAGAATAGCAAATAAATGAATTAGTCGAAGATATTTTTGAAAGAGGTAATAGGTAACTGATATTGAAAATAATTAGTGATAGGATGGCGATTCCTATGAGGTATACCTTAGCAAATTTTATCCAGATAATAATAAAAAGTATTGAAAGTAAAATACAAGAAATTTGTAGTTCATTGATATATATTTCCTGGATCTGGAATAGTGGCAGTTGTTGAATCGCTTTAAAAACCTCTAAGCCTATGGTGATCAAGTATTGAATTATTGTACCGATCGAATGGGAAAATATTTCCAATCCACTGGGTAATAAGAATAGTACTATTCCAAGTATCATTAAAATCGATGAAAGAGGGACCCATGCAAGATTGCTTACAATAAAGTACGTTGGAAAATTATGAAAGTAATAAATCGAAAGAGGCGTAATAAATGTTTGAGCTGCCAATGTTATTTTTATTATACTCATAATATGATTTACGACACTATTTTCTGATCGGTAAGATCGGTTTAATATAGGATAGATTAGAATTATACCTAGTACGGCAAAAACAGATAATTGAAAGCCTATGTCATATAATGAACATGGATTGTAAAAAAGCATTATAAAACTTGTACAACATAAAGTATTCACAGAATCAGAAAATTTTCTTATATTTAATCCAAGTTCTAGTATTGTGAACATTATAGTGGCCCGTATTATCGAAGAGCCAAGTCCTGTAATAAAAGCAAAAGACCAAACACACAATATTGTAACTATGCAGCTAATGAGTTTTATTGATTTATGTCTTTTAGACAACCGAAGTGTGAAGAATTTAATAATTCCATATAGTAATCCAATGTGCATTCCTGATACGGCCAGTATGTGTGCAGTGCCAGTCGAGATAAACTGTTGCTTTATAGATTCTGTTACTTGAGATTTATCACCTAATAAAATAGCTTTCATCAATCCTGATATCTCAGGGTCTTTTATGTAAGTTTGTAATTGTTTCTGTAGAGTATTATTTATTTTTTGAGAGATTCCGGTTAAAGTACTTTGTATAGTTATTTTATGTATGCATAATGGATCTAACATTCCATACATTTGAATGTGATTCTTGTCTAAATATTTGGCATAATTAAAGTCATGAATGCTTTCCTTTATCATGTTTTTTTTAAGTGTGATACTTGCATTCAATTTGTAGCCCGGAAGCAAATGAAAAGAATCATTTGATACGTGCAGGGTTATTTGAGTTCGAAGTTTAGTCCCGGTAATTTCAGTTAATGCTATGATTTTAGTGGTATTCATCTTTCGTTCAACTGATTCAATTGAAAATTCCTGAAATGGAAGTGTCAAATTGGTAGGAAGAGAGTTGGTATGATGTGTAATTTCATGGAAGTGTATTCGTAAGTAGAAAATAATAGATGCAAGTACTACAATACCTATTGATTGGAAGCGAAGTTTATCTATTTTTTTATTATAGTTTAAGGCAAGTAGGATCACGGATGTGAACGCAATAAGCAAGTACATCAAACTTATCCTGACAAAGAAATACTGTATAAGGAAAAGTATTAATAAATAAATAAATGGCCTGGCAAGGAGTTTCTCTGCCATAATGTATTAAGTTAAGTGTTGGCCCAAAAATATTTCAAGTTTTTATATTTCGAGTATATAAAAGGGAGAAAAATATATAAAAATTTCTCTAATATTTAGAAAATTTCTTCGAATTTTGGAGATTAGGGGTATAAGCCATAACTTGGTGCTTTAAAAGCTTAAATGTGAGGAGTTTAATAGCTTTATTGGCAATTTTTACTTTGGTTTCTTATTTCTTTCTTTGGAATATAATGAAA
>JABFRV010000148.1 GCA_013140975.1 Saprospiraceae bacterium
ATATATAATATGCTGATATTCAATTTATAAATAATATAATGTTAAAAATATTGGAATTTTATAATGTTGTAGTTTTTTCTTATTTTTGTGTTTAAAATCATAAAAAAAACAGAAAATGATGGTTAGAAATTGTTTAATCCTGGTTTTATTATTTGGCAACGCCCTTTTTGGTCAGGACTATAAAGCCGTAAAAATACCTAATCCTGCTCAATCTGTTCTCGAACAAAAGTTTAAAAAGTTTGATGTCGTTAAGTTGGACTTAACTGCAATTCAACAAAATTTAAATCAAAGATCAAATACACATAGATTAAATATTCTTTTTGATAAATTCAATTGGGATATTACTCTCTCTGAATTTGAATTATACAGCAAGAACTATATTTCTTCAATTGGAAAAAACAATACAATTGAAAGAAATAATCAAAAAAGAGTTAGAACCTTCAAAGTAATTAACCACGCTTCAAGAGGTTCATGGTCATGTATGACGGTAGCTGAAAATTTTGTTTCGGGGTTTGTAGAAGAGTCAGGCGTAAAACGATTCATTGAACCACTTTCTTATTATTCTCCGAAAGCGGAATCCAATCAATTTGTGGTTTACCTAGAAACTGATGTAATTCCGATTGAAGGAATCAGCTGTGGAGCAGATGAGTTAGAAGAAAATAAACATCAACATGATCATGCTGTAGAAAATTCTTTACGTGCGGGTTGTAAAACTATTGATATTGCTTTATCATGTGATCTTAGCGTATTTAATAAAAGGGGTGGGGTATCTGGTGCAGAGAATTGGATGATTAGTATATTAAACCTTGTACAGACGAATTATGATAATGAGTTTGGAACTGCTATTGAGTTTGGAGCTTCTGCGACTTTCGTTCCCACTTCAACTGCGGATGATCCATGGAATGGTATAACTTCGATCGACGGACAATTAACAAAGCACAGAACCTGGGGTAATGGAGGTGGATATGGTGCAGCTTATGCAGTTGCTACCAACTGGTCAACCAAGTGGTCTTCAGGAACAATTGGACTTGCTTATGTTGGAGTTATTTGCGGAAGCTTTAGATATAATGTTTGTAGTGATTTTGGAGGATCTAATGGACCACTTCGTTGTCTACAATCTCATGAATTAGGTCATAATTTTGATCTCGATCATGATGGTGGTTCAGGATTTATAATGTCGCCTTCTGTTAGTAGTAGTAATACATGGTCAGCTTCATCCATAACAATGTTTAATAATTATATCCCGACCGTAGGATGTGCAGGAACTTGTAACTCTGGAAATCCGCCTGTCGCTGATTTCTTTGGAGCGCCTGAAGAAATTTGCCCTAATGGTGCAGTAAAATTTACGGATGAATCTACAGAAAATCCAACTGCTTGGCTTTGGACTTTCCCAGGAGGCACACCTTCAACTTCCACACTACAGAGTCCATCAATAGTTTACAAGACAGCTGGAAAATATGATGTTACTCTAAAGGTTACAAATTCATTTGGAAATAACACCAAGACTATTTCACAATACATTGAGGTACTTCCATTAGTAATTAATGTTTGCTCAGGATTCACTATCGATCGTGATTTATATACTACTAACTTATCACAAAATGCAGATTCCTATTTATGGAAATTTGGAGATGGCAATACTTCTGTTGACGATTCACCAATTCACACGTACGCTAAGGATGGAACTTTTACTGTAGAAATGTGTGCTACCAACACTTGCGGAACAGTTTGTAAGAAATTTAATGTGAATGTTGCCACACCAGTTGAGGCTAACTTTACGGCTGATCAGCAAGAAGGATGTGCTTCATTCAAAGTTAAATACAGAAATTTATCATCTTCCAATTCAGTAACTTATGCCTGGTCTTTTCCAGGAGGAACCCCGAGTGTTTCTTCAGAGAAAGAACCTTTAATTACTTATCCTTCAAAAGGAGTTTATGAAGCAAAATTAACAGTTTCGAATTCCAAGTATTCCAATACTAAAGTTGAAAAAGCGTTTGTAAGAATAGAATCTACTCCTGACTCAGAATTTGAATTCAAAGCTCCGGTAGGTAATTCAGTACATTTTGTAAACAACACTGTTGATACTATCGCTCCTTGGAAATATAAATTCTTATGGAAATTTGAAGATAATCAAACCAGCACAGCAAAGAATCCTTCGTATACATTTTCTAAAGGCGGTAAATTCAATGTTTGTCTTATTACAGATAATGGTTGTGGAAAAGATACTTTGTGTAAGGAAGTTGAAATTTCAGCAGTCTTAAATCCTGGATTTTCAGCAGACCGTACGAATATTTGCGTAGGAGATTATGTTCAATTTAAGAATCAGTCTTCAAAAGATATTACACAATGGGAATGGAGATTTGAAGGAGGCAATCCGACAAGCAGCACAGAAGTAAATCCAAAGGTAAGATTTATGAAACCTGGAGTATATACTGTTGCGTTGACTGTGAAAAATGGTAGTGGTGAAAGTAAGTTGACTCGCAATAGCTATATCACTGTTAAATCAGCTATACTTTGCCCTGACAGAGGAGGAAAGAAATCTGATGTTCCTGTTTCTGAAACAGAAGAAGATGAAATCGTATCAGAAAGAAACAGAAATAGCAATAACAATATTTCTATTGTTCCGAATCCGAATAATGGCTTTTTTACCTTATCGCTAAACTCGAATCTGGCTAAAGATTTACAAGGTGTGCAAATACTAAATTCCAATGGAGTAAGGATTCAACCTAGGAGTCAAAGAAATATAAATTCCGGACTTATCGAAATGAACCTTTCAGACATAAATGAGGGTGTTTATATTATGCAGATCAAAACAAGCAAAAATATTTATACTAAGAAATTTATTATAGTAAGATAAATAATCGTTTTATAACGAAAATAAAAGCCCCGTTTTATAATCGGGCTTTTTTTATTCCGATTTGTTTAAAAGCTTGAATTAGATTGGACTTTGTATTTTATGAAGTCTTACTTGTAACATTGCCGCATACCTTTTTATATCAAATACTCAAAAATTCTGTCAATTAATCAAAGACATATTTGAAGTATTTCTTGCTTCTTAGGAATCATTGTAAATTACATTACAACAACTAAGACATAATTTTCACAAATTAATTCTTTGCAATATCAGCCAAACCAATTAAATATTGGATAGTAAATTATTTGTGTTTAACAAACGAATTAAGTATAAATCTATAGAATACTAACCGAATTCTCAAAATTTCTGTAGAATACTATTCAGAGTTAAATGCAAACAAGATCCTCCAATACCTTTGACCTTATAAAATAAAAATATGAAAGTACTAACAATTTATTTCAAACAAGTCGCTGTAACACTTCTTTTAAGTTCTTTTCTATTGCAGGCAGAAAATTACTACGAAACATTTAAAATGAGAACAGATGACGATGGTGATGGAGTTTCTATTGATGAAGGTGACTGTAACGATTCTGATCCTAACATTTTTCCTTATGCTCTTGAAACCTGTAATGGAATAGATGATAATTGTGACGGTGAAATTGACGAAATTTCGTTCAAAGCGTATGAAAATATTACCGTGAGTCTTGACGCTGTTGGCGAAAAAATATTAACTCCGTCTGACCTTATGAGTGAGTTTAATTTTCCTTGCGGAATAGATGAAATTGAAATTACTCCTGGTCTTCTAAAGTGTTCAGATATCGGAACCAGGTCTGCGAGAATCAGAGTACGTTCCCTATCTGGAATATTGTACAGTGCAAATATTAATGTTACAATAATCGATGATGTCGCACCCATAATTTCAGCTTACTTGGGCAACCATTTCAACTTAGGGCATGGCACTGGAGATCCAACTCGATTAATAATAAGTCCGAATCAAATAGCAAGTTTCAGTGATAATTGCGGAATTCTAAATACAAGACTATCAAGATATGAGTTTGCTTGTACCGATATTGGATGGCAGTGGGTTGAACTCGAAGTTGAAGACGCGTTTCATAATATAAGCAGAGAATGGATATTAATCGATGTTCAAAGTACTGGTCCTAATGCAATTTGTTTGAATGAAATTGATGTTGCCCTTTCTGACCTCGGCACTGTGAATATAACATCAGATCTTCTTAACGCGGGTAGTTCTTCACCTTGTGGATTTGATTTATTTATGATACTAACCGGAGGGCCATTAACTCTGAATTGTAGTCATTTAAATTCTACAATTACATACACACTAGAAGTAACTGAACTAGGCACTGGTAAAACGTCCAGATGCACTACAGCAGTTACAGTTAGGGATCCACGGAATGTTTGTGATATGGGGCGATCGAGAAAAATTGAATATTCTGAATTCAATCTCGAAGTATTTCCTAATCCTGTACATGAATATTTACATATATCTTGGACTTTCAAGTTGACGAATGAACATACCATACAAATAGTAGATGCCTTAGGAAAATCTATATTTCAATTACATAATATAAACCCACTCGTCCAAAATACAATTATTAACACCCAGAATTACCATATAGGAATTTATTATTTACAAGTTCTTGATCGTTTCAACGTAATAAAAGCGTTATCCTTTATAAAAGTATAAATCCCACAAACCATTATCCATGTTTTAAAACCTGTCCTATGGGCAGGTTTTTTTTATGATTTAATTACCTATATTTGCCATATGAAGTCTATAGGTAAGACTATTTTATTTATATTATTGCACTTTACGATTCATAGTCAATCCATATTTCTTTATAATAAAAACTTAAACTTAAATTTTCGTCAAATTGAAATACACAATCCTGAATATCTAACAATTGAAACACAGAATATTTATACCGAAGTGAATACAATTGGACAAGGTCAAAGCCTTTTCATTCATACTCAAGATGATTGTTGGGAAATATCTTTAATTGAATATGACCTTATTAGTAAATCATGTTTTAGAAATTTCTCTGACTCGTTTAGTTCTATATATATTAATAACTTACAAACTACAAAAACGTATAAGGTTCTTAATATTCATTACCCGTCGATTTACGGCAGCCTAACCTGCTCCCCAAGTTTCTTTTCTTTAACAATTCCTACATCAAAAGGCAAAGTACTTATTGAGTCTCTATCCAATTTTTTAATCGGTAGCGATAAAAAGGATTATGTTCTTTATTATGAAAGTGCTATTATTAATAATCATAAGCTTCGTTGCAATCAAATTGAGAAGGTGAGTGAAATAAATAATATAGTAAGCAATAGTAGCAACTTAGCCAAATGCATAACCATTGATATAGCTCTGGCATGTGATTTTTCAATAGTTAATAAATATGGAGGAATATCAGCCAGTGAAGCTTTTATGACAAATGTTTTGAATAATGTTCTGACAAACTATGATAATGAATTTCCGACTTCTATAGAATTTCAGATCTCGGCTATTTTTATTCCGGAAAACTCAACTCTCGATCCATGGAATGGAATCAATAATATCGATGAACAGCTCACTAAATTTAAAAACTGGGCTAATGGAGGAGGTTTTGGATCTGCATCCTATGCCGTTGCTACCGCATGGACTACAAAATATGTCGGTACATTTGGACTTGCTTATTTGAGTTCTTTATGCTCAAATGAAAGATACAATGTGTGCAGTGATTTTGGAGTAAGCATTTCTATTTTGCGATGTTTACAAGCACATGAGTTGGGACATAATTTTAATTGTAGCCATGACTCCGGAGGTTCTCCTTACATAATGGCACCGGGAATTAGTGCATCAAATGCATGGTCATCAACTTCTGTTTCTGCAATTGAAAATTTTATTTTAACTGCAGGATGCAAAGGAATTTGCAGTAGTAATAGAGAACCAATTTCGGATTTTCAAACATCTTCAACTATTTTATGCCCAGGAAATTCTGTTCAATTTTCCGATTTGAGTTTTGGCGATCCAACTTCCTGGCAATGGAAATTTCCCGGAGGCACTCCATCTATTTCTTCATTACAAAACCCTATTGTTTTTTATAATTCTGAGGGAGTTTATGATGTTACCCTAAAAGCAATAAATTCATTTGGCTCAAACGAAATAATACGAGTCAAGTATATTCAAGTGGATCAAAATCCTATACCTGAATTTACATATTTTACAAGAGAAGATACTTTATTTCTTAAAAATTTAAGTCAGAATTCTTTTGCAACGAATTGGGAATTTGGCGATGGGAAGCAATCGGTTGAAGATGATCCTAGTCATATTTATGCAAAAGATGGAAAATATGAAGTTAAGCTTTGTGCCAGTAACTCCTGTGCTACAAAGTGCAAACTAAAAACAATTGAAATCAAAACCTTACTTAAAGCAGAAATTGTGACAACAAATAGAAAGCTATGCATCCCGACAAAGCTAAGTCTCTATTCAAAAAGTAATGGAAATCGATTTTATTGGCAATTAGACGGTCCGGAATCTATTATTTCACATGAAGCAAATCCCGTATTGGTATTAAAGAAACACGGAGTTTACAATGTCTATCTTGCGGCTTATCGGGGATTGGATAGTGTGAAAGTTATTAAAAAGGCCTTTTTAAATGTCCTTTCGCCAGCTCAATGCCCTAAAATATCGAGGAAAAAACCAGACCCAGAGGATTAATTTTCCTTGTATTTGAAGTCATTTTTGTAGTTTTGTTCAGAATTCAAACAAGCTCAAAGTCTATGAACGCATTTAAGAATGTACTTGTACTTCTCCTTTCAACTTGCCTTGTATCAGCACAAACTGTAAAATTTAGCTCTTCACACGTAAGTGAAACAAATGAGCTAAATTCAAAATTTTATAAATATACAATTGTCAAGCTTTCCACTGAAGAGCTATTGCAAAAGGTGAGTAGAAATTCAACTGTTTCGAATATTACATTAACAGGTGAAGGAATTGAAACTGAACTTACTTTGGTCGAATATGATTTATTCCACAAAAATTTTATTCGAATAGAAGGAATTGATGATAATAAAAGAATTATTACTTCTGATCGTTCAGGCATAAGAACCTTTAAAGTGTTTCAGAAAAGCAAACCAAATCAGTATTCCGCGTTGACAATTTCACCAAATTTTATTTATGGATATTTTGACAACCACGGAGAAAGAGTATTTATTGAACCCTTGTCATATTATGAAAAATCTGCAGGTTACAATCAATTTGTAATTTATAAAGAATCTGAAATCATTCCTAATAAAAATATTGTTTGTGCAGCCGATGAAATAGAAAATAATCATTCACTAGTTACAAACGAAAATTCAAATTCTCAAAGAGCCGGTTGCATTACAGTTGATGTTGCACTTGCTGCAGATCTGACTATTCATGATAACAAAGGTGGTGTTGGGAATTCTGAAGCTTTTATGATTGGTGTATTGAATAATGTTCAGACCAATTACGATGATGAGTTTTCTGTTGCAATTGAATTCAGTGTTTCTGGACTTTTTGTTGCTACAACAGCAGCAGGAGATCCATGGAATGGAATTTCCAATATTCATACACATCTTGACAAACATAGATCCTGGGCTAATAGTGGCGGTTATGGCGGAGCTTCCTTTGGAGTGGCAACAGCATGGTCCAGAAAATATACTTCCGGAGCTATCGGTGTTGCCTGGCTAGGCGCAATATGTTCTGGTTTGAGATACAATGTGTGTAGTGATTTTGGTGGTTCAGCAGGATTACTACGTGTGTTACAAGCACATGAATTAGGTCATAATTTTAATTGCTCTCATGACGGCGCCGGTTCTGGCTTTATTATGGCTCCTGCTGTAAATGGCTCAACTACCTGGTCTTCGGCTTCGATTACAGCAATAAATAATTTTGTTCCTAATTTAGGCTGTGTTGGAATTTGTAATGGGGGAGAACCTCCAACAGCAGAATTTTCAGGTTCACCTCTAAGTTTTTGTCCGAATCAAGTGGTTAATTTTAATGATATGTCATTTGGTTTTCCGAATAAATGGACCTGGTCATTTCCAGGTGGCACACCAGCTACATCAACACAACAACATCCATCAATTATCTATAAAAATTCAGGTATTTATGATGTAACTCTTCTAGTGTCCAATGCATTTGGAAGTAATACCGTTAAAAAACAAATGTATATAAAAGTTTTACCTTCTGTGACAAATTCATTTACAGCGTACACAATAGGAAATAAATTAATAACTTCAAATAGCTCTAGTGATGTTGATACTTATCTATGGAAATTTGGAAATGGTGCAACATCCAACGAAGAAGAACCAATATATATATATCCAAAAGATGGCAATTATACTGTAGAATTTTGTGGAACTAATTCTTGTGGAACGATTTGTAAAACTGTCAAAGTTATTGTAGTTACCCCTGTTATTGCAGCATTTAAAACTGAAGAGCAATCAACAGGTTGTGCTACCGTAATTGTTAAATACAGAAACCAATCATCTTCAAATGCAACTTCATTTAATTGGACTTTCCCGGGCGGCACGCCATCAAGTTCGACTGAGAAGGAACCTTTAGTCGTTTATTCTGATAGAGGTAAATATGAAGTAACACTTCGAGCTTCCAATTCTAAATATGATAGCACTATTACTTTAAAGGAATTTATTACAGTGGAAACAAAACCGAATTCAGACTTTGATTATAAATTAGATGGTCATAATAAAATAATCTTCAATAATTTAACATCAGAATCTATTCTCAATGTAAAAAATAAATATGTTTGGAAATTTGATGATGGTTTAACAAGTTCTGAATTAAATCCAGTACACGAATATAAGTCACCTGGAAAGTATAATGTTTGCTTAATTTCTGAAAACTCATGTGGCACAAATATTTCATGCAAAGAAGTAGAAGTACCTTATGCATTAATTCCTTCATTTGAGCCTAGCCATAATAATGTGTGCCTTCCCTTTGAAATAGAATATACCAATAAATCATTTGGAGCACTCTCTTATCGATGGATCTTTGAAGGTGGTTCACCTTCAGTTAGCACAGAAGAATCTCCTAAGATATTTTATTCCAAGTCTGGTCGTTACGACGTAAGTCTTGAATTGATAAATGGATTAGACAGTATTAAGCTAAGCAAAAAACAATTAATAGTAATTAAATCACCTGTACAATGTCCGGAACGTAAAGGAAAAACGAATAAGTTAACTTTGGTAGAATCCGAAGAACAGGAAATCGTTTCAGAAAGGAGCAGGATAGATTCAAAAGATTTGGTTTTGATTTATCCTAATCCATCAGAGGAGATATTTGCCTTGAATTGTCAGAATTGTAATGAACTTAAGAATATAAAAATTCTCAATCTACAGGGTTTTCCGATTGAATATTCGATTAAAGACAGGAATAGGAATCAGATATTGATAGAACTCGATAATTATTATACAGGCATACATTATGTTATTTTTACATATAAAAAAGAATTACAGGTTCAAAGAGTAGTTTTTTCCAATTAGTCATTCTGATCAATTTCGAGCAACTTTTTAATTTTAGAAGCAACATGCGGACCCTTTAGATGGTCTAATACATAACAGTTTGTTATTTTAAAAAAAATATTGTTAAAAAGGTGCTCTAACCCCTTAATATTCCGTCAGTTATACATATTTTTGGGGGGATGGAAAAAATGTGTATAATTTTGTTCGGTTTTCAATATAAGAGATGAATAAAATCTACGCGCTATTAACCTGTGCATTAATGTCTATTGAGCTAATAGGCGCTCAATGTTGCATCGACCCAAATCTTATAATTAAAGACGAATCTTCCCAAACTGTAAGGTTTAAAATATCTGGTTCAGCCATTAATGACTTGTCTGATCCCAGACAAGGTGTTTGTAAGGTTTCAGTTAAGTTCAAGCATGACTATATTGGAGATTTAAAGATGACTTTGGTATCTCCTTCAGGACAATCTGTCGACCTTATTGGTCCTACATGTCCTACAACGACCACACAAAACACTTCGTTTGATGTAAGTTTTGTAAAATGCAGTGTATTACCTAATCCTGATCCTGGTTTCCTGGGTAAGTGGAGTAACTGTCAGAAGTGGGGAATACTTGGTAATAAAACGGGTATTTATCATCCTTCTCTGGGATGCTTGGAAGATTTTAATACCGGAACTGTTAATGGTACGTGGACTTTATTAATTAAAGATGAAGAATACTTTTATGAAGGTGTTCTTGAAAGATTTTGCCTTGAGTTTTGTGATAAATCAGGAATACTTTGCAATCCTTGTGATGCAAACGCGGGTTCTTTCGACAAAAATTTTCTTACCTATAAATTCTGCAAAGGAGACCCTAACTTAATTATACAACAAAAACCAATTATTAATGGTGTTCCTACAAATCCATTATTATATGGTTACAAATATTACGTAGCAGAAAACGATAAAATTATTGATTTTACATCGAGCCTTGATATGTCTAAGAGACCTGCAGGAATTTATTCTATTTGTGGAGTTTCCTATTTGCTGCAAGATTCAACGAATTTACCGAAAGTAGGAAACCCCTTAAGTTTTTCGAAAATTTCCTCAGATCTTCAATCAGGAAAATTTGGTATCTGTGCAGAATTGACAAGCAATTGTATTACTGTTATTATAAATGAAATTCCTAAAACCACTGATTTAAATATTAAAATCTGTGCAAAAGATACTTTTCGTATTGGCGCAAAATCTTTTTACGCAACCGGTGTTTATAAAGAAGTCTTACAAAATGAAAATGGGTGTGACTCTATTATAAATCTTAACTTAAGTCTAACGCCTTTAATTGTTACAATAGATCCCGTTCAAGATCTTAATTGTGGCAGAAGCAATGTAGTTATAGATGCTTCTAAATCCTCTGTTCCGACGAATTCGACAATTAAGTGGATTACTTTTGATGGGAATATCGTTGATATTACAGCAGATTCTCTGAAAGTAACCGTCAATAAAAGAGGTTCTTATAAACTCGTAATTAGCAACAACAACTGTGCTGATTCTTTACTCGTTGATATTCAGAATTCAACGAATGTTCCAGAACTTTCGATAATTAGAGATACCATTACTTGCTTTAAGCCAAATGTAACGATTAAAGCTACCACAAATAAAGGTGGCGTAACATGGAAATGGTTAAATGATATAGGTACTACTATAGGAACAAATTCAGATCAATTGATTGGCATTTCTGGAAAATATTCGGTAATTGTAACAGATGGCAACGGATGTACAAATATTATTTCTTTCAGAGTACCAGAAAACAAAACTTTACCAAAGTTTTCACTATCTTCTACTTCAATTACTTGCAGAATTGATACAGCGATTCTAAAAGTCAAAGCAGCTTCATTAATTTCAAGTTACGTTTGGAACAAAAATAATGTTTTTGTTTCATCTGACTCAATTGTAACAGTTGTTGATACAGGAATTTACACAATAACGGCAATAGGTCCTAACGGCTGTCCTTTGACTAAAACTCTTGAAGTACAAAGTCTGATTAAAAAACCAGATTTCAGAGCAACAGTGAATGAGATAACTTGCAAGGATACAGTTGTTCGTATACGTCCTGTAATTAATGTTCCTTTAAAACTTTTAGAGTATTATCGAAATCTTCCTGATACTTTTTATGCTAAAGTTTTTGATCCTCAAGTTAGAAAACCTGGAAAATATAATGTTCGAGTCGTAGATACTGCTGATTGTGTTTTGGACACATTTGTTGAAGTATTTGAAAATGTTGAACGAGCTAAATTCACACTTTCCGCAAAAAATCTTGCTTGCAATGATGACTCTGTTCAAATTCATCTTATGTATTTGTCAAATCCAGGTAACCAAATTGATTATAACTGGATAGGTCCAATCGGCTTTAGTTCAGTTATTCAAGACCCTTGGGCACGTGAACGTGGAATTTTTAAAGTATCTGTCACTCTTCCTAATGGATGCGTAACAATAGATTCAATTTTGGTTGAAGAAGATACTACAAGACCGAGAATTCAAATGATGACCGATTCTTTAACATGCATTAAAAATAAAGCAAGAATTACAACTCAGGTAAAAGATGCTGTCAAATATTCATGGGAAGGACCAAATAATTTCAAGTCTGATTCTGCTAATCTGGAGATTTTCGAAGAAGGTTTTTATAAACTCACAGTTACGGCATCTAATGGTTGTACATCTGAAAGAACCGCTGAAGTAGTTAAAGATACACTTCCGCCGTTTTCCTCTTTTAAGTTAGATACACTTAATTGCTTAAAACCTCAGATAATTCTCAAACCGAATTATAATGTTGCGATAGATTCAGTACATTGGTCGTTAAACAATAGTACTTTTTCTATCGATTCTACTCCTGTAACTTCTACTCCAGGTTTATATACTTTATATGGTCAAGGCAAAAACGGATGTATTACTTCTGATACTATGCGAGTACTTATTGATACGGTCAGGACCCCTATGGTATTATTGTCTGACACCTTAACCTGCCTTAAGAAAAGTGCACAAATTGGTCCTGATCCTATTATAGGTGGCACAATCTATCGCTGGGCAACCCCTTGGAAGGACACTTTATTTTCACCTGCCTTAAGTATTGAAAATGGTGGAACTTATTATCTACAGGTTACAGAAAAGAATGGTTGTATTACAGAATTAAAAGGCGAAGTAGTTGCCTTGACCAATCCTCCAAAAGTAAACTTTAGTGTCGATACAATCACTTGTAGAAATCCAATTGCTAAAATCACCTCTAATAGTACAGATAATAATCTCAAATATTATTGGTTCAAAGCAGACAGTACAGACACGGATAGTGTTAATTTATTTACTCAAATTCCGGGAAAATATTATGTTACTGTGACCAATGAATATGGATGCGAGTTAGAAAAAGTATTGGACATAAAATCTTTTATTAAAGTACTTAAATTTAATTTCACAGATACATTTTTTAATTGCAACAATAAGAATTTAAATTTTATTGATTTTAATACATCTGACATCCTTAGTGATTTCTATTGGATTAGTCCGGCAAGAGATACAATTCGAAGCAAACGAGTAAATAATGTTTTGGGGGGTGACTATCAGTTTCATAGTATTGATCCCAATGGTTGTGAATTCAGAAAACGTGTTCAAATAATTTATGACACAATTCCGCCACTATTCACTGCTTTTAGTATTGATACTGTTAATTGCATAAACAAAACCCTTGGATCAAATATTAAATTACTTGACAACACAGCGACTGTGAGCTGGACTGGATTGAATCCAATTTTTAATTCAACAGTATTAAATCCTGTCTTTCCTGCTCCAGGTCAATATACACTCAGTATACAGAATAGGAATTTTTGTAAAAAGGACACGACAATAAGCATTATTGTAGATACAATATTACCTCAATTCATAATTCTGGCCGATTCTATAACTTGTAAAAATTCAAGATCAACAGTTAAGGTTGAAAGTCCTGATAAAAATTTAATTATCAAATGGGTTAACCTTTCAACTTTTGATACTACAACGATTAATCCATTAAAATCAATTACAGGAGATAGATACAAGGTCATAGTTCTAAATCCTTTTAACAAATGTGAACTTAGTCGCGACCATCAGGTAGTAATATTTAAAGAGCCACCAGTTGTGGAAGTTAATAACTTTACTTTGAGATGTGCTGAAGATTCAATTGAAATTTTTGCTACCTCTTCTTGTTCACCTGCAACTTATTTTTGGAGAACTCCAAGTAATCAGGTCATAGATAGCATTGCACGACCTCATATGAGGGATACGGGAAAGTATGAACTTACATTTGTATGTGAAGCAACAGGATGTGATACGAATATCGTTTTTTATATTGACCGAAAAGATGTGCCCCCAGTTGTTTCTTATAAAACTGACGAGCTTAGTTGCAAGAAAGATTCTATTTATATAACATTGACAACAGGAGTAACAGATACCTTGTTTGAATGGAAAGGCCCAAATAATTTTGTTTCAACAGAAAAAAATCCGGTCATAACTTCACCTGGGCAATATATAATTAAAGTAAGTAACAGTTTCGGCTGCTCGAAAGATACAACTATAACGATAGGAATTGATTCTCTATCTCCTCAAATAAGTTTGTTACAATTAGATACCTTGAGGTGCGATTCAAATACGGTTAGAATACTGGCAATTGACAATTCGATACTTAATCCAAAAACATATTCATGGACAAGTTCAGATGGTACAATTGCCAATGCAATAAAAGATAAGGCTATAGTTACTAAGGAAGGTACATATAGAGTAACTGTTAGAGATACAGTAAATGGTTGTATTACTATAAAAGATTTACAAGTTGTTGAGTCATCAGATCCAATTGATGCTTCAGTTATTAATTCTAAAGGCATAAGTTGTCCTGGAAGAACTGATGGTAAAATTGAGATCAGAAACGTTTTTGGCGGTTCTCCTTCATATCAGTATTCCATTAACAATGGAGGGTATTCACAAAATACAGAATTTGCCGGTTTAGCTCCTGATGTTTATACTATTAGGATTAAAGATAAATGGGGCTGTCGTTACGATACTTCGGTTGTCGTTGCTGATAAGGCTCCTTTGGAGCTTGAAATTTTACGAGATACAGTTATTAGTTCCGGTGAGTCTGTTAAACTTCAGATTTTAACGAATGTTAAAGATATTTTCAGCTCTGAATGGACTCCTTCAGATAACCTATCATGTGATAATTGTATTGACCCTATTGCGAGTCCTTTAGCAACGCAGACATATGAATTAGTATTAATTGATTCGAATGGATGTGAAGTGAGAGATCGAGTAACTATAGAGGTTCTTACTGACTTAAATATATTTATACCAACTGTCTTTAGTCCCAATGGAGATGGTATAAATGACGTATTAGATCTTATAGCACAAAAAGGAATCGTTTTAATTGAATCATATCGCGTTTATGATCGTTGGGGAGCTCTTGTATTTGAAAAAAGCAACTTCGATCCATCAACAAGTAATCATGGTTGGAATGGCAGTTTTAATGGTCAAATTTTAAATCCAGGCGTTTACATATACCAGATTGTTGGCCGTTCGAAGATCGGTGATAAAGTATCCAAATTTGGGGACGTAACCCTGCTTCGATAATTCAGGCTTCGTATTTATATCTCAAGCATCAATTTAAGCATTATATTGGTCTAATATTTATTTAGCTCATTTCAAAACATTACCTTATTTTGCAGTGTAGTTAAGTGTAAATATTAAAAATTAGTTTAATGTATAATCATCGGAGTTTGTATTCCTTATTATTTAAATTCTGTTTGATATTTTTTATTTTTGCTACAAGCTCAAAAACACTCCTTTCTCAGTGCACACCTCCTGCAGCAGACACCTGCGAACAAGCGAATGTACTTTGTGATTTAGAAAGCATAAACGGCTACTCTTGTAAGAATACAGATAAGTCTAATGAAGCTTCTTGCAAGCCCTTGTGTCCGCAAGGCGGAATTGCAAATAATATCAGTTGGTGGGCATTCATTACTGAAGGCGGCCCGATTACAATAAAAATAGAAGTTAGTAATTGCAGCGTTACAGGAACCGGTGTTCAAATTGGGATTTGGACTGATTGTAGCTGCACTGATAGCGTAGCCTGTTTTTCCTCGTGCAATTCCGCTTCGTCAATTGAAATTAAAGCCAATCTGAATGCTTGTCAGAAATATTATCTATTTGTGGATGGTTGCACACAAGATGTTTGTGATTTTGTAATTTCGACAGTAGGGGGTAAATCTCCAAAGGTTGACACTATAGATGGAATTGCAGGAGCAGATACGTTATGCCCAAGTAATTGCTTGAATACCTATTCCATTATCGGAGGAACTTCAGTATGCCGCGCAACCTATAAATGGACAATTAATAAGAATGTAGTGCAAGTTGACACTTCAAGAAAATTAGATACATTTTTCGAATTTGAAGGCTCATATGAAATATGTGTAACAGGGAGTTTGGGCAATTTTTCTGATACTATTACTACTTGCGCAACATATGGTCCTGTGTGTAAAACAATTTTTGTCACAACAAAACCAGTACTATTCGGATCTCCTATAACGCTCTGTACCGAAGATTTACCGTACAAATGGCATAATCAAACTGTCACTGGCGCCGGGGTCTATACGCAAAGATTTACAGTGAATTGCTGCGATTATGATTCTATGCTAACTTTCATAGTCAAGCCACCACCTCTCAAACCTGATTTTTATTTTCTGGCATGTAAAGGAGATACGTTTTATGATAATATAAATAAAGTAAACTATACGAGTTGTCAAAATGGAATTGACATAATCATAAAAGATGTTACAATACCTGATAGGTGCGATAGCTCGTACCGGCTTTTCGCAACTTTTCTTGATATAAGTGCAACGATAAAGGAGTATTGTGAGAATGGAAAAGTATTTATTGAAACAGATGCCAGGGATATTACTTGTTCTGTTAATTCTTATGGCACTCTTGGGATCGATTATAGTTGGTACAAGAATAATGATAAAGCAAATGTACTTAGCACCAATTCTAAGTTTGAGATTAGCTCTAAAGATGATTACTGTGTTGATATAACTGTACGAGGACAACTATCTTCAATTAATAAATCATGTACATTTACTTATTGTGAAAAATTAGATGAAGATGCTTTCAATCAAAAAAAGGTCTGCCCAAAAGGAGATCTTGAAGTCTGTAGAGGAGAAACAGCTCGATACACTTCAGATACCATATTCCCGCCCAATGTAAAACATATTTGGAATGTATCAAACGGAACTATACTTACTCCTAATCCTATTAATAATTCAACAATTGATATTCAATGGGATTTTGATCCCGGACAAGGAATCCCTTTTATCGGTAAAATATGTTATCACTATGAATCAGATTGCCCACCAAGCCCAGAATGTTGCATTGAAATAAATGTACATCCTTTTCCAAGGCCCAGTGCAGGACCGGATAAGTCTACCTGTGGATTAATTAATACAATTGATGGGAAATTTGATGTAGGAGGTTTTGATTGGAGAGAAATAACCAATTCACCTGTTACTATTTCTCCTAGTAATGTTCCGAATCCAACTGTTACAGTTCAGTTTTATAGGTCCTATATATTCGTAATTACTGAAACTAATTTTGGATGTACCGCAAGTGATACTGTAGTATTGAGTTTTCACCAAACACCTTCGAATGGTATTCCAACTTTTATCTGTGAACCCGCACAGACGAGTTATACAATGAAAGTCGATATAACTGATGGAAAACAACCTTATCGGATTATAAAAGGCAATGGAATGATAGTAAATGGCAACACATTTATGTCGCCAATTGTAAATAATGGTGTAGTTGACACTGTAATCATTGAAGATGCAAATGGCTGCCAACTTCCATTAATTTTTTCGCATACCTGCAAATGTTCTAATGAGATCGGTATAATTTCAACCAATCTTCAAAAAGTATGTGAAGAGGGAAAAATTAATGTGATTTATGATAAGATGGGAGAAATTCTTGACCCGAATCCTAACAGAGACACAGTTATATTTTTTATTTATAGCGACCCTACAAACCCTTTATCGAGTATTATTAGAACTCTTAACAACAATATGTTTGGTTATGATCCTCTTTTTACTTTCGGAACAACATATTATATAGGAGCAAGATTAGGACGCGCTGATGGAAATGGAGGAATTGATTTAGGAAAAGGTTGTGTTAAAACTTCAATTGGAACTCCTTTTATTTTCGTTAAGAATCCAACTCCTTTTGCAGGAAGGGATACTTCAATTTGTGGAACACAATTTTTATTGGAAGGCTTCCAATCAATAGCAGGAACTGAAGTAAGCTGGCGGGAAGTCAATAACAAATCTGTAATTTTTGGAAATGACAGACAAGTTACTACGACTGTAGAACCAAGAGGAGGATTTGGCACATATACTTTTGAATTTTCGGAGACCAATGATAAATTATGCACTAAAACAGATCAGGTAACCGTAGTGTTTAATCAAAACCCTGAGTTATCAAATTTAAATAGATTCTGTACAGAATTGGGATCTTCAACAATGAATCCCGGAAAGTTCAAAGCAACAATTGATTTAAGTAAGGGCACTCCACCTTATACAATCGTAACTCCTCCTTCAACATTCAATGGTACAATTAATGGCAGTATGTGGATGTCTAATGAGTTAATAAGTCTAGACAGCTTTATTGTTCAAATCCAAGACGCCAACGGTTGTGTTTCTACTATTATTCGCAATACACATAATTGTAATTGTGGACCCATTGACGCAGGAAAGTTGGATTCTAATCTTATACGAGTCTGTCAAGATAAGTGCGTGGCTGTAATTAGTATTTTGCCGGAAATTATAAATCCGACCATTGAAACAACAATGTATGTATTGCATATTAAAAGCCCGACACCTCAGATTTTAGATACTTTTTTTAGTTTAACTGATTCCATTTGTTTCGATCCTATAACAATGAAATTAGGAGACAACAATCCCGTATTTGTAACTCGTATTGTGGGTGACGATTTGAATAAAGATGGAATTGTTGATTTCGATGATCTTTGTCAAAAATCATCCAATGAGATGAAAATAGTTTTTGATGATTATCCTTCGCCTAATGCTGGAATGAATGATACTATATGTGGATTAACGACCAATTTATCGGGAGTTTTATCTTTTGGCACACCCAGTTGGAGATTCGTATCTGGTGCAGGACAAGCGGTATTTGGAACTGCTAATGCTATATCTACAACTGTTACAGTATCTCAAAAAGGAAGTTATACATTTGAATTCGTTGGTGATAATTTCGGTTGTATTAAAAACGATTTAGTTACGATATTATTTGTTGACTCACCTGAGTTTGATTCTACTTCTATCATTTATGAATGTGACGGAACTGCAGAAAATTATAGAATCAGAATTCGCGGAATGTTGGGCGACAGACCTTCCTGGAATCTAACCGGCAGCTCGTGTAATAACAGTAAGATTCTAAATGGATCTTTTCTGCCAAACTCTGATGTCTGGCAATCAGATTTAATTCCTTCAGGTTGTAATTTTAATTTAAGATTAAAAGATAAATTTGATTGTCTTACTGACACTTATACGGGCTCACATATTTGCCAGTGCATTACTAAAATAGACGATATTGATTTAACACCAATCCATCTTTGTCAGGATCAATCCATCACTGTGAGCTATCCGAATCCACCGGATACCAGCGTTTTAGATGCCAATGATGCAATCAGATATGTTCTTTATGATGGAACACAGAATAATCCTCGAGCAGGCAATGTCATAAGTTTTAATACTACTGGTGTTTTTAATTTCCTTAGCGGTCCACCTTCTAATATGATTTTGGGGAAAACGTATTACATTTCTGTATTTGTTGGAAACCTAAACACAAGCTCAGGGAACATTGATTTAAATGACAGATGTTTTGTAAATACACCAGGCAAGCCTGTTACTTGGTATCCATACCCAGTAGCAAAAATAACGGGTGACTCATTACTCACTTGCACTGTAACAAGTATTTCATTAGATGCAGGAAATTCTACAAGTGGATCAGGAGATGTCTTAAGATATAAGTGGAGTACTGGTGATACAATTAGGAATACTCAAGTTATCCTTAATGGCAATTATACAGTGACAGTTACTGATCCCAGGGCAGGGTGTACTTCAACATTTGTAAAATCAATAGATAGAAAGGTAGATCTCCCTAAAATAGTTATTGACACACCATTAAAATTTACTTGTGACAGAACGCTTGTCACTATTGATGCCAATAAGTCTGATAACATCGCAAAATTTAAGGCGAATTGGACAGGTCCAAATGTAGTAAATGGAGGAAATACATTTATAGCCACAGTTGGCCAAATTGGTCGTTATAAATTTTTATTGGAGAATACTGAAACGGGCTGCAGGGACAGTGCATTCATTGACGTAAGCGAAAATAAAATACCTCCGATTGCAAGAATTACACAAATCGGAAAATTAGGTTGTGTCTTTAGACAAATTAAATTGGATGGATCTTCTTCAACTGGTGGTGTAGGATCAATTGGCAATTACACATGGACAGGAAATATTATTTCAGGTCAAAACACTTCACAGATAACCATAGGAGCTCCCGGTGGATTGTTTATATTAGAAGTAAAGGATTCACAAAATGGTTGTATTGACAGAGATACAATAACTGTTACAGAAGAAGACAATCCACTAGGGTTCATTCAACTCGATACTCTTAATCCTAAATGTTTTGGACAGAATAACGGAAGTATTACTATAAAGGATATTTTGGATAAGAATGGAAATATTCTTACTGATGTAGAATATTCAATCAATGGAGGCCCATTTTCAAAAAATAAGGATTATAAGAATTTGCCGAAGGGGGTATATACAATTACAGTTAGAGATTTCAATGGTTGTATTTTAAGTACGCAAAGAATTCTCATCGAACCGGGTCCAATTGATATTACTGTGAAAGATGTCGTAGCAGACCAGGGAACTGATGTCAATATAGATTCATTATTACTTAAAGTTTTTGGTGGAACCATTAATCAATTTGGAGATTATAAGGATACAACATGGTTTAGTCTTAAAGATTCAATATTCCTCAATAATCTTATTGTAACTGCTGATACTACTCAGGAATTTATTATTACAGTTATTGACCAGTCCGGCTGCGAAGTATCAAAGAAGGTAAGAATTATTGTCAAAATTATTAAAGACGTTTGGTGGCCTACACTTATTAATCCTAATAGCGGCTTAGGAGAAAATAATCGCTTTAATCTGTACGGTAAAAAAGTTAGGAATATTAAAGTTCTCAATATTTATAGTCGTTGGGGAGAACTTGTTTATTCTGCTGAAAACTTTCCTGACGCTAATATGCAACGAGGATTAGGATGGAATGGAATATTCAATGGAGAGCCGGCCTCGGTTGGTGTTTATGCTTTTTATGCAGAAATTGAATATGTTGGCTCTACAGGAACAGATGTTGTAAAAGGTGATTTTACATTGATAAGGTAATTTTAATAAAATATCTTTTACAAAAATATGACTTTTCGAATACAATCTCAAAAGGCTATTATAAATATCTTGTTGTTGAATTTTATAATCGGCCTCATTTCAATTGAAGCTCAATCAATATCTTTAGATAGTTCTAACTTGCCTATTGTCATAATCAATACTAATGGTAAAACAATTCTAAACGAACCAAAGATTACTGCTTCTATGAAAGTAATTTATAATGGAGCAGGACAAGTTAATCGTCTTAACTCTTCGAAATTTCATTATGATAACGACATTGAAATTGAAATTAGAGGCAATAGCTCTCAGTTTTATCCTCAAAAACAGTATGGATTCGAAACAAAAGATAAAATTACGAAAGAGGATTTAAAAGTAGCTCTTTGTGATTTACCGAATGAAGAAGACTGGATTCTTTATGCACCATATAATGATATAAGTCTTATGAGAAATGTTATGACTTATCATTTGTGGAGTCAAATGGGGCATTATGCTCCAAGAACGAAATTCTGTGAACTTATACTAAACAATGAATATCAGGGAATCTACATATTAACGGAAAGTATAAAAACCGGCAATGATAGAGTAGATGTTGCAAATCTTAAAACGTCTGATACTACTGGTTTAGAACTAACTGGAGGTTATATTGTGAAAATTGATAAAAAAAATAATGCTTCTGACAGTAGTTTTGTATCTAAAATAAGATCTACTAATAATCAATTAATTAATTGGCTTTATCATGACCCATCTTCAGATAAAATTCATGTCAAACAAAAGAATTACATAAGAAATTACATTGATACGGTTGAGCAAATAATATCCTCATCTAATTTTGCAGATCCAGTAAACGGATATCGGAAGTATATTAGTGTAAAGTCATTTATAGATTATTTCTTAATAACAGAATTCTCAAGAAATATTGATGCCTACAAAGCCAGTAGTTTTTTTTACAAGGAAAAGAAAGATTCAATAGGCGGTAAAGGTCAATTAAAGGCTGGGCCTGTTTGGGATTATAATTTTGCTTTTGGAAATGCCAGTTTTTGCAGTGGCGGTTTGTCCACAGGTTGGATGTATGATGGTTGTGTGCCAGCGACTTTGCCTACACCGGTTATGTGGAGGAAGCTATTACAAGATCCTACATACTTAAATGATATTAAATGCCGGTATACTGAATTAAGAAAAACAGTATTGGATACTCAAACTTTATTTAAATATTTGGATTCTTATTTTTTAGACACATTGGATAACGCTCAGAAAAGACATTATACGAAATGGAAAATTCTAGGAACAAATCCAGGTAATTTCAATGCTTACATTGCTATGAGTTATCCTGATGAAATAAGACGTGTAAAAAATTGGATCAAATCCCGCCTTCACTGGATGGATTTAAATTTGGGAGGAGTATGCCTTACGAATGTAGATAATATAATCGCGGATAATGCTTTAATATCTATTGAACCTAATCCAGGTAATGGGATTTTTAGGGTCACCTTCACGAACTCAATGCCTGACAATGGAATACTGTCCGTCCTTGATTTACAAGGAAGGCAGCTAATAAAAATCAAAATAAATGAAAACGAGTTGCAATATAATATTGATCTATTTGATAAGGCATCAGGAATTTATATTTTACAAATAATAACCACTAAACTTCTTGCAACTGAAACGCTGTTAAAAATGTAGAAATTTAACTATCGAAATAGTGTAATAAAGGGCTTATTTTTTGATTTCAACGACTTTATCCTGCGCTTTACGCAGAGCTTCTTCACACTTCTTTAATAACTCTTGAGCTCTATCCATCGCTTCCGTCATCTCATCCAAAGTATACTTGTCTTTTTGGACATTTGAAAGAATCTCTTTCAATTCTTCTATTGCCTTCTCATAGGAAAATTTGGTCTGCTTCATATTTCAATTTTGCTTTTTACAAGCCCATCTACAAATACTGTTTTAAGGCTCAATGAGGGATCTAAATCTTTCATTGATTTTATTCTTTTCTTACCTTGATAAACAAGCGAATATCCTTTTTCAAGGATGAATTGAGGATTATTTGAGTCGATCAAATGCTTTAATGATATTAATTCATTTTCTTTCTTATGAATGCTTTCCATAAAAGAATGCAAAACCTCTGATCCTGTTTTTCGAAAATGTCCTTCTACAGTATTAAGATATAAGTAAACAGAGGAATAATAGTCAGACTTTAAATAATTAAGCTTTTCTGCTTCACTGCGCAACTTAGATTGAATGAAATTTGAAATTGATTCAAAAATACTAACTACTTCTGTTTCAAATTCAAAATTTCGATTTACTATATAGTCAGCTACAGCAGTAGGCGTCTTTAAGGAAAAGAAAGCATTCATATCAGCAATTGACTCATCTTGCTGGTGACCAATTCCAGTAAGTACTGGAATTCTCATCTTGCAAATGGACTTAGAAATTTCGAAATGATCAAAATCGATCAAATCTAATTTTGCGCCACCTCCGCGAATCATTACTACACAATCAAAGCTACCGATTGGCATATCGTTTATTCTTGACAATGCATTGCAGACTTCAGTGCTTGTATTTTGGCCTTGCATAACAGCAGGGTAGTAGTGAATCGCAAAAGTATAGCCCCATTCATTTTCTATTAAATGCTCTTCAAAGTCTTGTTTTCCTGCAGCAGTTAAACTTGTGATTACAGCAATGCTCTTGAGAACTTTTGGAAGTTCCAGATTTTTATTTTGTTGCCATAACCCTTCATCTATAAGCCGTGATATTATTGCCTGCCTTTGTTTCGCAATTTGCCCTAAAGTGTATTGAGGATCTAAATCAATTACATTTAACTTTAATCCGAATCGAGGATGATATTCAACCTGAACTTTAATTCGCAATTCATTTCCTTCTTTAAGAATTGAAGAATCCCTGTGTTGTTCAATTAATAAATAAGTGCTTTTCCAAATTACAGCTGAAGATTGTGCAACTATTTCATTGTCATCTGCACGTTCAGCCAACTCCATATAGAAGTGGCCTTTATTAAGTTTTCCTTGAATTAATTCTGCAATAATCCAAATGGGTTCACTAAAGTTTAATGCTATTGTTCGCCGAATAAGTTCGTTGAGTCTGCTAAGGCGAAGGGCTTCCAAAATATCAGTCTTTTAGCACTTCCGTAACAAGATCAGCCGCCTCTTGAAGTTGAATGGCAGAATGCACTTTTAAACCGGACTCATCAATTATTTTTTTCGCCAATTCGGCATTTGTACCTTGCAATCTTACAATTATAGGCACATTGATCGTACCAATGTTATTGTAAGCATCAACAATCCCCTGTGCTACACGATCACAACGAACAATACCTCCAAAGATATTGACAAGAATAGCCTTAACTCCCGGGTCTTTTAATATTATTCTAAAGGCTTTTTCGACACGTTGTGCATCGGCAGTACCTCCAACATCAAGAAAGTTAGCAGGGTTTCCGCCTGCCATTTTAATAATGTCCATTGTAGCCATAGCAAGTCCAGCTCCATTTACCATACAACCTACATTACCATCAAGATTAACATAATTAAGGTTGTTATTTCTGGCTTCTACTTCTGTGGGGTCTTCTTCAGATTCATCTCTCATGGCTTCAATGTCCGGATGTCTATAAAGTGCATTATCATCCATAGCGAATTTACAATCTACAGCAATAACTCTATCATCTGCAGTCTTAAGCAATGGATTTATTTCAATGAGGCTTGCATCTGAATCAACAAAAGCCTTATAAAGCTTTGCAATTATTGAAGCCATTTCTTTAAATGCTTTTCCGGACAGACCTAATTGAAAAGCCATTTTTCTCCCTTGAAAATCTTGAAATCCTATGGTAGGGTCAATAAATTCCTTATGCACTAATTCAGGAGTTTCTTCGGCAACTTTTTCTATATCCATTCCACCTTGTGTAGAATAAATAATTACATTCTTCTGGGTGCCTCTGTCTGTTAATATTGATAAATAATATTCTTTACACGCATTAAAATCAGGAGCGTAAGAATCTTCTGTAATTAATACTTTTAATACCTTCTTTCCAGGCCCATCAACACCCCCGGGAGTCTGCGGAGTCTTTAGCATCATGCCAATAATATTTCCAGCTTGCTGTATTAATTCTTCTTTGTTTTTGGCGAGTTTTACACCTCCACCTTTTCCTCTTCCACCAGCATGTATTTGCGCTTTAACTACGACAAATTCTGTTCCGGTTGTAGATTTTAATTCTTCAAAAGCTTTAATTGCTTCGTCCACATTTGAGGCAACAATTCCTTTTTGAATAGGTATATTAAAGGATTGCAATATTTGCTTTCCTTGATATTCATGTAAATTCATGTTTAGTAAATACTGATTTTAAAAATTTGTTCGTCGACAAATAGAAAGTAAAAACCTATTGGAAGATTTTGGGTAGAAATTTCCGAAACTGTTGAATATGCATTACGCACTATCATATTATTACTTACATCTGTGCCGGAAGTATTCAATAATCTCAATTTATTAATCATCTTTTTTGAATGAATAAAAATTGATTGACCTTGGCTAATTTGAGAAGGATAAACTTCTACAGACTCTTTATTCGTATTTTTAATTGCAAGTAAATTGTCAATGATTAAGGTAGAAGATTTAGACATTTCATTACAAAAATACTCATTACTTAATGGAATAACTCTCCAGTAATAACGCTTATCTTGAAGCAATGAATCAACCTCAATTGCATTCGTTTTAATTTCAACATTACGAATGAGCACTGTAAAAACATGATTTCTTGACAATTGAAAAATATATGAAGTTGCATTTGGAATTTCTTTCCAAGCAAAAGTCACTTTACTTTTAGTCACAGCTGAATCACCCGGAAATAAACTCGTATTATCAAACTCTGCTATCTCGTTAAGCTCAATTGTTCTTTTCAAATTGGATCTTCTAGTCGTTAAAAAACTTTGCATAGCTGACATTTGCTCATTAGAAAAACGAGATGAACAATTATCCAGAGAATAAGACATAAACAAGCTTCCATCTGATTTAAAAGACTCCCCATTAAGATCAACCTGAGTAATTAAACTACTATCACTATTAGTACAGCCCCATCGATTACTTATATAATCAGGTGGGGTATCACAAAAGTTATCAGCCTTTGACCCACAACCTGATCTATCAATGTTTTCAATTTGACCGCGAACATCTTTTTGATATTCTGAAGCAGGAGAACCTCCGCGATAGTCAATTCCTTCCCAACCTAAGAAAGTATGTGGAAGTGAAAAATAATGTCCGAATTCATGAGCCCAGGTATGTGAGCTCTTACTTGTACATGATTTACTTAATGCAACTGCATCAGCACTATAAGTATAATAACCACAATTTCCTGCAGGACTTGAAACGATGTATACATTTATAACATTTGGAACATTATACTCAAGCATCATTTTTTCTCCATCATCATAGTTGTGCTCATTGTATTTTGAATTTCGGATATAATTGACTGGCTTTTCCATATAAAATTGGAATCCAGTTGGAATAAAATCATTGTTAAGAGTACATATAGATTCCTTTAATTTCTGCATCGAAAAATCTGCACCACCATTGTCAGTCAAAACAATATGAACTTGCATCGGCAGATTTTGAACTTCAAAGTTATCTTTTGGAAAGTTTGGCGCGCTTAAGTGCTCTTCAATTTTTATATATTGAGTTTGGGTTGATGTACCACAATAATTCTGTGCATTAAGAACAGAAATAAAACCAAACAATGACAATATTATAAGTCGCAAAATATGCCTTTCGGTACAATATAGATTCATGATTGTAAACAGAAATTAAAAAAATTAATATGCAAAGAACTTTCCAGAAATTGAACGTTGAGAATTACTCAATTGAAATAAAAACAAACCCGTTCCATCAACATATTTACGAATAGAGTTTGCTCCTGCCTGAATGTTAAGATTTTCACTACTTAGAAGCTTTCCATCGACAGAATATAGATTAAATTGAAGCAATTCAGATTTATTTGCAAAAAGATTAATAGTGTATTGATTCAATCCTGAATATTGAATACTTACGTCAGACAATTCCAATTCAGTATCATTTGTTCCAACTCCAAAATTACTATTTGTGAATGAAAGAATTGCAGTACTCTTCGGGCAAGGATTTGTTGCATTATAGGCAGTTACTCTCCAAGCATATTTTGTGCCCTTGGTAAGATTGGTAAAAGTAGTATCAGTTCTTTGTAAGATATGATTTTTAAACTGAGGGGTACTTAAACTAACGGGAGCATATTCAAGAATATAATGAGTAGCATTAGGTACAGCATCCCACTTTATATTCACTGAATTAAATCCATTAATCAACGCCGTTGGATTTCCTGGTGCATTTTCAACAGGTGGAAGGGGAGTGTGAGCTGTAGCTCTTAAATAACTTCTAGCACTAGATGCATAATCTCTTGCCATAGCCGCCTTTTGTTCTTCAGAAAAAAACTCATGGCAATTATTCAAAAAGTAACTCATTATATTTTTTTCATCCGGATTCAATCCTTTTCCATCAGGGTCAACCATACATCCTGACCATACACAACCATTAAATCCAAAACCGCAATTATAATCTGCTTGTGTATCACAAAATCCATCTGCAGAAATCAAACAATGTTTTTTACCATTTACAGTTAATTCTCTGTCAAAATATTCTACTTTCACAGAAACACCACCTATAAATACTTCTGTTGGGCAAGCCTGCGAACAATCGTAAGTAGTGCTCTCCCAACCATAGAAAGTATGTGCCAAACTTAAAAAATGTCCAATTTCATGAGCTAATACATAACCTTTACCACCAACCTGTGCACTTTCACTAACCAGATAATCTCCTGTTGGGTTATAGAAAGCTAATACCCCTTGACTACTTCCATTCGCTTTACTTGCGACAAATAGATTTATACCATTATTATAATTCTTTTCAATATTGTTTAAAGCTGCAAAACCAAATGTACTTGAAGGATCATCGTAAATAAAAGTGTTATTTACATCATTTATAGACCGTATATAAAATGAAATTTCCTGATCAGCATATATTCTATTTATGTCACAAATATTTTCAAGCACTTTAATATACCTTAACCTACCTGTTCCATCATTCTTTGCTGTCAAAAAATAATTAATAGGAACGTATTTTATAGCCCCGGATCTAGTGCTGTTTAAAGACTTATTCTCACGGTTTTGAAACATTCTTTCTCGAATGAGATGGTTTTCCTGAGCCCCTGTACCACAAAACCCGTGTGTCTGAGTATATGAATATGACCCAAAAGTGATGAACAAAATATTAATAAACAATAATTTATACATAAATTAAAAATTTAATATGAACAAATGAATTTTAGCAAAGTTACTATTAAAGTTATTAACGTAATACAAACGAAATAAAACTCAAATTGTTAGGACTATTTAGGGTAAAAGATAAAAATTAGCATAGGTGTACTTAATCCAGACTATATTTTACAAAAAATTTGAAATTGCATTCAAAACGAACATTCCCAGGTAGCTAAATGAAGTGCTTAATTAAACTTAATGAAACCGACTTTTAAGGACAAAAATGTGATTAAATTGAAGATTTCAAGCATCGACTTTTTACTTACACTATCGGCTTCTTCAAAGAGTACAAAGTAAATTTCAAACATGATATTTCAAAAAACGATCCTAATATTCATGAATCTACGCTTTGCTTTCAAAAAGACTCATTGATAAATTTTTGCAGCCAGTGCAAATGGAAGTATTTCTTCTTTTTGATCTTATTTCCATTACAAAAGTTTTTTCTTTTCATTGTGATATTCTTTAAATTTAATAGTATTCGAAAATTTACATTTGCAACATAATTAAACAATTAAAATGTCAAAAGTAACCGTTGTTGGAGCAGGAAATGTAGGAGCAACTGTAGCCAACGTTCTCGCTCACAGGGATTTTGTTAAGGAAATAGTCCTGGTTGATATTAAAGCGGAAATGGCCCAGGGAAAAGCCTTGGATACTTGGCAACAGGCGCCAATCGATTATTATTCTACCCAATTGATGGGAACAGACGATTACAAACATACAGCGGGTTCTGACATTGTTGTAATTACAGCC
>JABFRV010000115.1 GCA_013140975.1 Saprospiraceae bacterium
AAATAATACTATGAAACAACATTTATTCTGCTCTTAGTATAAATTCTTGGACTGAAACTTTATTCAATAGACTTATCTTTGCGAATTAGAAAATGAATCTCTTTCAAGGAATCCAAACCAATAATTTCTTTCTCATTCAAGATGAGAAAGAAATACATCATTGTATTCATGTTACGAGACATAAGATTAATGACGAAATATTAGTTACTGATTTCAATGGAATGATAATTAAAGCAAGAATTGTAAAAATTTCTAAAGAAGAAATTCAAACAGAAATAATTTCAACTTATGTCGAACATAAACTTTCAGCGAAAATTACTATAGGCATCAGCCTTGCCCAATCCTCCGATCGCTTCGAATGGTTCCTTGAAAAAGTAACCGAAATTGGAGTTGACAAAGTTGTTCCACTTATATGTAAGCGAACAGAAAACACAAAGAACAAGCTGGAACGCTGGCAGAAAATTATTCTGGCTTCTTCCAAGCAATGCCTAAGACCGACTTTACTTACAATATCAGAACCAATAAAGTTTTCTGAAATATTTAAAACAAGTCAGCCTGAGCAGCGTTATATCTGCCATTGTGAAGATTCAACACTTCCTTATATTGGTAAAATGTACCAACCGGAGAAAGAAGTTCTTGTATTAATTGGGCCTGAAGGGGATTTTACTAATGATGAAATTGAAATGGCAAAATCGAGCAAATTTAAAGAGGCTAGCCTTGGAAAGGAAAGATTAAGAATGGAGACTGCGGGAGTCGTTGCTTCAGTAATTTTAAAAACTATATCAAATATTCAATGAACATAAAGTCAATCATAATTTTTGCAATTGCAATTCTGTGTTTTTCAGCAAGTAAGCATTCAGAAATTGCCCCTTTAAAAATGGCTTTGTTAAAATATGGTGGTGGTGGTGATTGGTATTCGAATCCTACTGCATTGACCAATCTTGCGAAATTTTGCAACAAGGAGTTAAAAACAATTTTTGATCCGAATTATGCGACCGTTGAAGTTGGGAGTGCTGAGATATTTAATTATCCATTTCTACACATGACAGGCCATGGTAACGTTGTCTTTTCTGATTTGGATGCTCAGAATCTTCGTCAATATTTAATTGCAGGTGGTTTTCTTCATATTGATGACAATTATGGAATGGATCCTTTTATAAGACCCAGTTTAAAGAAAGTTTTTCCGGAAGCTGAATTGGTAGAACTTCCTTTCAATCATCCTGTCTATCACCAGAAATATGATTTTCCCACTGGGCTACCTAAAATTCATAAACATGATAACAAAGCACCTCAAGGCTTTGGTTTATTTTATCAGGGAAGAATGATGGTATTTTATTCTTTTGAATGCGATCTGGGAGATGGATGGGAAGATCCTGAAGTACATAAAGATCCTGAAGAAGTAAGACTTCAAGCATTAAGAATGGGTGCCAATCTTGTACAATTTGCTTTTATTCAATAAAAATTTATAATAATTGTATGAATACTAAATAGTAGATTAAAATTTACTATTTACTATTTACTATTTACTATTTACTATTTACTATTTAATATTAACCGCCTGTGAGGAGATTAACTCCCATTTATCATTGACCATTTCGTAAAATTGGACATAATAAATTCCTGATTCCTGGTATTTTATATAAGTACTTGAAGAGTGAATTATGTTTCTGATTCCATTTCCATAATCTATAAGATATCGTTTGGAATCTTGATAATTCATGTAATTGACTTTTAACATTTCTTCAGGTTTATAATTACCCTGAATTAGCAATAAAGCATCTTGTGTTAATTTAGGATTTCCTGCATTACTTGTACTTGTTGCAAATACATTATTGCTTACTTCAGCTGAAGATACTGCATTCTCATTCAGATCATTATTTAGATTTCTTCCGAGTATAAGATATGTTCCAATAAGACCTATAGAAGCAATTACCAATGCAATTACCAAGTCCTTGGTACGATCGGAAATTGCCTTCCAACCAAATCCTTGCCATATACTAATGTTTTGTTCCATAATCGGAATGGGGCAACAAACATATTACAAAATTTCATAATATGAACTAAATACAAAACATATTTATTCTTTGTATATAAGAAACTACGATGTGTGTGATAGAAACTAGTGTTGTAAATTCTTACAAGCTTGTCTACTCCTATTAATTTTCAAAAAAAACAATGATAGTAGATATCAAGTCTATAATTAATGTACAAATTTCACATATGTGTCCAAAATATATTCCAAATAAGTGGCTATCAAGCGAATATATTTTTAACCCCAAACTTTAGTTTGGGCTTAAAAGATGCTAATAAAATTTATTTATCATTCAAATATTATCTTCTCACTCTGAATAAATTCCTTACCTACAATCTGAATAACATATTCTCCAGAAAGAATATTAGCTGGTCTGCTGAGAATATATTGCATCCCTGCTTGAGCTTGAATTGATGTTGAATGAACTAGTTGTCCCATCATATTAATGAATTGAATATGATAATTTTCGGCTAAACTTATTCTTGATAGAACATAGAATCTATTCCCGGCGATTGGATTAGGATACATCTCAAATGCTTTGTGCTTCCCCTTTACAACGTCATCAACATTCACTAATTTATGACAATCAGGTATAATACAGCCAAATGAATCTGTCTTAATTAATATTCCTGCATCTATTAATGCAACATTCGAAGTTATTGAATCTCCTGAACCGCAGATAATGTATCCACCATCACTGGTACGTTTAAAGTCAAAAGCATGAAATAAATTGCTTGCACTATCCATTGAATAAATTCTTTGCCAATGAACTTTGCCAAGTGTATCAAAATTTAACATTACAATTCTTACGTTCCCAGATCCAATGTTTGGATTATCTAAATCCTTTAATTCCATATTTCCCATTGATGTATAATTGCTCCCGTTGACTTTCTCTAACTTTAGCATATTACTCTTATCAGTGAACCAATAATAACTTAGAAATGCCGAATCAGGTATAATACTCCACTTTAGCCTTCCTCTAGTATCCATTCTAATAATAGCAGGAAGTCCAGTAATACTTCCTTTGTGAGATAATATTGAAGTTGCACAGATATAGCTTTCATCTTCTAATATTAAGAGGTCACTAATACCTGCATTCATACTATATCTATAGGTTATACTAGTAAGACTATCTCCCTTATTATTAAGTACAAGAATGTAATCTCGTTTGGATTCATCGTTATTTTTTTGATAATATTCTAAACTTAATAATCCATGAATGATAATATTAGAATCTTTACTTTCCTTAATTCCTCTTAGAATAAACCAACGATTATTGAAAGTTATCCTCTTATTCAATAATTCATTACCTAAGCTATCTAATTTAATCAGATAGACTTCCATTTTAAAATTTTTACCAGAGTTAATATTAGAAGACCAAGTAACAAAAATTTCTCCTTGACTATTCAGGAATAGATACGGACTAAATAAGTACTGAGAATCTTCCATGGGCCCAAATGAACGGAGTACATAAAGTGAATCCATAAGAATGTCATAAGTAACTAATTTAGCACTATCATAAGGCTGAAGGTAAAGAGTATAAATCTTGTTAGAATGATAATAAATCCCTTCAGGCCAGCCGAAATCTAGTCTATTAGCTCTAAGTTCTTTCTTTAACAATAAATTTCCATTCAAATCAAATTTAGCCACTATAGCAGTCCAATGGTTGGGCTTTATAGTATCAGTCCCCCAACCAGAGATCCAGTAACAACTGTCTGTAGCCAAGACGTTATTATATTCATATTGATAGAATGGGGCTATGTATCGCTTAGCAAATCTCATGTTATCTTGACTAGAGACTGATAAGTAAATAAAATAAAATAATATTGTGACGCAAATCTTCATAAAATTTAATTATTAAAAAAACAGTTGCATAAATTTCATTTGATAAATATGCAACTGCCTTTTAAGTGAAAATAAATTGTTTTCTATTTAATAATTCGACTTATTACTTTCTTATTATCTTTTTCTGTTATTTGTAAAAAATAAGCGCCTTTTACTAATTCTCACCTTATTTTAACATCGGATTGCTAGATCAATAACTTGGAATTAAATGAATAAGAAAATATAGTCTTATTCGATATAGTTCATTCAAATATTATCTTTTCATTCTGACTAAATTCTCGTCCTTCTACCTTTAATATATATTCACCTCGAGTTAGATTATTTGGTCTTTCAAGTATATATTGCATTCCTTCATGTGGGTAAAAGTAAGTTTCTTGAATTATTTTTCCTTGTAAGTCATAAAGTGATAGTTTATAACGATTATTACTAGAAATAAATGAAAGAATATATAACTTGTCATTCAATATAGGATTTGGATAAAAGTGGAAGGCTTTCTCTAATCCTATAGTAATGTCCTTTGTGGATATAACTCTATTGCATCCCGGGATTAAACAACCTTCAGAATCTAAATGTAGAATCCAGCCTCTTATTGCTTTAGTTAAGTTATCTGATACCCTTCCAGTTGCCAGAATGGTATTATACGGGGTACAGTTAACCATAAATAACTCGATCCATAATGCCCTAGTTGAATCCCAATTTATAGGTTGAAACCTTCGCATCCATAGACTATCACCCTCATTACTTACTTTAAATAGTAATCCATAAGATGGATTGGTAATTTCTTCAGTACTTATCTCTCCAGATGAAATATAGCCCGAATTGTCCAACACTTTAGTACTAGAGAAAATAAAGTAATCAATTTTATCTTCATATTGCTTAAAGTCGTGAAACTTTGTCTTCCAAATAATGCTATCAAATTCAGCTGCTACTTTAACAACATAAGGGATTCCATAAAATATACTTGAGTCGGAATTCATTTTTCTGCAACTAAAAATAAAGCTATTATCCTGATTCTTATGTATGGTATATACATCTGCGAACGCAAATACATAGTTTTCTAATTCTTGAATTGTTTTACTTCTTATTTCATTTCCTAAACTATCTAAGATTAAGTATTCAAGACTAAAAATTCTTTTATTCGTTTGAGGGTCTCTACTAAGAACTTCTCGGATAATTTCATAATTTCCATTATCTATTTTTGACAACCACTTAATAATGCCACCTGAATTTTTATTATATTTTATTTTAATTAAGTTAACTCTATCTAGATTTGTATCCAGTTCATGTATAAATTCAGTGTAATTATTTGAATCAAGAAAATGTCTTAAAGCAAATCTAATAATTGAATTCTTATATTCTAGATTACATGTGCTTAATGTGTAATACACTGAGTCAAAATTTACTAAATTCTTAGCTTTAATGACTTCACCTGAAATTAAATTGATTTCTTGAATTTCATGAGTGAGAAAGTTAGTCTTTGGATTAATTATATTCGTCATAACCCAATAAATTCCCATGTACTTTTTAATTATTGACTTATTGTCATATGGCTTAGGAAAGTATTTTTCATTTATTAAAGTAGTTTGGTGAGTTGCTTTACCTTGATATGATATAACACCGTTTATTGGGTGAACATCTTTATTCTTAATTACTCTATAAATATCACCTAGAATATAAATATTATCAGAATCAGATTCAACTTTATAATATTGAGATTGTCCATTTTCACCAGATAATTCAAATGGCATTATATCAAAATATTTAATTGTTTGCGCATCAATAAATGAAAAAAAAATTAAGCTTAATAATATAGTATTTTTCATTTTATTAGAATTAGGTATAAAAAGCAAGCCGGTAAAATGTATGCTACCGGCTTTAAAGATTACTTAATAATTATCTTTGCAGAGTTAGAGACACTTGTATTTAAATCCTTTATCCTTAAGATATAAATTCCAGTACTTAAGCCGTGCTCAATACATACTGAATTCTTAAGTGTTATGTGTTTACTAATTCTCTCGCTTCCATTAAGATCATAGACTTCAAGCTTATAATTACTATTATTAGAAGTTATTGACTTAAGAAAAATACAATTCGAATTGTTTTGAGAAACTAATTCGAATCCAAGAAGAGAGGTTTCAGAGTAATAAATTTCTTTTTCCGTTTCTAAATTAATTGACTCTGGTGGGTAAACATAAATCTGATAATTAATTGCCAACCAACCTCTTAATATTGCAGTATATTCACCGAAACTAGAACTTGCAAAGTTTGTTAAGTTTTCTAAATCGCTTAAGGTAAGATTTAAAAGATTTTTACCGTCTGCTTTTGCTTCAATCATCCAATTAATTGCATTAAATAAGATATTAACATCTGCTTGATCGACACTATTAAAAGAAATTGAATTTAAATAGGTAGTTAAATCTACAAATGACTCATTAATAAAAAGCTCTAAGGCTTGACCTCTTCTTTCAAGCAAAGGATCTGCTCTTGAAATCCATAAATTGTAATTTGTTTGACTCATGGTTTCGTCTTCATTCTTTAATGCCAATAAGACTGACTGGCCCATTAAGTGTTGAATACTTTCTAACTTAATTTGTAAGGATAGTAATTCTTCTGGACTTGCATTAGAAATAAGAATAATAACATCTTCCATTTCTTGATGAAGCGAAATCCAATTTTGATTATTGGCAATTTCGTCATATACAGGTTCATCGATTGAGTTAAGAGTAGGCTCAAAATCTTCAAGTGAAGGATGAAGATTGTAATTACATAATGTATTTGGATGAAAATAGTCTTTTGCTTCAAATTGCATTTGATAATTAAATACTTGATTCTGATCAGGAAGATAATGAACGTTTTTAATTTCATTTGACGCAGCTGATCTCATTGTTAGTTTTTCAATTAACCATTTGTTTCCAGATGCAAGTTCCTCTAGATCTTGACCCCAAGACAATTTAGTAATTGTTGCACTTAAGCCATCAACTGCTAATTTATTAGGATTACAAGGTTGACCACTTTCTGATGAACCAAAGCTACAATACCAAGTATTACATGTCGCATTAGTCAGCTTTTGATTGGTTTGTAAAATAATATAACTTTTATTGAAATAATTTTCAACTATACTTTGACTTAATGTAGAATTTCTTAACCATAAGTCGCCAGCAAATGTATTTGCATGCCAATTTCCTTTTGACACTCCAAAATTTCTAGTAATTCCATTAATAATTAAACTTTGCTTTACATCTACTAAAGCATCCATATTAGTAATTGGTTCAATTCCAGAGATTAAGCTATGAAAAATAAATAGTCCTCTATTATTTCTTAATCCACCAATTTCTTTGTTTATACATTTTTTATATCCTTTGATAATAGAATTGCTTATCGTTAATTTGTTATTTAATGAACTTATTCCTAAGGTAGAAACAATCCCGATTAATTTACTTTTATTTGTTACAGTTATATTTGCACCGTTTGAAATTATGCCTACTTGATTCGGGTCAGAATTAATAACAGAATTAAAAATAAAAATATTTCCTTTTACTAGATTAGATGTACTTCCAATAGCAATTGCGGTACTATTAGAATTCATCTCACTATTCATTAGCCTGACTTGATTACATCCATTAGGTGCATGAATTCCATTTTGAGCATGGTCAATTTTAGAACCGGTAGTGACAATTATTGATCCTCCAGGACTCGAACTAGAAGGCCCTTCTAAAACAATTCCGTGCCATTTTGCAGATCCACTTTTTGTTAAAGTAGTATTGATTAATGTCAATGATCCGGTAGATGTAATAGTTATTCTTTCGCCTGGAGCAAATGTTAAAGTCTGATTCGCCCAGGTTGTTGGTGTGCTTATAGTAATATTAGCCATTGAACAAGCAGTAGGAGCTTTTTCTAGATTTTTTATTCCTTTGGTTAACACAGAATTACTCATTGAGTTAGCATTATTATTATGAGTTAGTTCATCGAACCAATAATATTGGTTAGAAAAAAATAAAATTTCAGGTCGACTAAATATTTGATTTGAATACATTATAATTATCATATATATATATATATATATGAT
>JABFRV010000144.1 GCA_013140975.1 Saprospiraceae bacterium
TTATATATTCTGTTTTTGATGCACGGAATTCTTTTGCTTTGGCCATTTTTCTTTGCAGTTTATTGCCTCAACATATGTATTAATTATCACATTACCAAGCTTTTATACTATAAACAGCAGACCCTAAATATCTATAATAGTTACAATTTCAGAATTAAATATTGAGTGTTAAACAATAGTTAATCAATTTTGCAATAATAATTTTAGAAAGGCTTAATCGAGCCTTACCTCTCCAATAAACAACCAGGCACCCTTGCCTTTGCCCGGTCTTCCGTTGTCAATCGTTCCATAGTTCTTTACAAGGACTTTCCAATACCTTGATTTATACGTTTTGTCTAGATCAATAATTAAATTTATAGATCTACCAGGCCTTAATCCTATATCAAATTTCTTTACTAAATTATATTCGTTTCCATTTTCAGAGGAGAATAATTCTATAGACTTAGGTAAATAAATCCAAGAACTTTCTTCTTGAAAAACCTGAACACTGAGTCTGCCTATCGAATCCATTTTGCGTAAGTCAATAAAAGCTTCAAGATCTGAGCCTGATTCAAAGCCACTCCACTCCTGGCCGGAAAACTTATTTGATGGTGCGTCAATTCCATTAATTAATGCAGTACTACCTCCCAATGAATATTTAGAGGAAGCAGCTTTATTAAGTCTTATTTCACAGGCAGTTGATTTACTTCTGCTAAACTTTATATTTATGGATCGTCCTAAAGTATTATCGGGTAATTGGAACCAACTCTTGTATTCTCTGCTTTCGGTTAACTCGATACTATCTTTTTTCAAATACTCTTGTTGTAATCCGTCTTCCAGAGTTTCGTTTTCAATAAGTATTTTGCCATCAATGGGTGGTTTATTAAAAATAAGAAATAATTTATCATCATAAATATTGGTTCTATAATTTAAGTCAAGATATGCTGTCGAAAGATTGATATTATTTTTCTTAAACAAATTGTAATGATGATTCATTCGCAAAAGAAAATTTTTATAATTGCGTGAACCTTGTGTAGACCAATTTACCTCTGCAAGAGCAATGGCCCTTGGAAAAGCCATATATAAAACATGTTCATTATTGAGAATGTATTCCGTCCATACATTTCCTTGAGATCCTAAGATATACTTTTGTTGCTCTGCTTTTAATTCTTCAGGAATGGGATTAAAGCTATATACTTTTTCAAGAGAGGTATAGCCTCCAATTGCCAAAGGTTCATTAGATGATACAGATTGATAATGATCAAAGTAACAATGAGTTCCAGGACACATAATTACATCATGTTTTAGTTTAGCAGCCTGGATTCCGCCTTCAGTGCCACGCCATGACATAACTACAGCATTTTGCGAAAGCCCACCTTCAAGAATTTCATCCCATCCTACAAGTGTTTTTCCTCTTTTCGTAAGATGAATATCAATTTGTTTAATAAAGTAAGATTGCAACTCATCATAGGTTTTTATTTTTTGGCGCCGCATGATTTTAGCGCATTCATCGCTTTTTTTCCATACATCTTTCATGACCTCATCTCCGCCGATATGTATAAGTTGCGATGGAAATAATTCACATACTTCATCCAAGACATCTTTCATAAATTGTAAAGTTGTATCCGTTGGACATAAAGTATTATTACTGACTCCCCATGTTGTAGCTACTTCATAAGGTCCAGCATGACAACCCAAATGCGGATACGCTGCTAATGCGGCCATAGAATGACCGGGCATTTCTATTTCTGGAATAATATCAATGTATCTTTCCTTCGCATATTGCACCACTTCTTTAATTTCTTCTTGCGTATAAAACCCACTGTATTCTTTTTCATCATATTGCACCGGGTTTGATCCATATGCTCCGATTAAAGTTTTTTTACGAATTGAACCAATTTCTGTAAGCAATGGATATTTTTTTATTTCAATTCTCCAACCCTGATCATCGGTAAGGTGCCAGTGAAATTTATTAAATTTATATCTGGCTAATAAATCAATATATTGTTTTACAAATTCTACAGAAAAAAAATGTCGGCTAACATCAAGATGCATTCCTCTATAAGAAAAAGTAGATTGATCTTCAATCACATAAAACCCAACTGTTTCAAAATTCGTTAACTCAGCAAGTTGTTTTAAAGTCTGGAAACCATAAAATAATCCTTTAGATTCTTGAGCGAAAATAAGAATCCCCGTTTTGCTAACATTCAAAGTATACATGTCAGGATGACGCTCAGTATATGGTGTGTTAAGAACTATACTTTTTGTATTACCAAATTTAGGTGACCTGGATTCTGTAATTTTGGCAGACAGTCTTAGTTCTTTTTTCATTAACTCAGCGAGTTTTTTCAATTCCGGATTTTTGGTGGGTATTATGATTTGCTGAATTTCGGATAACCTTAATTGACCGGGAGCAGATTTAACAGATGAGGGAATAGGAATAATGGAATGTTGCACTAATGACTGACAATTTCCATTTAAAGAACTACAGATTACTAAAATTAATAATATCAGACGAAAAATATTCATAATCAATTCAAGGAAATATTAATACTAAACACAAAACAACGAAATATTCAATGAATTGTTATACCCAGACACTGTTCTAAGACTTAAAAACCTCCTACCTTCGCACAAAATTCAAAGTAATGTTTACAATTAATATTTATCTCAAGTTTGCCATCATAATAATAGGTATACTTGGAGGAGTTATTCTATGGAACTTTTATGGATTCTGGTACTCATTTCCTTTTCTACTGATTGGAATAATAATGCTCATAAGTTATCTTCTATTGGGTACTGTCCAATCCGCGTCTGTACTTATGCAAAAAATGGATTACGAAGGCTCTCTGAAAAGATTAAACTTAACACTTAATCCTAAATTTTTATATGTAACTAACCGGGCGTATTACTATATCGTTAAAGGTTCATTGGAAGTACAATCCGGCGACAAGAATAATGCGGAAGTTTGGTTTAATAAAGCGCTGGAACTTAAACTGCCTACAGATAATGAACGCGCAATGATCCTGATGCAAATGATTAATATGCAGATTAACAAGAACCAATGGACCCAAGCCAACAATACATATCGTGAACTAAAGAAATTAAAAATCACGACAGACATTTTCAAAGAACAAATGGATATGCTCGAGCAAGCATTCAAACAACAAGGCCGAGTGAAAATGTCTGGTCAAATGGATCAAAGAAGTATGTTCAGACCCGGCGGGAAGAGAAGGATGCCGAGAATGCGATAAATTTTTAATTGCGAATTACGAGATACGAATTACGATATGTATATATTTAACTCTCGTTGAGTATAAATATCACTACTTACATTATATTTGAATTCTAAATAACAACCTATGATAACGAATAATATTATTCAAGAGAAAACTTTTGATTTTGCATTAAAAATTATTTCTGTTTATAAAAAAATGCAATGTGAAGATAAGGAATATCATCTTTCAGCCCAGTTGCTTAAAAGTGGAACCTCTGTTGGAGCTAATATCGAGGAAGCGATTGGAGCACAATCCAAGTATGATTTTCTATCCAAAATCTCGATATCATACAAAGAAGCTCGAGAAACCATTTATTGGTTGAAGTTATTAAAAAAAAGTAATTATGTATCAATTGCTATAGCAGATGAATAAATAAATGATATGGATGAAATATGCAGAATTATTGCAAAAATTCAACTTACTACCAAGTCTAATCTAAATAAAAAGTAAAAAATTATATGATAGAAATTTATAAAACTCATTTCTTAAATTGAAAAGTAGAACTATTTTAATAATTCGTAATTTAAAACGTATTTCGTATTTCGTATCTCGTAATTCGTAATTAATTTTGACTACCGAACAATTTAAAGAAATATTACCCAGTATACCCTTGAACCCAGGAGTATACAGATTCATAAATGCAAAGGAAGTAATTCTTTATGTTGGCAAAGCTAAAAATTTAAAAAATAGATTGTCTTCATACTTTGGGGAAAAGGCCCATATTACTGGGAAGGTGAAGGCATTGACAAAGTCTTCATCCAGAATCGAGTATACTATAGTTGAAACCGAACAAGATGCTTTGCTCTTGGAAGCAACTCTTATAAAGGCAAATCAGCCAAGATATAATGTAGCTCTCAAGGATGGCAAGACATATAGTTATATATGTATTCGGAATGAAGATTTTCCGAGAGTGTTCTTTACAAGGAAAGTAATAAAAGACGGCTCCACTTATTTTGGTCCTTATACATCTAAGTTTAGGGTTCAGACAATTCTGGATCTTATCAAAGGAATATTTCCATTGCGAACCTGTACATTGAATTTAAGTCCACATTCTCTTATAAAAAATAAATATAAGGTCTGTCTTGAATATCATATTAAAAATTGCAATGGGCCATGTGAAAAAATGGAGACTGTCCAAGAGTACAAAGAAAAATTGGACCAGATAAAAAATATATTGAAAGGGAATTTCAAGCCCGTTAAGGATTACATTCATGAACGAATGAAGCAAAATTCGGAGCAATTACAATTTGAAAAAGCACAAGACTGGAAAAATAAATTACTCGTATTTGAAGATTATCAAAGTAAATCAACTGTGGTAAGTACTACTATTCAGGATGTGGATGTTTTTGGAATTACTTCAGATGAAAATTATGCTTATATTAATTATTTGAAAGTAATTCATGGAGCTATTCATCATACCTGCACAATTGAAGCCGAAAAAAATCTGGATGAAGAAGAAGATGTAATTCTTTCTTTGGCTATAGAGAAATTAAGAACGCAATACAATAGCATTGCACCGGAATTAATAGTTCCTACGCAAAATATTTCTGTTGACAAGCAATTATTAATTACTGTTCCTAAAATAGGGGATAAGAAGAAGCTTCTTGAATTGTCAGAAAAGAATGCATTTTATTTTAAAATGCAAAAACAAAAAGAAGCAATCAATAAAACCAAAAAAATCACTCCGGCCGAAAGAATCCTTACGACGTTGAAAAATGATCTGCAGATGAATGATATTCCATTGCATATCGAATGTTTTGACAATTCCAATATTCAAGGAACAAATCCTGTAGCTGCATGCGTGGTATTTAAAAACGCCAAACCTTCAAAGAAAGATTATCGTCATTTTAATGTCAAGACTGTTGAAGGGCCCAATGATTTTGCCTCAATGGAAGAAATTGTGTATAGACGATATAAAAGATTGCTTGATGAGTCTCAACCCCTTCCTCAACTTGTAATTATCGATGGAGGAAAAGGACAGCTTTCTTCCGCGATGAAGCCAATTGAACAGCTGGGCTTAAAGGATAAGTTAGTAGTTATAGGCATTGCTAAGAAATTGGAAGAAATATATTATCCGGAAGATTCAATACCCTTACACATTAACAAAAAGTCGGAATCGCTGAAATTGATACAACAACTACGGAATGAGGCACATCGTTTTGGAATCAGTTTTCATCGGGATAAGAGATCAAAAACAATGATTCAGTCAGAATTGGATGGTATTTTAGGTATCGGGGAAAAGACCCGAACAAAGTTGCTAACATACTTTGGTTCATGGAGTAGAATTAAGGAGGCTACCGAAGAAGAAATGATAGAAGCAGCTGGAAAAGCAATTACCAATAAAATAAAGAATTATTTAAAATCACAGGTAGAGCAGTCTGTGGACAGAAATATAAGCTAAGCCGAGCTGAAATAAAGGTATTTTTACTATATTACTTTGAAAATCAAGTGATGGCGTTGTACCTTTGCAAAACTTTTTGAAAATGCAGAATTTCACATAAAAATTTAGCATATTTCATTGATTATCAACAACTAAGATTTATAAAAATGGGATTAATTACGAGCATTAGAAAGCGCCTATGGATGGTTACTATACTTATGGCTCTTGCCTTAGCGGGTTTTATCATAATGGATATGACCTCCGGCAAGTCGTCCGCTTTCTTCGGAAATAGGGAAAATGTTGCTTCTGTGGCCGGTACGGATATTAGCTGGAGAGAATTTCAACAAACAGAAAATGTTCTTTATAGAAACGCCTCTGACGTAGACTATTTTGGAAGAAAGGAATACGTTTGGAATCAGATGATTGAAAAATCCATTCTGGAGAAAGAAGCATCAATAAATGGTCTTGCGATTTCAGAAGCAGAACTAAAAGAATTACAATTTGGGAATGATCTATCACCTATCGTACAGCGTAACTTTAGAGATCCTAATACCGGTCAGATTGCTAGAGAACAATTGAATCAATTTCAAACAGGCTTGGAAAACAATTCTCTTCCAAAAGAAGCCACTGAATTTTGGGAAATTCAAACCAAAGAAATTATTAAAGACAGATTGGAATCCAAGATAAATGGACTTGTAAAGGGTGGATTATTTATGCCTAACTTTATGGTTGAAAGACATTTTCAAGAAAGTAATGAAAAAATCAATTTCCTTTTTTCGAGAATTGCGTATAACCTTATCAAAGATGAAGAAATAGGAGAAATAAAAAATGAAGACATTCAAAAATTCATTGAAAAGAAAAAAGCAATCTTTGAAAATAAAGAAGAGACTCGTGACCTTGAGTATTGTATGATTGCTGTTAATGCAAGTCCTGAAGACAGTGCAAGAATCAGAGCAGAACTTGAAGCTAAAATCCCCGGATTTAAGACCTCCGTTAAAGATTCACTTTACATTGTCACGAATTTAGGAAAATTTGATGAAACATATATTAAGTATAAGGATGCTCCAACAGAAATCAGAGATTCATTAATTTTTAGAAAACCAGGTGATGTTATTGGACCTTATATCAATAATGGAGAATACTGTATTACAAAGGTGTTAGGTAGAAAAATACTTCCGGACTCTGTTAAGTCAAGACATATCCTTCGAAGAGTTGAAAATAGAGAACAGTATCTTGCTGCTAGCAAAACTCTTGATAGTATTAAGACAGTTATTGAATCTGGTAAAGGAAGATTTGATTCGTTAGCGATTCAGTTCAGTCAGGATCCTGGTTCCGGAATTAAAGGAGGTGATTTAGGTTATGCGGCACAAGGAATGATGGTAAAAGAATTTAATAATAAAATATTTTACACCGGACAGAAAGGAAAGCTATCTATTGTTGCAACACAATTTGGTTTGCACCTAATTGATATTACTGACGAAAAGTATATCACAAAAGAAACTGCAATGCAGTTAGGTACAATTTCTGAAACTATATCACCGGGTGAAGAAATTCTGACTGCTAAACTAGATGAGGCACAAAAACTCATTGAAGAAAATCAAACACTTGAAAAATTAAGAAAAGCAATTTCTGATGGCAAAACGTATGTGATGGATTATGCAGGAAATCTTAGTAGCAATACTTATAAGATAGATAAAATTGGAGAAGCCGGAAATAATACCACACGTGAAATGGTACGTTGGGCATTTAATCCAAGAACTGATGCAGGAAGTACTTCTCCGGAAGTTTATACAATGCAAGATGCAGTAAAGAAATTTACAAACAAATATATTATCTGTGGACTTGCAGCAATTAATACAAAGGGATTACCTAAACCTGCAGCTGTTAGAGAAAGAGTAGTAGAAGAAATTAAGAAAGAAAAAAAGTTTGAATACATAAAAAGTAAAATTGGAAGTGTTAGTGCATTGAGTTCATCATACGGAGAGTTTATAACTAAAGTAGATACAGCGATCGAAACGACAACCAACGGCCAACAGGTTCCTTTATATGGATTTGAACCAGATATTTGTACTTATGCTTCAAAATTAAGTCCTGGACAAATTGGCGGTCCTTATAAGGGAGACGGAGGTGCATATATTATTCAGCTTACAAGTAAGACAGATCCTGGAGTTGCTGCTAATCTTGAAACTTTTAAAAGATTCTATAAGCATCCTGCAATCAATACAATATCGACACATCTTATGGCATCACTCAAAAAGAGTTATA
>JABFRV010000158.1 GCA_013140975.1 Saprospiraceae bacterium
ATTAATAAGCAGTTTGAATACAAACGATTAAAATTGCGACTTGAGCAAAAGCAAGTTGAAGTATTGATTAAATCCAACAAACAAAAAGAGATTAATGCGTACATCGAAGAGATTCAAAAATTAAAGAGTCTGGAGGGGCTTGAAAAAAAAGCGGAAAGTAAAAGGAAAGAATTGGAGATTGCAACGCAACAGCTTGTTGAGATGAATCATCAACTTCACCAGATGAGTACTATTCAGGAAATTACACCTTTACAGGAAGGTGATGCGGTTAAGTTGATTTTTAGTGGAATGATTGGTAAGGTGATTAAACTTGAGAAAGACCGAGTTTATGTTGAAACCGAGAATATGACTTTCAATATGCGCCCTAATGAATTATTAAAGTTAAACCCGGTTATAGATGTGAAATCACAACAGTCAATTCAAACCAATGTACAAAGATCGGGAGGAGCATTTAATACAACTCTTGATATTCGCGGAATGAGATTGCAGGAAGCGCAGGAAAAAATTGATGTTTATATTGATAAAGCATTATTGGCGAATGTCAGCAAGGTCTATATCATACATGGAATTGGAAATGGTGTTTTAAAAAGAGATCTTATCAGAACATTAAAAAGTCTGAGTTTTGTCAAAAGCTTTAGTCAGCCCGAAGAAGAGAATGGCGGAACGACTATGGTTGAATTCGCTTGATAGTTTAGCAATGTTGAGTTTGATAATCAAGCCGCGTTAATTGATATTAAATAATAAAAATTAACTAATAACAATTAACTAGTAACAAATAACTAATAATATTAATCATTAACCAGTAATAATTTTATAGCATTTATAGCTTTAGAGAAATCTTGCTTTCGCTTCAAAATCTGCAGTTGCGAAATCTTTTTGAAGAAATTTATGATACGCTACATAAGCAATCATAGCAGCGTTGTCTGTGCAATATTGTAACTGAGGATAGTAAACATCCCATTTTAGTTTGACAGATAATTCATTCAATTTATTTCTCAAACCAGAATTGGCAGAGACACCTCCTGCAATTCCTATTTGAGTGATGCCTGTCTCGTCCGAAAGTTTTTTAACTTTTATTAATAACATTTCAATGATGCTGTGTTGGATAGAGGCGCATATATCATTCAGATGTTTTGAAATAAAATAAGGATCTTCTTCCAATTTCTTTTTGAGAAAATAAAGAACCGATGTTTTTATTCCGGAAAAACTAAAATTATATTCAGGCAAATTTGAAATCGGAAATGTGAAAACCGGTTTTCCCTGAGCTGCAAGTTTATCCATATGAGGTCCGGCTGGATAAGGCAGTCCTAAAAGCTTGCCTGTTTTATCAAACGCTTCACCTGCTGCGTCATCAATTGTTGAACCAATAAGTTCCATGTCATTAAATCCGCGAACAATCAATAGTTGAGTATGGCCACCTGATACAGTCAGACAAATAAAAGGGAACGATGGACGAGGTTCATCAATAAGCAATGAGATAACGTGTGCTTCGAGGTGATTTACAGTAATTAATGGTAGTCCTGTGCTTAGGCTTAGGCCCTTGGCAAAACCAATTCCGACCATTAGAGAACCGATCAAACCGGGGCCTTGAGTTACTGCAATTGCATTGAATTGATCCAGATTGCTGGAAGCTCGTTCCAGTGTTTCATGAAACAGAGGGACGATTGCCTCAACGTGCTTTCTGGATGCCCATTCAGGAACTACTCCACCGTATTTTTCGTGAATTTTTTGCGAATAAATTACATTTGATAGGATTTTACCGTCTTCAAGAACAGACATTGAGCTGTCATCGCAAGAAGTTTCTATTCCTAAGATTTTAATTGACATGAATTACGCAAATTTGTTGAAATTTGCACAAAACTAACCAAAATTCAGAGGATAAAGTGATTGGATTATTAACAGAGGAGAGCTCTAATCTTGCCCGAACCGATATACCCCTAACCGTCGAACCTATATCTTTATATCGTAAGGCACCATCTATGATACCTTCAACATTTGTGAGCATAAGTGCTAAATTTGCAGAATTACTTAACGGGGTTTCAATTCAAGATTATGTTCCGGTTTATCCAAATGAAAAGGTAGAATTTAACACAATAAAACAGGGAGGCAAAGAATTAGGATATGTTGTAAAAAGAGAGCATGCTGAATTTCAATCCGGAATTCATTTTATGAAGTTATGCAAAAAAATATCTACGTATTACGGAACATTATACAATCAGAATTTTAATGAAAATGCGATACATTTTTTGGTATTAATTTCAAATCATGCAATATTTTTTCGCTGCGATGATTCTCAAAATGATTTTTTTCATATCTATAAATATTCAGAGAGTGTAGAATTACTCTATCATGTCAATAAAAAATATATTGATAATCAAAGTAATTATAAGAAAGACCGAATAATCATTCTGGGAGAAGTTAAGCCAAAGAAAGAAGTCTATAATTTATTTCAGACTTACTTTAAGAATATTCTTACCGATGATTATAATCCGTTAAAATTTGCAGAAGCTTTATAGATGAGAGTGAGTGCCGGAAATTTAAAAGGACGAACTTTTTATCCACCTGCTGATAATTGGCCAACAAGACCAACAACAGATTTTTCAAGAACGGCCTTATTTAATATATTGAACAATCTTATTGACTTTGAAGAAACAGTCATGTTGGATTTATTTGGAGGAACAGGGGCTCACTGTTATGAGATGATATCCAGAGGTTGTGTAAATGCAACATATGTCGATAAATTTAAGCCAGCTGTAAATTTTGTAAATGAAAAGGTAAAATTGTGGAAGATTGAACAATATATTAAGGTGATTCAATCTGATTATCTCATGTATCTGCAACAATGTAATGTTCAATACGATTATATATTTGCGGGACCACCGTATGAGCTGGTTCATCTGGAGGAAATTCCGAACAGAGTATTTGAAAGTAATATACTAAAAGAAGACGGCTTATTCGTTCTTGAACATAATCCTAAATTTACCTTTGAGTCTCTTCCTGAATTTTGGCAGGTAAGAAATTACGGGCAGACCTACTTTAGTTTTTTTAAGAATAATACAACAGAAGAAGAATAAATATGAACCATAATCAATTTCCTGAACCTACTGCTTTAAATCATGTCGCAGATTTTCATGAGCTTTTTGATATGCCGATAGTCGGCTCTCCGGCGATACCTTCTATTGAAAGATGCAAACTTAGAATTTCCTTATTGCAGGAAGAATTAAATGAATTACAAGATGCGATCGACAATCAGGATATTCAAGAAGCAGCTGATGCTTTTTGCGATTTGCAGTATGTATTATCGGGAGCTATCTTGGAATTTGGGCTTGCAAGTAGATTTAAACAATTATTTGACGAAGTACAGCGTTCCAATATGAGCAAGGCCTGTTCAAGTATGGAAGAAGCAGAGCAAACGCAACAGAAATATCTTAAGGAGAAAAATACTGAATCTGAAATTAAACCCAAAGGAGATAAATTCCTGGTATTTAGAACAGAAGATGGAAAAGTATTAAAATCTATTGCTTATAGTCCTGCGAATTTAGAATTATAACTCCTGCTATTGAAAATGAGATTGTGGCAATTAAGACGGTGTTTAACTTTTTCTGTAATCGTATTCATTGCTTTCTCAGCATGTCAACGAAAGTCAATTCCGCAACAAACAAAAACTGATTTAGAAATAATGCCCATTGTTCCTTTGTCTATTGTAAATCTTCCCTTGTATTTTAATTCTTCTGATATCAATGATCTCATAAATCAGCAGATTAAAAGTGTTATTAGTGATGGATTAAATATTGAAGAAGGAATTAGTATTTTCGTTCAACTTGATGGCAATCTGGCAATGACGGCTTCCGGGCAAAAACTTAATTTTACGGTTCCATTATTGCTTGAGTTGCGTCCAAGGTCGGGGTGGAATGAAATTAAAGCTACCGGTAAAATGGATTTACAGTTAGGAATTGAATTCAATATTTTTCAAGATCAATTTTTAACGAAATCAAATGTTGAAAGTGTTATATGGAAGACAAAACCCAAATTGTCTGTATTGGGACTGAAGCTTCCGGTTGAATCTATCGCTAACAAATTCATAGAGAGATACAAGTCAACAATTGCATCTAGTCTTGATCAGCTTCTTGCGAAATCCATTAATTTGCAATCTTTAAAATCCATTGTTCAAAATGGATTTTCCAAACCCTTTTTTTCAACTGAAGATAATAGCATACATTTATTTTCAAGTCCTTCAGAGATTGGTCTAGGACCCATTAGAATTGAAAAAGAATATATTGTATTTCCATTAATTGTTTATCTGGAAAATGTAATGGCTGCAGATAAGCCTTCCGATTTATACAATGATTTAAGTTTTTCTGTGCGACCAGTAGTAGAAGAAGATATAAGTGCATCAGTTCAGGGAAGAATACCAATGACATATCTTGAGATCCTGTTAAAAGAAAATATCGAAAAACAAACTCTTGGAACGGGATTGACAAAGATTCATGTAGATAAAATTTCATTAACGGGAGAAGATAAAACGATACAGACTAGTATTGATACCCGTGGAGCTTTCAATGGTAAACTTCAGCTGCGTTTTGATCCTGTGTTCAATTCAGAAAAACGAGAATTGGAATTAAAAAATTTCGAAATCAGAGCTCTGGAAGGCAAGAAGTTGGATAAGACTCTTTTATCATTGGTAAAAGGAATTGCAGAAACCAAAGTGAAAGCAGAAATTGAAAAAACAATGAATAATATGCTCAGGGAAAATAAGAATACTATTCTTGAGTATCTTAACCATAAAGAGATATATCCCGGCATGGTCTTGAATGGCGAACTCAAAAATTGGAATATTACTGACCTTAGTATTGTAAAGCAAGTTTTGTTCTTCAATGTGAATACTGCATTGCAAGCAAAGTTAAATGTGCTTCGTCTAGACCGAAGTCTTTTTCAAAGTAAGAATTAAATTTCCAGAATGGATTCATTATTACTTTATGAGAAAGATGCAATACACAAATGCAATGATTGGATAAGCAAAAAGTCTTACTCTTCAATACATGTACTTTGTGATGAAAATACCTATCTGCATTGTTATAAAATATTTCAATCCTGGGATCTTTGTGAGAATCCCACAGTGTTTGTTATTTCACAGGGAGAGAAATCTAAGAGCCTTCATTTTGTTGAAGAATTTTGCAAGCACTGTGTAGAAAACAATATTGACAGAAGATCATTATGTATCGCTTTAGGTGGAGGGGTTGTATGTGATATACTTGGATTCAGTGCCTCTATTTTATTGCGGGGTATCGATACTCTGTATATACCAACGAGTCTAATGGCAATGTCTGATGCTGCCATCGGAGGAAAGACAGGAGTAAATTTTTCAGCAGGAAAAAATCAATTGGGGACATTTCATTTTCCAAAACTCATTCTATTTCATTATGATTTTCTAATAACACTGGATGTGAGAAATCTAAGAAATGGATTTGTAGAAATGATCAAACATTCACTTTTAAAAGGAGAAGGAGATTTTAAAACGATTTCATCTATTGTTCCGGATCGGGTTGATGAACTGTTTATCAAGCAGATTAAAACGTCGATTTTATTTAAAAATTCTATTGTCCTTAGGGATAAACTTGACACAGGTGAAAGAAATGCATTAAATCTTGGTCATACTTTAGGACACGCTATTGAAAGTTATTTACTGGATAATAGTGAAGATATTTTACATGGAGAGGCAATTGCATGGGGACTGATTTATGAATTACAATTATCCGGAATTTTATTTCACAAGCAGATAGATTATTTTCAAAAGGCCATTCAGTATTTGGAACAATTTAAATATAAAACTTCATTCTCAGATACTGCAAAACAAAAAATCGTCCAACGTCTTATTAAAGACAAAAAGAAAAAATCAGGTGATATACATTTTAGTCTGTTGAAAGAATACGGACTGTGTGAGATTCATGTAAAAGTAGAAATGGATTATATTCTTAAGTTTTTGTTGGAACAGAAGTAATTGAAGGAAGATTTAAGTCGTAAGTCGTAAGCGGTAAGTTGTAAGCAGTAAGTTTTTAATTAGAAGCCATTGCAAATAAAAAACACGACGATTCCAGAGATGAATCCTAACAAAGCTAACAAACTAAATTTTCTAAGATACCACATGAAGTTAATATTTTCTATGCCCATCGCTGCTACGCCTGCAGCAGATCCAATAATTATAATACTTCCTCCTGTTCCTGATGTGAGTGCAAGAAATAGCCAAAAAGGATGATCGGTCGGGAAAGTATTTAAATCGTACATACCTTGTGCTGCTGCAACCAAGGGAACATTATCAACAATTGCTGATATTAAACCCAAGGCTATTCCTGTTCCATAGAAATTGACAAGGTATTGATCGCATTGTATGGCAAGAAGCTTTAAGTAACCGGAAGATGCAAGTGTTGAAACGGCAAGTAAGATTCCCAAAAAAAACAAAATGCTCGGTGTATCAATTCTTTCAAGCGATGAAGCAACACTGAGTTTTTCTTTTATATCTACAGGTTTTTTTCGATGAAGAATTGAAACCAGAATCCAAAGAATCCCTAATGCCAGTAAGATTCCCATAAAGGGAGGCAGATGTGTTAGCGTTTTGAAGACAGGGACAAATAACAAAAAGAAAATTCCAGAACCAAGTACAAGTAAAGAATCATTTTTATGAATTGAACTTTCCACACTTGCATTGAGTTGAAACGTTTGATTTTTAAATTTCTGACTAATAATGATTAAAGGAATTACCAATACTGCAACACTTGGAATAAACAATTTTAGAATTACTTGTGATGCAGTTATCTGGCCACCTATCCAGAGCATTGTGGTTGTTACATCTCCAAGAGGTGAAAATGCACCTCCCGCATTAGCGGCAAGAACAACGACTGAAACAAACCATAATCTATCTTCTTTATCAGGAAGTACTTTTACAATGAGTGAACTCATAACTATTGCAGTCGTAAGATTGTCCAATACTGAAGAGATAATAAAAGTAGTTACTCCTATGATCCATAGAAATTTGAATTTACTTTTTGTCTGTACTTTTGAAATAATGATGTCAAATCCGTTGTGGAGATCAATAAGTTCAACAATCGCCATGGCTCCAAGCAGGAAGAAAAGTATAGAAGCAATTTCACCAACATGGTGATACAGTTGTTCAATTCCGGTATGTACTGAATCAATATTAAGAATATAAACTACCCAACATAAGACCCCAGTTATTAAGGCTATTGCAGATTTGTCTATTTTTATAGTATGTTCAAATGCGATGATTATGTATCCCAGAATAAAAACGCCTACGAGTAACAATAACATGCTTTCCAAATTTTACGTAAATGTAGGGATTAAGTTTGGTTTATGATTAAGAAGATCAAGGCTCACTCTGTAAATTTTGAGTTGGTTAAGATGTTTTGGTGTGGAGCTTCTAATTTCGGAAGAATTTTTGTTGATTGAATATTGAGAAATGGAAGTGTATTCTTTGCTAATTATTTATTTCGTTGAGGATTACGTAGTGTCACCCGTTTTTAGTTGCCGTTCTTTTGTCTTAATACAAAAGAACCAAAAAATCAAGGCTTAAACGACTAAGCCTAAAATCAAATCTTAAAACCTAAATTCAAAAAACTCGCCCTTGTGTTTTGTTCATTGACTTGGCTTTGAGACTACTTCGTCAACTAGGCTTCGCTTTTGATATTTATCTAGGCTCAAACAGTTTTGAATTTTTAACGGTTTTAAAATTTGATTTTTTTACGGCTTATTCGTTAAGGCCAG
>JABFRV010000097.1 GCA_013140975.1 Saprospiraceae bacterium
TTGAAATAACTTTTAATGGAACATTAGATAAGCTTAAAAAATCTTGTAAGTTTGATGTCTGCGAACAATTCAATGAAGATGACTTTAAGTATAAAGACATTTGCCCTAAAGGAGATCTTGCTCTTTGCGTTGGAAAGATTGGAAAATATTCTGTTGATACAATCTTCCCGGCTGATGCAAGACATATATGGACAGTATCAGGTGGTCAAATACTAACAACAAATCCTATTGCTGCAAAAGAAATTGAAGTTCTTTGGAATTTCGATCCTTCTCCAGCTAAGCAATATACAGGAATTGTTTGTTATCATATGGAGAGTTCTTGCCCTCCAACAGAAGACTGTTGTATTAATATTACGATCAAAGTTTCTCCGCAACCAAAAGCAGGTCCTGATGATAAAGTTTGTGGTTTAGATTATAAATTAAGGGGAATAGCAGACGCTGGAATGGGTACCTGGACACAACTTTCGGGTCCAACAGCTACTATTACTCCTCCAAATTCTCCTAATCCGGATGTTACTTCAAGTGGATATGGAAGGGGAGTTTTCATCTACACTGAGTCAAGTTTAGGCTGTGTCACATCGGATACAGTGGTAATCAATTTTAACGAAAGCCCTGATAAAGGACCACTTACTTATATTTGCGGATCTTCCAATAAAGATTTTATTACAACATTCCAGATAATTGGTGGAACTGCCCCATATAGAGTTTTAAAAGGAAATGGTACAGTTGATGCCAATGGAGTTTATACTTCGACAACTATCCTTAATTTAACGAATGAAGATATTGAAATTGAAGATGCAAATGGTTGTCGTTTTGCATTTACTATCAATTATGAATGCAAGTGTACGAATGATATCGGGCAAATGGATCCTAAACCGATTGAGTTATGTCAGGATAAGTGCATAGACATTTATGTTGATAAATTATACGATGATAGAAATCAAAAATTAGATATAAATCCAAGAGATACATTGGTATTCTTTATTTGTACTGATCCAATGAATCCAAATGGTTCTTTGTTGTATAATTTAAGAAGCTCTAATGTTTGTTTTGATGCTTCAAGAATGCAATTCGGTACAACTTATTATATAGGTGCAAAAGTAGGAAGGGCTAATAACAGAGGAGATATTGATCCTATAAAGGGATGTGTCAGAATAAATGCAGGTACACCTGTAACCTGGTTTGAAGTTCCAAGACCTGATGCAGGTCCTGATCGTTCTATTTGCGGAGCTTCAGCAGACCTTCAAGGTGTTAAATCTTTAGCAGGAAGTAAAGGAAGTTGGAGAGAGGTAAATAATAGACCTGTACAGTTTTTTGACTTAACTGATCCTACAACAGTAGTAGATGTTTTGGATGGATTTACTGGAACATATACTTTTGAATTTACAGAAGATAATAACAATGGACTTTGTGTAAATACTGACAGAGTTACCATTACTTTTAATCCTAATCCAAGAGTTGAAAATACAGACAAGGTATGTCTTAATCTTCAGGGAGGAGTATTTACAACGGATTATAGATACCTTGTAAAAGCAGATATTACAACAGGAACTCCACCTTACACCTTGGTAATACCACCATCTACTAATAATGGTAAGATAGTTGGAAATCAATATTGTTCTGACACGTTAGATAGTTTGACTCCATTCCTAATTGTTGTTCAAGATGCTAATGGTTGCGTTTCCACTTTAATTCAGGATGATTACAATTGTGATTGCGGAATAATCTTTGCAGGAGTTTTGGATACACTTACAACTCAGGTTTGTACGGATAAATGTGTTCCTATTAAGAGTTTAATTAATGAAACAATTGATCCGGAAGATGTTGCAATGTATGTTTTACACAAGTCAACGTATACCAATCCTACAGATGTTATTGATACCTTTTATAGTAAGAATGATCTCATTTGCTTTGATGCGCTTAATATGAAGACAGGAATTAATAATCCAATATTTATCACAAGAATTGTTGGAGATGATGTTTTTCCTGACGACAATATAGTTGATCTTAGAGATCCTTGTAAGAGAGCTTCCAACAATATGCGAATCGTGTTTGAACCATATGCTTCTCCGGAGGCTGGTGATGATAAAAAAATATGTGGCCTTTCTTATACTTTTGAAGGCACACTCACTTTTGGAAATGCAAATTGGAGATTACTTAATAGTCCCGGAGGTGGAACAGCTACAATAGCAGATCCAACAGATCCAAGTTCTACGTTTACAGTAAGCAGAATAGGTACTTATACATTCATATTACAAGGAGACAATTTTGGATGTATAGGATTAGATACTGTTTCTGTAACATTCGTAGATGAACCTAAGTTTTTACCAAATCCGACTTACATCTGTGATAATGTTGCTGAAAATTATAAAGTAACAATTGGTGCGGATTTTGGAGATCGTCCAACCTGGGATTTAATTGGTAAATACGATAACGGAAGTGTTAATTTAGGAGGAAATTATTTATTAACCGGGGGAAAGGTTTGGGAATCTGATTGGATACCTACAGGAAATAATTATGATTTAACAATTGAAGATGCAAATAAGTGTGCTATTGACAAAGTCAGTGGTTCACACATTTGTCCTTGCATCACTCTTCCAGGAACTGTATCAACAACGCCAAGAGATTTATGTGCGGCTGCATGTACTCAAGCTACATATGCGGGTGGGGCAGTCGATGCGAATGACGTAGTTAGATTTGTAATATATGATCCTAATGCTTCTGATCCAACAAAGCCAAATATTGGAACAATCTTATCGTTCAATTCTAACGGTAGATTTTGTTTTGACAATGCTACAATGACTTTAGGTAAGACCTATTACATTGCTGCTTATGTTGGAAATTTAGATCCGGTAACAGGAAATGTTATATTGACAGACAGATGTACTCGCTTTACAGATGGCGTTCCAGTTACATGGTATGATGATCCTAAATCATTAATAACAGGACCGAATTTATTGACTTGTAAGGATACGGTTCTAATATTGAGTGGCAATACTTCAGTATCAGCATCAGGAGATCAATTAACGTACTTATGGACTCCTGGAAACATAGCAACTTCAACAATTTCTATAACTACTCCTGGAACATATACATTGAATGTTGTTGATCCTAGAGCTGGATGTGCCAATAGCATATCATTTGTTGTAACTCAGGATATCAAAAATCCTAATGTTGTTGTTTCTCCGCCATTGGAATTAACTTGTAACAGAACAATTGTAGATCTTGATGGTAATAATTCTGATAAAGGCGCAATTTATATTCCAAGCTGGACAGGAGGTGTAAGAACTGGTGCAACGAATCATATCGCTACAACAGACAAGGTTGGAGATTATGTTCTTACAATCGTTAATACTTTGAATGGCTGTAAAGATTCTAAAACAGTTACTGTAACTCAAGATGTTGTTCCTCCAACAGCGGATGTAAGAGCATTGGGTACCTTAACATGTACAATTAATCAGGTGCAAATTGATGGATCAGGTTCAAGAGCGAATTCAGGTACAGGTCTAACCTATACATGGATTGGAACAATCATAAGTGGTCAAGGTACAGCTACTGCTACTGTTGGAAAACCAGGAGGCTTATATATCCTTGAAGTAAAGGATAATAAGAATGGTTGTATTTCCAGAGATTCTGTTCCTGTTCTTGAAATTGGCAATCCTTTGGATGCTGTAATATCTGATTCGCAAAATCCACTTTGTTATGGAGACAGAAATGGAGAGATAATAGTAAATGAAGTGAAAGATAAAAATGGAAATAACCTTTCAGGTCCTTTCACATATTCTATCAACGGAGGTCCTTATACTTCGAATAATAAATTCAGTAACTTATCTCAAGGAATTTATACCATTAGTGTTAAAGATGCAAACGGTTGTTTGGTTTCTGAAAAAGAAACATTAATCGAGCCTAGCAAATTAGGAATAGATGTGATAAAGACTATCGTAGTTGATCAGGGAACAATTGTAGATCTTGATAGCTTATTGTTAAGATTATACGGTGGAACTGCAAATTCAAGTGGAGCTTATAAGGATACAACATGGTTTAATCTGGATGAGAAAATAGATTGGGAATTAAAGAAGCAATACGCAGCTGATACAACTCGTGAATTCTTGATTACAGGTATTGATGCTTCAGGTTGTACAATTTCTGATAGAGTAAGGGTTCTTGTAAGAATCATTAAGGAAGTGTGGTGGCCTAATGTTATTAATCCTACTTCTTCAAGCAGCGATAATAATTTCTTTAATCTTTATGGAAAGAGAGTAAGAGGAATTAATGTCTTGAACGTTTATGACAGATGGGGTGAATTAGTATACTCAGGACAAAATCTTACTGATGCTACAAAGTCTAGGGGACAAGGCTGGAATGGTACTTTCCTTGGGCAGAAAGCGCTTCCTGGAGTTTATGTGTTCTATGCTGAAGTTCAATACGAAGGATCATCATCTACAGATAAGTTTAAAGGTGAATTTACCTTGTTGAGATAATAAAATATAATTTTAAAATTTATAAAAGGGTCGGAATTATTTCTGACCCTTTTTTCTTTTAATACTTTAAAAAAAAGGAAAGAGGTCTAATAGAATATATAATAGTACTTTTAATTATAATTGGCTTCAGTATTCTTGAATTAATGATATTGAAAATCATAAATAGAACCTCTATTACCTTAAATAACTTCTTAGAATCAGGACATCCATCTGAGTCTCAACGAAGGTTTCCAGACTTTTCAAAGATTTTATATTTATACATTAATAATTAAATATATGCATAATATATTATAAATAAATAGTTTATAAATTAATTATTTCTTTATATTTAACACTATTTATTTGCACTTTCTGTAATTTATTCGCTTGGCTTAGCGTATATTTGCGCAGTTTTTGCAAAAGATATGACAAAGAATAATAATTCAGGTACAAGTAATTACAGTATGGCCAAATGGGTATTTGGAGCCATTATAGTAGTAAGCTTATTTCAATTTTTACTTTATTTACCAACCAATAAGGTTGAAAAAAGAGCTGACACTTATGCCCAAGAAATGTCAGCCTCATTTACTGACGAATTGACGAAGCAAAACGCTTACAAGGAAGCCAGAACGAAATATTTGGATTCCTTATCGACAACAAAGATTTTCTCAATTCCTTTATTAAAAGATTACACTTACACCGATCTAAAGAAACAACAACTTGGATTAGGTCTTGACCTTAAAGGTGGTTATAGCGTTATCATGCAAGTGAACCTTGAAGAGTTTATTACAGCTCTTGCTGGAAATAGTAAGGATCCGGATTTTGTTGCCGCTCGTCAGGCTGCAACAAACGCCCAAGCCAATAGTCAGAAAGATTATGTAACCTTATTTGCTGAGGAATATAAGAAAAGAAACAATGGACGTTCTCTTGCTTCTTTGTTTAGCAGATCTAATTCTCTAAAGGACAAAATTAATACTCAGACACCTGACGATGTTGTTATAAAAACGATGAGAGAATTAGCCAATGAAACGGTGAATACAACTTTTGAAAGAGTAAAAGACAGAATCGATAAGTTTGGCGTTACACAACCAAACGTTTCTTTGGATAAGAACCGCGATATGATTCTTGTGGAACTTCCGGGGGTTGATAATCCTGCCAGAGCAAGAAAATATATTCAAGCTGCTGCTAAGCTTGAATTCTGGGATGTTTACAGAATTAGTGATCCTGGCATTTATGAAGGATTTATAAACCTGGATAAAAAGTATAAGGGACTTACTTCTGGCGATACTTCAGCAATTGCAGAAAAGAAATTTAGAACACAACCACGTTATGAATTTAAAAGAGATTCTTTAGGAAACCCTACTGATTCAACTCTTGTAGGAATGGATACGATTCCAGAAGCTTTAGATCCGTTGGCCGACAAGGGTCCAATATTAAGTTTGCTAACATTAAACGGAGCAACTGGTCAAGGTCTAAACTTTGATGGAGCTATTATGGGTTCTGTAGATAAATCAAATAAGGAAAAATTATTAAAAATGTTGGATAGTTCTGTTGCAAATGGAATTTTTCCAAACGATATAAAATTTCTAGCTTCAGCAAAACCTTACGAGGATAACGCAACTAAAGAACTCACGAACAATTATGAAATTTATGCGATCAAGAAAAGAAGCGGAACAGATGCTGCACCATTAGATGGAGAGAGGGTTTCAAAAGCGGATGCCAGTCCTGATAATATTTCAGGTAAAGTAGCAGTTTCTTTGGCCATGGATGCAAAAGGTGCTAAGATCTGGGGAGATATGACAACCAGAGCTGCACAAGATAATAATAGAAATATCGCAATTGCACTGGATAATGAGGTCGTTTCTGCACCAACAGTTAATGAGCCTATACTTGGAGGTAATTCATCCATATCAGGAAACTTTAGTATTGATGAAGCCGAAGATTTAGCCAATATTCTTCAGGTTGGTAAACTACCAGCAACTCCAAAAATCATTTCTGAATCTTTGGTTGGTCCATCATTAGGACAGCAAAATATTAAGAACTCCTTATATGCAATCATTGGTGGATTCCTATTGGTAATGATATTTATGATCTGGTATTATGCCGGAGCCGGAGTTTTTTCAATTGTAGCTTTATTATTAAATATTATTTTTATTCTAGCAACACTCGCTTCATTAGGTACGGTTCTAACACTGCCTGGTATTGCTGGTTTGGTATTAACAATGGGTATTTCCGTTGACGCGAATGTAATTATTTATGAAAGAATTAAGGAGGAACTTGCTTTAGGAAGGTCCAAATTAGAAGCGATTAGTAATGGTTTTTCGCATTCTATGTCAGCAATTCTTGACGCCAATATTACAAATCTACTGACTTGTTTTGTATTGTTCTACTATGGACTTGGAGCTATCAAGGGATTTGCGATCGTGTTGATCATTGGTATCTTATTCGCTTTATTTCTTGCAATCATAATAACACGAGTTATGTTAGAGTGGTGGATTGGAAGAGGAAATGATATTCATTTTTCAAATAGCTTCACTGCAAAAGCTTTTAAGAATATTAATTTCGATTGGGTTGGAACAAGAAAATATGCGTATATTTTCTCTGGTATATTGACCATTATTGGATTAATATCTGCACTTACCAGAGGATTTGAATTGGGTGTTGAGTTCAAGGGAGGATATTCTTATAATGTTGCATTTGACAAAGAAGTGGATGTTGAAAAGTTAAGAAATTCATTAACCAAATCATTTGAATCAAATCCAATTGTTAAATCAGTTGACACAAAAAATACCTTCAATATAACAACATCATATTTGATTAATGACAATTCCGGAGGTGCAGTGGATCGAGTAACAGAAAGATTATTCGAAGGAATAAAAGAAGCAACCGGAGAAGACATTAATATTGAAAACTTTAAAAATTCAAGTTCTTCAGGAATACACATTTCATCTTCCAGTCAGATAGGACCAATTATTGCCGATGATATAAAAAGCAGTGCCATTAAATCATTATTAATAGCATTATTAATTATTTCAATTTATATTTATTTCAGATTTCACAAATGGCAATACAGTGCAGGAACAACTGTTGCATTATTACATGATGCTTTTGTTGTGATTGGTGTATTCTCATTATTTCACGGAATTCTTCCGTTTGCAATGGAAATAGATCAGGCATTTATTGCGGCTATATTAACCATTATTGGTTATTCGATGAATGATACGATAATTGTGTATGATAGAATTAAAGAGTATTTAAGGTCTGATTCCCAGAAAGAGGAAAAAGAACTTATCAACGACGCGATTAATACAACTTTGTCAAGAACTATAAACGTATCTTTTGCAACAATTCTAACGATGATTACGCTATTTATTTTTGGAGGTGCAAGCATTAAAGGATTTGCCTTTGCAATGATAGTAGGTATTATTATTGGAACTTACTCCTCTATTTACGTTGCAACGCCAATTATTGTGGACTTTGCCAAAGGTTCTTTAAAAGATAAAATTAAAGGTGTTACTAAATCGAAAGTGAGTACCAAAGTTGTCAAAGTATAATTCTAAAATATTAAAATAATATCAAAAGCCTTTCAATATTTGAGAGGCTTTTGCTTTTAAAAAATTTGTATGTTTTATTGTGCATGTGGTTTTATTTATGAAATTTTATTAACAAGTAGTGACCCAAAAGATTTGAAAGAGTCGAAGATTAAAAACTCTAAGAGTAAATATTGGTTTTTTAAATAGATGTATTATTTGTTGACATGATCTCCAGAATTTAGGTTTTAAATACAAAAAAGTGATTTTCAAAAACATAACTTTTTAGAACTATTTCCGTTTTACTTATATGCGTTTCGCAATCATATTCTTACTAATGGCCTCATGTGTTACAAGAGGCATTAGAAGCCCTAAACTGGCATATGATGTAAAGCGCTATGCATTGGCTGCGCAACTCTATTTGAGAGAGTATGAAATCGCTGACACCAAAAAGGAAAAATCTGAAATCGCTTTTATTATTGGAGATTGTTATGACAAGATGGGTAAATTCACATTGAGTAAACAATGGTATAAAAAGTCATATGATCTTGAACCTTCAAATAAGACTCTTATTTCTTATGCATTCGCGTTAAAGAAAAACGAAGAATATCAGGATGCAATGGATGCTTTTGCCGAGTTAAATAATGAAATTCAAGGAATGCCAATTTTTCGTAAAGAGGCCAAGATATGTAAACAAGCAAAAGACATGAAGAAAAATCAAAATCCGTTGTACCGTTATCACATTGAAAAGTTTTATATTTCTTCAGATGCCAATGATTATTCAGCAATATATGATTCCAAAGGGAGAATTACTTTTAGTTCAGATAAACTCGGTACTACCGGTAAGAATAAATACGATTGGTCAGGTAATTTTTTCTCTGATATATACGTAACCAATAATAAAGAAACTGTCCTGTTTAGCGACAAGGTAAATTCACAAAGTAATGAGGGAAGTGTTTGTTGGAATTCAGATGAAACAATCTTGTATTTTACCAGATGTGAAGATCTGAATGTGGGGAACTATTATTGCCAGATATATAAACACAATGTAATAAATCAGGAAGAGGATGTTGAATTACTTAATTTAGGTGGTAACTTATCTAATACACAGCATCCTGCGTTGCATTACACAGATTCTATACTTATTTATTCTTCAGACAGAGAAGGTAGTGTTGCTCAGTATGACCTTTATATAAGTTTTCTTAGGGATGGAAAATGGACATTGGGTTTAAATCTGGGACAGGTAATTAATACCGAGGGTAATGAAAAATTTCCTGTGTGGTATAAGGATACCTTATATTTTTCTTCTGATGGGCATCCTGGTTTTGGAGGTTTGGACATATACAAAACCTGGCGTCTTACTAATCAGCAATGGTCTATTCCGCAAAGACTTGAATATCCTGTAAATAGTGGGGCTGACGATTTTTCTTATTCTCATGACCTAAATTTTAAACGTAATGATAGCATACTGGAAAAAGCAATATTTAGCAGTAATAGAAATCAGGATTCAGGAGATGATATCTATACAGTTGTTAAAAAATCAGTCCAACCCAAAACTACGGAACGTTCCTACGTAACTACATATCAGGTTAAATTGAATTATTTTAAAACGAATGAATACGGAAACCAACAGATTCACGAGATCTTGGATTCTGTAACTGTGCAATTAAACAATGAATCAACGTTTTCAACCAAACAAACCAATACAATCACATTTAACGTAAAGGAAGGGCAAAATTTAATCGTTAGATCGGGAAGGCCCGGATTTCTTAATCAAGAAATTATTATTCCTGTTTCTAAGATTGAAAACATATTGCAAGACACCATTATTAAAAAAGAGATTGAAATTTCATTAATACCTATTCAATATAATAAAGAGTATTTACTTAAGAATGTGTATTACGATCTTAATCAGTCGTTTATTCGAGATGATGCTAAACCAGCACTGGATGAATTATATAGCTTGATGTTGGCGAACCCTTCTATAAAAGTTTTAATTTCTTCTCACACAGATTGCCGTGCAGATGATATGTATAATATGAGTCTTAGTGAAGAGAGAGCTAAGTCGGCAAAAACCTACTTATTGCGAAAAGGCATTTCAGATGATAGAATTCAATATAAAGGCTATGGAGAGACCGAGCCGGTGGCACTGTGTCAATGTGAGTCTTGTACCGAAGATGAACATCAACGGAATAGGAGGTCAGGATTTAAACTCATACGCTAATTCTAAATTTTACAAATATCTTAACAGTCATACAGATAACTTTTAGATTTTTGAAAGATCAAATACCAAAATGAAAATAATGCGGTTAACTGCAATTTTAACTTTGCTTTTCAACTTCAGCTTTTTAGGCGCTCAGGATGCACAGGCCTTAAAGCTGTTAAAATCTATCGAATCAAAGTATCTTAAATCTAACTATAAATTAGATTTTACTATGCAAATTAAGGAAGTTGATGTTAAAATTCAAGCCGCGAAAAAGGGTAGTTTTACTTTCTCTAAAAATGCGTACTCGATGATTCTTCCTGATCAAAATATTTATTATGATGGACAAACACAATGGACTCACTTTGTTGATCGAAAGGAAATTCAAATAACAAATTCTGAAATTTCGGAAAGCTCATATCATCCATTGAAGTTTATACAACTTTATAAATCTGACCAGTTTAAATATAGAATAGAATCTATGAATTCTACAAAAAAAACAATAGAGTTCGTGCCGCTTGATAAGAATCAGGAATATTTTAAAGTTAAATTAGGAATAGAGAATAAGACGGGATTGTTAAGTTCCATAGAAGTGTATCTTAAGAATGGCAATAGATTTACTATTAGTATCCTAAAGCACACCCTTTTGAAAGCCATAGACGCTTCGATATTTCAGTTAAATACAAGCGCAATTCAAGGTGTTCATATTGAGGACTTAAGATAGAAAATCGGTTATTAAATTGCGGCTAGATTCCTTATTTTTGCCCTGATGAGTATAAAAACCGGGATTGTAAGAGCGGCAGCCAATGTAAGTATTAAGAAGGTAAATCAGACTGAAAAAAAAGCGATAGCTAACCAGGAAGAGATATTCAAGAAATTAATAACTACAGCTAAAAAAACCGAATTTGGGCTTGCGCACTCTTTTGTGAAGATCAAATCTCATAAAGAATTTACCAAGGCTGTTCCTATCAGAGACTATGAAGGTTTAAAAAAGTACTTTCAAAAAGTAAAGAATGGACACAAAAATGTCTTATGGCCAGGAATTCCAAAGTATCTGGCAAAAACTTCAGGAACCACCAGTGGAACGAAGTATATTCCAATTACTAAACAAAGTCTTCCTAATCACATCAACAGTGGTAGAAATGCACTATTTTCCTATTTGATTTCTAAGCCAGAATCCAAGATTTTTGATGGTCAAATGTTATTCTTGTCAGGAACTCCGAACTTAACCAAGGAGAACAATATATTGATTGGAAGGCTTTCAGGAATTGTGAATCATGAAGTGCCTTCATGGATGGCAAAAACAATTTTACCAGCACATGAAATTAATGTAATTGAACCCTGGGAAATGAAGGTTGAAATGATGGTGCAATCTCTTCTCAATAAAGACTTAAGAGTAATAAGCGGCATACCCCCGTGGATACAAATGCTTTGTGAAAAAATTATTGACGTAACCGGAAAGAAATCAGTCATCGATCATTTTCCCAATTTAGAACTTTACATTCATGGTGGAGTGAATTATGAACCGTATCATGATAGAATTAATTCATTAATTGGAAAAGAAATACATTTAATTGAAACATATCCTGCAAGTGAGGGATTTATAGCCTATCAAGATAATTTCAATATTGATGCATTAAGAATAATTAGTAACTCTGGAATTTTTTATGAATTTGTTCCAAAGGAAGAAGTAGGACTTCCTGAGCCAACACGAATTACCTTAAAAGAGATTGAAATTGGTAAGGACTATGCAATAATACTCAGCAGCAATGCTGGCTTATGGGCTTATCTTGTTGGGGATCTTGTCCGATTTGTTTCTAAAGATCCCTATAGACTTAAAGTCAGTGGCCGCGTGAGTCAATATATTTCTGCATTTGGTGAACACGTGATCGCTTCTGAAATTGAAAAATCTATAACCGAAGCTATTCAGCAACATAAATTGTCTATTGTTGAATTTCTGGTCGCACCGAATGTAACTCCTGATGATGGACTGCCCTTTCACGAGTGGTTTATAGAATTTAATTCGACACCTAATAATATTGATGCTATCGAAAATACCATAAATGATACTCTTTGTAAAACAAATACTTATTACAATGACTTAATAACAGGAAAAATACTCCGAAAGTTAAAAATAAGTCAAGTGAAGAAAGATGGTTTTAAAGAATACATGATAAGTATAAATAAATATGGCGAACAATTTAAAGTAACAAGAGTCTGTAATGATAGAAAAATTGCTGATCAATTAAAATCTAAACTTTTATATTCATAATTATGGCATTCATAGATAAATTAAAAGGAATCTTTATTGAAGTAGATGACAAAGCCAAAAAGTCATCCACTGTAAGCAATACGAATCCAACACCAAACTTAAATTCTCAGCAAAAGGTAACGGTACAAGGTCAGAATTTACAAAAGTTCGTCGAACTGTTAGGCGGTGTTATGAAAAAAAATAATTTTCCTGGATACGATTACTTAGAATACAAAAAAGCATTACAATCAGTAGCCAAGCTAGGAAATATGGAAGAGGGTATGATGTTTAAAACAGTTTTTGCTGCTGCACAATCTATGAACACAGACGCCAATATGCTTATAGGTACCGCTAAAAAGTATATAGATGTTCTTGAAACGGAAAAGGTTAATTTTTTGCAGGCTGCGGATAATTATTTGACTCAAACTGTTAAATCTAAAAATGATGAGTTGGCTCAACTTACTCAACAACTTACATCTAACAAAAGTAAACTTGAGGCATTGCAAAAAGAAATTGCAGAACAAGAGGTTAAATTACAATCTTTACAATCTGAAAGCCAGGAAATAACGAATAAAGTTGATTCGAATAAAGCCGATTTTTCCCAGACATTTCAAAGTTTTGTAGAAGAAATAAAGTCTGATATACAAAAAATGCAACAATATTTAAGTTGATCTAAAATATAATTTGATTCAAATCTAATAATGTTTATAAAGAATAACTTAACTGACCACCAAATTTTTCAAAAAAACGAATATGGAATTTAAATCTAAGAATTTTTGGCAAAAACCGGAAGGATTTACTGGCGGTTTGTTTATGTTGGGAATCGTAGGAGGCTTAGGATATCTCTTGTACAAATTCCTGCCTTCTTTAATTCTACTAACAACGCATACAATAAGTTTAGTTTCCTCACTTTTGGTTTTAGGTTTGATTTTATACGTTATTCTTGATCCAAAAGCGAGAAATTTATTGTGGTATATGTATAAGTCTACAATGCGCTGGATAACTGGAATATTTGTCAATATAGATCCTATAGGGATATTAAAGAGTTATGTAGCAGATTTACGAGACAATCTTGGGAAAATGAATAAGCAGATTGGAAGATTAAGATCTCAGTTGCATCTATTGAAGGAACAGATTCACAACAATAATAAACAGATAGATTCTAATCTTACAATGGCGAAAGAAGCGAAAGAGGGAAATCATGAATCTGTGATGGTTCTCAAATCAAGACAGGCTGGGCGATTAAAAGAATCTAATATTAAACTGGAAGATTTATATAAGAAGATGGAAATATTATATAAGGTCCTAAATAAAATGTATCAGTCTTCCGAACTAATGGCAGAGGATATAACGGATCAGGTTAAATTAAAAGAACAGGAAAGGGCAGCTATACATGCGAGTCATTCTGCCATGAAATCTGCTATGAGTGTAATTAGTGGTGATAAGGATCAGCGAGCACTATTTGATGAAGCCCTTGATGCTATGGCTGATGATGTAAGCTCCAAAGTCGGTGAGATGGAGCAGTTTATGGAAATTTCCGAAAACTTTATGTCTTCTGTGGATTTGCAGAATGGTATTTTTGAAGAAGAAGGATTGAAGATGTTAGAGAAATGGGAGAAACATGGTGTTTCAACGATTTTGGGTAATGAAAAATCAGTTTTAGTGTCCGGTGATAAAATGTTACTTGATTCTCCGGTTCCGGAAAGAGAAAATACAGAAAATAGCAATTACGATAAATTGTTTAAAAATTAAGTTTTAACGAATGAATGTCTTTAAATTTGGTGGAGCCTCAGTAAAGAATGCTGCAGGAATTATTAATGTTTCAAAAATTATACAAAAATTTAAGTCTGGGCCATTAGTAGTAGTGGTTTCAGCAACTGGAAAAACTACCAATGCATTGGAAGAAGTAATTAATGAAAAATTTACAGACAAAAAAAAATCTATTCAGTTGCTTCGTGTTATTCAAAATAAGCATATCGAAATAGCAAAAGATTTGTTTGATACAATACCTGAAGAATTATTATCCCAGATTCAGGAGCATATTGTAGAAGGGGAGTGGATTATTGAAGAAGAAAGAGAAATGCAATATGATTATGTTTATGATCAAATCATTTGCATTGGTGAACTTATATCTTCTCGAATACTTACTCATTATTTGAATTCACAGAACATAAGTACTGAATTTGTTGATGCCAGATCAATGATTGAAACAGATGATACCTGGCGAGAAGGAAGAATTCAATGGTCAAATACAAATGAAAAAATTAATTCTCATTGTAATCCCATACTTAATGCAGGGAAAATTGTTTTAACGCAGGGATTTATTGGATCAACCTCAGAGAATAATACTGTGAGCCTTGGGCGTGAAGGATCAGATTATACAGCGGCTATAATTTCAGCTGCAATGGATGCTAAATCAATGATTATCTGGAAAGATGTACCGGGTGTATTGACAGGAGATCCGAAGGTTTTCGAGAATGTAACAAAATTAGATCACCTGACATTTATGGAAGCCATTGAAATGACTTACTATGGGGCCAAGGTAATTCATCCTAAAACGATTCAACCGCTTAAAAACAAAAATATTCCGCTACATGTTCGATCCTTTTTGGATCCTGAATCAGATGGCACACTCATTTTTGGAGAAATAGAGAGAGAATATCCACCAATCGTTGTTTTGGAGTCCAATCAGGCATTAGTTCACTTTTCTTCTAAAGATCTTTCATTTATTGCGGAAGATCATCTTGCAAGATTGTTCGATTTATTTGATAAACTTCGAATTAAAGTAAATGTAATGAGAAACACTGCTATTTCATTTACGGTCTGTATCCAAAATGATAAATCAAAAATTCATTTACTCACTGAAACAGTCCATGAGCAATTTGCTGTTATTGTTGAACCTAATCTAGACTTATATACAATAAGGCATTGTAATGATTCTATGCTCCCCAAGCTACTAGAAGAGAAAATTATCATTATGGAAGAAAGAATTAGAAAAACAGTTCAGGTTGTTGTAAAATCTGCACCCGGCATTATTCATAAAAGAGTAGAAGCTTAAGCTTGAATAAATAAGCCTATAAATTGTCTTATTCAGTTGTCACCTAAGGATTCTCACGTGAACCATTTAAAAGTTTAGAAATTATTTCAGAGTTTATTTGCTTTTTTCATTTAATAGGGTGCACATAATAAAAAAGGGACCCGAATCGAGCGATTCGTGGTCCCTCTTAATAACACTATGAGAACACCCTAAGCCACAAATATACTATCTTGATCCGATTTCAAGATTATTTTTTGTTTTTCAAGAAATTCTTATATCTGATAGCATTATATAGATAAAAGGATTGAAAAACAGGCATTTGTTCTTCGAATTGCCCAATTGAATCGACATAATCCATAATAAAAAGAAACTTTTTACTCGTGTAAAAGGGTTAATATTGTATAAAATTAATCAAATATGGCATTTATTATTATTGGTCTATTCTTATTTGTAGCGTATTGGCTTTTGGGAAAATCTGTAACAGATAGTCGTATAAGCAACCTCCGAAAAATCCTTCGAATTGGTTCAATTGGACTTATTGTAGTTGGATTTCTAACGACCTGCGTTGTTCAGGTCGAAGCGGGTTATATTGGGGTTAAAAAGTTATTTGGAAAGGTTCAAGAGGATATATTGCATCCAGGGCTTCATCTCATCAATCCATTTATAAAGATAGAATTACTTGAAACCCGAATTCAGAATTATACAATGAGTGCTGTAATTGATGAAGGCCATCTTCAAGGTGATGATGCCATCAGAGCTTTAACTCGAGACGGTCTTGAGATAATAATTGACATTTCTGTTTTATATAAGATAGATCCACCCAACGGTCCTAAAATAATCAATGAGATTGGTCCTGAGTATCAGGATCGTATTGTTAGGCCAATAACAAGGTCAAGAATCAGAGATTTTGCAGTTTATTATGAAGCAATTGACCTTTATTCCAAGAAGCGTGAGGAATTCCAACAGAATATTTTTAAAACGATTACGGAGGATCTAAGCGCCAAGGGCCTTGTACTTGAAGGCTTACTTATAAGAAATATTGAGCTTCCGAAAAATGTAAAGACCACCATTGAAGAAAAAATTCAAGCAGAACAAGAGTCACAAAAAATGCAATTTGTTTTACAAAAAGAAAAACAGGAAGCTGACAGAAAAAGATTGGAAGCACAAGGAATAGCAGATTACCAGAAAATAATTAATACCGGACTTACTGATAAACAATTACAATATGAACGAATCAAAGCATTGAAGGAATTAAGTCTTTCTCAGAATAGCAAGATCATAGTAACAAATGGAAATAACAATCCGGTTCTTATAAACAGTAATTAATAGCAATATCACAAGTGATCAACTGGATGTCATCGTTATCATATAACGATTATCAGGCTTTTTATTCATTTACAAGGTAAAGCCTTAAACTAAAAGTATACTATCATCGTTATCTAGTATTACATATAATTTATTATGAACGACATAGGTAATAAAGTATTAAAAGGTGGAGAATTTGTAATTAAAGAGACTCTCTGGAAAGATAATTTTATTCCTGAAGATATTTCAGATGAACAAAAACTCATACGTGAGTCCGTTAAAAACTTTGTAGAAACTGAGATCAAATTGCATGGAGGAAAGCTCGATCAACAAGAAAGATTATTGCTGGAAGCTGCAAATCTTGGATTATTAAGCTCCCATGTTTCCTCTGAATATGGCGGAAGTGAATTAGATACGTACACGAACACTGTTATATTGGAAGAATTCGGAAAAGGAGATGCTTCTTTCAATACAAGTTTGGCTGCGCATACAGGAATTGGTATGTTGCCAATCTATTATTTCGCTTCTGAAGAAATCAAAAAGAAATATTTACCGGGCCTTTGCAATGGTACCTTAAAAGCGTCATATTGTCTGACGGAACCAGGAAGTGGATCTGATGCATTAAGTGCGAAAACAACCGCAACATTAAATTCGGCTGGAACGCATTATATAATCAGTGGACAAAAGATGTGGATTTCTAATGCTGGTTTTGCTGATGTTCTTATAGTTTTCGGACAAATTGATGGAGATAAATTTACCGGTTTTTTGGTTGAAAGAAATAGTCCCGGAATAAGCATGGGAGAAGAAGAGCATAAGTTAGGAATTAAAGGCTCCTCCACTAGGCAGGTTTTTTTTGAAAACGTAGCGGTGCCAAAAGAAAATCTTTTAGGTGAGTTAGGCAAAGGACATCTCATTGCTTTTAATGTATTAAATATTGGAAGATTCAAACTGGGTTGTATGGCAATGGGCGGCTGTAAATCCAGTATCGAAGCAGGTATTAAATATGCGAATCAAAGAATTCAATTTAATCAGAAAATTTCAGAATTCGGTGCAATTCAATATAAGATTGCAGAGTCAATTATTAGAACCTATGCCACAGAATCAGCTGTATACAGGGTTAGTGATTTACTGGAAGATAAGTTTAAAGAAGAGCTTCACACGCACTCTAAAGCTTTTTTGGCACTGCAAAAAGCAGCAGAAGAGTATTCTATCGAATGTGCAATAATAAAAGTTTACGGTAGTGATACTTTGGATTATGTTGTAGATGAATTAGTACAGATTCATGGAGGTTATGGATACAGTGAAGAATATATTCCATCTAAATTGTATAGGGATGCCAGAATAAACAGGATCTATGAAGGCACAAATGAGATTAACCGATTATTGATTGTGAATATGCTGATTCGCAGAACCCTGAAAGGCTTAATTGATCTCGTTGGTCCAGCTTGGGAAGTACAAAAAGAGCTCACTGGGCTACCGGATACAAGTATTCCGGATGAAAAATTTGGGCTGGAATTGCGAACCTTACGAGATTTTAAAAAGATGTCACTTATGGTCGCAGGAGCTGCGGTAAAATATCAAATGGATGGAAAACATGACCTCAAAGATCAGCAAGAAATATTAATGAATATTGCAGATATGCTCATTGATCTTTTTGTTTCAGAATCCGTTTTACTTAGAGTTCAAAAACTTTCCTCAACTGCAAATGAAATTGACCTAAAAGAAGAGATTGCTATTCTTCAAGTGCAGTTTCACGATGCGCAATATAGAATTGCTAAAGCTGCTACTGATGCATTGGCCTCATTTGCAAGTGGAGATGAATTAAAAATTATGCTGCTTGGCATAAAGAGATTTTCAAGATATCCGGTTATAAATGTTGTAAAGAATCGGAAGATCATTGCACACAAGGCTATCGAAGAGAATCGATATTGTTATTGATTATTCGTACAAAATTGTTCGATATGTTATTGCTGCTCAGTCAGAAGGGTAGTATCTTGGCCTCTCGATGAAGAAGCTGGATGCAATGTTAATAAAGGGTTTTATGGGCCCTTTTCTCGTATCTTTTTTTATAGCATTATTTGTTTTGGTAATGCAAACTCTTTGGCTCTATATAGACGATATTATAGGAAAGGGAGCCGGCTTTTTTGTGATTATTGAATTTCTGATATACTTATCCGTTTCATTAATTCCTATGGCACTTCCTATAGGTGTATTATTAGCTGGTGTATTCCTATTTGGAAATCTGGGAGAAAATTACGAGCTATCCAGTATAAAATCTGCAGGGATCTCTTTGTTCAGAGTGATGATACCTGTTATCGCTTTAAGTGCAATAGTAGGCATTACAAGTTGGGTATTTTCCGATTATATCATTCCAAAATCCAATTTGAAATTTCTCAGCAGACTACACGATTTAAAACGTCAAAAACCAACCTTAAGTTTTACAGAAGGAGCTTATAATGATGATTTTTATGGGTATGTAATCAGGATTGAGAAAAAGTCTTCTGATGGAATGCATATTCATGGAATTCAAATTCATGATCATAGTAATCCAAATTCTCAAACAAGAATTCTTGCGAAAGATGGCATTATGTATGTAACAGAATCTGGCAAGTATCTCATTATGCAATTAGAAAATGGAGAAATGTTACAACTTCCGGATAAAAGGAGTATTAATAATTCCAAATATCCCTTTGTGAAAAGTAAATTTGATACACTTACAAAAGTTTTTAGTTTAAAAGAATTCGATCTTGAAAGATCTGATGAAAGTCTTTTCAAAGATAATCAACGAATGAAAAATTCGCAGCAATTACGAAGAGATATTGATAGCCTTAAAATTGAGACTTCCAAATTGATCAGGCCTGTGGTTAGAAATGCGTTTCCGGATGTTAGAAATATTTTAGCGAATGAACATATTGAGCAGAATATCCAGCTGAAGAAAATTAATGAATATTCAAAGGATTCTGCTTTACGAGAAAAGGATTCTCTTTCTGTTGCCGAACAACTAGCAATATATATTTCAGCGGGATCACCAAAATCCCTTGAATATCGGAGAAACGCTCTTGGTTTCTTGGACAGGGATATAAACTCCAACAATAATCATACTGATTCTATACGAAGCATAGAAGTAAGGAGAAGCAAGTTTACCTACGAATTAATGATAAAATATTCATTTGCATTAATTTGTTTAATATTTATTTTTGTTGGAGCACCCTTAGGTGCAATTGTAAGAAAAGGAGGCTATGGCTATCCTTTGCTTTTGTGTATTCTGGTTTTTGTTTGTTATATATTATTGAATACATTCTTTAAAAGATTTTCAGAAAGCTTATCTATTGATACATATTTGGGTATTTTGATGCCATGCATCATTATATCTACTCTAAGTATTTTTTTAACTTGGAAAGCTTTGAGAGATAGAAATATTCTTGATGACATAAAATTATGGTTTGCTAATTTTCGACAAAATTGATGGGTATGACGCAACTCGTTAAAGTATGTATATTTTCAACAATTTGTACTGGTATCCATGCTCAAAACTGGTCAACATTTTCAGGAAATAATGAGCGATCCGGTTATAGCAAATTGAAAGGCCCTGACAATTTTGAATCGAATATATGGAAGATAGATGATGCAGGACAAACAACTTTAGGGAATGCTGTTTATTCGTTTGGTGATAAATTTGTAACGTCAAGAATTACATTTTCGCCTTATAAAGGGATTATTGAATGCAGGGATCTTAAAACAGGCTTATTATTATGGACTTCAGAAGCGATAACCAACAACTCCATTTTATATAGCATAGGCTTTACATATGATGCGGTTTATGCAAATGACTATTCGAATGGCGATATATATGCGCTTCATCCATCGACAGGCAAAATATTGTGGAAAGCAGCAGAAAAAGCCTATGTATTTGGAGCTTATCCAGGTTGTGTATTTGCATGCAATGGAGATCCAATTTTGGGAGGTGAACCACAAACTTCAAGTTTCACAAAGAGATTAGATAAATATACCGGAAAGACAAAATGGGTCAACAAGACAATAATCGCTGTTACTCCTAATGCAGGTCTTGCGTGTACCAACGACAAAGTATACCGCATAACCGGTGGAATTACTATTCCAATTACTCTTTCCGCTATAGATATTAATACCGGAAAGACTTTATTTAGCTCCTCGCCATTAAAAGGAGATGGCGATCAGGAAAACCCGATAACATTAGGTCCTGATGGCATGATTTATTTTAAACGTGATGGAGGCCTATTGTATGCGTTTAGAGATAATGGATCTGATTTTGAAATCGTTTGGACATATGAATTAAATACAAATTCAGGAGCCGCTATAAGTGGCAATTTGAGTCTGGGTTCGGATCATCATATTTATATTTTTGACAATGGAAGAATATTAAAATTAGATAAAGGTAATGGCAGTGTTCTGGCAGCTACTTCTATTGAGTTTGAATATTCTCAACCATCAATGACTATTGATTCTGATTCAAAAGTCTATTTTAATAATGGATTAGGTAAGCTTTACATTCTTACAGAGAGTCTCCAAACAATCAAGTCTGAAATCAATATTCCTTCTAATGTTTATTGCAATCCATCAATTTCAAAAGATGGATTTATGGTATTGACGCAAGGAGGTAGAAATATTCAGGCCTTCAGAAATACTACTGAACAAAAATGCATTGCAGATTTCAGAGCCTCATCTTATACATTAAAAGAAGGCGAAACAGTTGACTTTTTTGACCAATCATCCAATCAGGCTCTTGACTTTGAATGGAAATTTGAAGGAGCTGATATAGAACATTTTATAGATAATAATCCAACTGATATAAAATATAGCAAAGCTGGAATTTATTCTGTTCGATTAATTGCTCAAAATAAGCTAGGTAGAGATACAGTTCTTAAAGAATGTTTAATCGAAGTTCTTCCTTCCAACACTCTGGTGAATAATTTGGAAGACGAAAATTTATTCATTTATCCTAACCCTGTTGCAGATATTCTTTCAATAGAGCTAGAAGAATCAATAACAGGAGCCAATTTTTACATTCTTGATTCTTATTATAGTATAAAAATTAGGGGTAATTTGACTGCAACCAAAAACACAATAAATCTTGAAAATCTTCCTTCCGGAATGTATTATCTTATGGTAAATCAAGATGCTATTAGGACCATGAAAATAATTAAACTTTAAATCTGAAGTGAAATTTAATTTTCACGTAACAAGACGGTAATTGTACTTTTTAACAAATTATATCGAAGCTACATCTAAATTATTGCAAAAAAAGAAATTAACGCTTCAAATTTGTTAGGTAAATCTCTTGATATTTTTGAAAAGGAGTTGTTTTATAGTAATTTCCACAGAAGTATTGTGCTATCATATTAAATACGCTTGCTTCTCTATATCCGGGAAGCGCCTGGATAGTATTTAAGGTTTCGTCTAAAAAAACAAATGTTGGATAAGAGAGTTTATTATGCGTAATAAAAGCAGCTAATTCATGATAACCTCTATTTCCTTGTGCAATAAATTTAAAGACTCTCTCTTTATGTAATATGTCTTCTTTTCTTTCAGCATTAAATTTAACTGCATAAAAATTTTTATTAATCGTCATTATCAGTTCAGGATCTTGAAAAGTTGTGGCGTCCATTCTTTTACACCACCCACACCAGTCAGTATATAAGTCGACAACAACTTTCCTTTTTTCTTTCTTTTGGGCTTGTTCCATTTGCTCCCAAGAGATCCATTTAATAGTTGGGCTTTGACCGTATAGTACAGATCCCATGACTAAGAAATAAGAGAAAGATAGGGTACCAATAAGTCCAATTTTAAAGCCTAAATTTTTCATCCTAGCGGAAATTCAATTATTACACAAAATAACTTCAATTATGGGACATTGATCGGAAAAAAGGGTCGTTTTAAGGATATTTAAAGGAATTTTAACGCTTCTTACTGTCTGTGTTACTTACAATACATATGTTATCTGTTCCTAATGTGTATTCTTTGATTTTTTGACCTTCCAGCAAGGGTGCTTTTAGGCCGTTACAAAGCTTAACCGAGCGATTCGTAATAATCCTTGCCTCATCCCATAAATTTTCTAGAATCAATTCCTGAAGAAATGTAGGACCGGCTTCGATGATCACTGTTCCGATTTGAAAATCTTCATACAACTCAATGAAAGTTTTTAAAAGTTCATTGGTTCGAGTTCGAAGAAACACTATATCCGTGTGAATCTTAGAAAATGTATCCTTTTTTTCTTTACTAGTGGTAAGTATTATCTTTTTTGGATTTGTTCCACTCCAATGTCTGATGTTAAACTGAGGATTATCTACTAAGAAAGTATTCGTGGTACTTATTATTGCATCTGATTCTGCTCTCCATTTATGGACTAGAATATCAGATTGCCATGATGATATTTTTATTCTTTCATCCTTAGTTCCAAGATAAAAATCAGAAGATTGTGCCCACTTCAAAATTATGAAGGGACGCTTTTTTATAATATTCGTTTCAAAAGAAACAATTAGTGCTTTGCATTTATTCTCACTGATTGGTCCTATGCATTCCACACCCTTGCTTTTCAAAAAAGAAATCGATTTGCCATACATTAATGTGTTTGGATCATAGTTGCCAAATACAAGTTTTTTAATTCCAGAATCAATAATTAATTCGGTACATGGAGGAGTTTTTCCGAAATGATTGCATGGTTCCAATGTAACATACATCGTACAATCATGTAATAATTTTTTGGAATGTTCATTGAGATTTTGAATGGCTATTCTTTCAGCGTGTTCTTTTCCATAATACTGATGCCATCCTTCAGAAATAATCTGATTGTTATGAACAATAAGAGCTCCAACCATAGGATTGGGTGAAACAAATCGTTGACCTGCTTTTGCTATTTTTATTGCATAATCTATATAATCCGTGTGATTCACCTTATTTTAGCTCCTGAATCAAAATTTTGACAAAACTAAGTGAATTTAAAATGATCAAACGATTAGTTGTAGAATTTATAGGAAGCTTTTTTATAAGCCTAGTTGTGTGCATGACCGCTTACAGCGCCAATCCTCAATTTGCTGCTTTGGCTTCAGGATTTGTTCTAGCAGGCCTTATGTATGCATCCGGGCACTTATCCGGGGCACATTTCAATCCTGCTGTTAGTATTGCAGTATTTCTTCGTGGCAAAATGAATCTTAATGTTGTTCCAATGTATATATTGTCTCAATGCGCTGGATCCATTGTAGCTGCAATCATCGCTCTTTTGCTAATCTCTAATCAAACGATTACCCCAATTCACTTAGAATCAAAACCCTTAGAGGGAATTTTGGCTGAATTCATTGGTACGTTTGCAATAGTATATGTACTTTTAAATGTTGCGACTTCAAAGGTTACATTGGGAAATGATTACTATGGAATTGCCATTGGATTAACACTTACAGCTTGTTCGTTTGCCTTAGGAGGAGTAAGTGGTGCGGCATTTAATCCTGCGGTTTCTTTGGCTATATGTTTTTCCAAAATATCAACGTTTTCGAATTTATGGATTTATTGGGTAGGTGAGATTCTCGGAGGTGTTTTGGCTGCCGTTGTGTTTTTATTTCTGAATGGGAAGGAATAAAATCATTAAGATTTTAATCAATTATCTCACGTATTAGCAATTTCATACCTATAGTCGCTTTCTCGCTAATGATCTTTGCATTCCTCAATCTTGTCAACGAAGAAGTAATAGCGGGTTTAGGATCGATATAATATAAAGGTATATGAGAAGGCAAATAATCGATAATTCCAGCAGCAGGGAATACCTGTAAAGAAGTGCCAACGACTATGAAAATATCGGCAGAAATTGCTAATTCAATTACCTCTTCCATAAAATTTACTGCTTCACCAAACCAAACAATATGTGGCCTTAACTGATGATTAAACTCATTGGTATCTCCAAGATTGATATCGAAAGGTCTTTCATAAATCAAGGATGAATCAATTTCAGATCGGGATTTCATTAATTCTCCATGAAGATGTATTATGTTTTTTGAACCTGCACGTTCATGTAAATCATCAACATTTTGTGTGATTACAATGACTTCAAATTGTGCTTGCAGTTCAGAAATTGCTACATGTGCAGCATTCGGTTTAACCTCATGTAATTGTCTTCTTCTTTGGTTGTAGAAGTCAAGAACCATTTTCTTGTTTGAGTGCCATCCTTGAATAGAAGCGACTTCCATTACATCATGTCCTTCCCATAAGCCACCTGAATCGCGAAAAGTTTTTACGCCACTTTCTTCACTTATTCCGGCACCGGTAAAAAAAACTAAACGTTTCAAATTTTAGCAGCAAATCCAATATAGTTAAAAGGAGTTAATCGGAGCATCTCATTTTTAATCTTTGGATTCAGTTTTAATGAATGAATGTATTCGTGTAACTCGTTTTTTGAAATTTCTGTTCTTCCACGCGTCAGATCTTTTAACATTTCATACGCTCCATTTATTCTTTCACGTCGAAGAATTGTTTGAATAGCTTCTGCAAGAATTATCCAGTTATTATTTAAATCATTTTTAATTTTAACAGGATTCACATTAACTTTATTCAATCCGTTAATAATAGATAATATCGATAAATAGGAATGTGAAATAGGCGTTCCCATGTTTCTAATTACTGTACTATCCGTTAAATCTCTTTGCATTCGGCTTATAGGCAACTTTTCAGCAAGATGTGAGAATAGACTATTCGCAATTCCTAAATTACCCTCGGCATTTTCAAAGTCAATAGGATTTACTTTATGAGGCATCGCGGAAGATCCTACTTCTCCTGCTTTAACCTGTTGTGTAAAATATTCCATTGATATATAAGTCCACATGTCCTTGCAAAAATCAAGAAGTATCGTATTTGTTCTTATTATAATGTGGCAGTATTCAGCAATCTCATCGTAATGGGCTATCTGAGTGGTGGTTCTTTGTCGTTCTATGAATAATTTATTAGATAGAAATTTATCAGCCCAAACCGGCCAATTTATCTTTGGATATGCGACAGCATGTGCATTAAAATTTCCTGTAGCTCCACCAAACTTCCCACTTATCTTAAATTTTTGCAACAAGTCAATCTGCTTTTTCAGTCTTTCTGAAAATACTAAAATTTCTTTTCCTAATGTAGTAGGAGAGGCCGGTTGTCCATGTGTCCTTGCAAGCATTGATAGCCGTTTATTTGATCTACCAAGAGCCTGAATTTTCTTATATAACTCTAGATACTTTGGCAGCATTTGCTCACGTGTTGCATCCTGCAAGAGCATTGGAACAGAAGTGTTATTAATATCTTGAGAAGTTAATCCGAAATGAACGAATTCCGCGTACTTTGATAGATTGGTTTGCTCTAGTTTTGACTTAATAAAGTATTCTACTGCTTTCACATCATGCTTCGTAGTTTTTTCTATTTCTTTAATACGTGATGTATCTTTATCATTAAAATTTACATAGATGTAGTGCAAGTATTGTAATTGAGGTTTACTGATTTTAACCTTTAATACTTTTTGAATAAATTCAATAAAATATAAAATCTCAACTTTAACTCTATATTTAAATAAGGCATGTTCCGAAAAATAATTTGAAAGATGCCTGAGTTTTTCCTGGTAACGCCCATCAATAGGACTAATCGATCGACTCATGTATTAACCTTCTGTTTTTTCACCTATAAAATTATGTTCTTTATATCTGAACAATACATTAAAGGTTGTTAAACTGCCATAGATTCTCGTTATATATTGCTGTAGATTTATCTTTTCTTCTTCTGTTAAATTGCTGGCATTGATTCTTTGTTCCATCACGCGTAATCTGTCACGGACCATTATTATCTTATGAAAAAAAGTATCAATAGGAATTTCCTTTTCCTTTAATGAAGCATCATCAGGTCTGAGAATCATTTTACCGTTTTTCCATTTGTCATTTAATGGTACAACCTCAGTTATGTCAGACCATGCGCGAAGTATTTTTGCGAGAGATTTTTCTGCTTCTGTAAACGAAACTGTTTCTGAAGGAGTTATCGCTTCGATTATTTCCCATTGATTATAATCTTTGCCAACAGATTTTATTCCAAATTGTATATAACATACTTTATATGCAGCAACATCCACTTCAATAATTACTCCGTCTCCGAAAGCAGCATGCTTAACCCTTGAACCTATTCCTAACATGATTTTTTTAATTAGTAATTATAACGAAATATTTGAATTAGGAAGAAGAAAGTCATATTCTTTATTCTTACAATTCCCTTGCTGCAAATATATGATAATTATCTAAAATATGAAATTTTTAGGATCGATATCTTAGCTATTTGATTTTAAATTTTTGTAGCACGGGTCATTTCTCTTTTACCCGGTGCGCCGGGAAGTTTTTCAACTTGAAAACCAACTGACTTAAGTGTTCTTCTAAATTCTCCCTGCGCACAAAATGTTACCAAAATTCCCTTTTCAGAAAGCATAGAATAAACCTTCTTTAATGAATCTTCATTCCACATTTCAGATTGTGTTGTTGGACCGAATGCATCAAAATAAAAGACATCATACTGCTCCATCGAATTGAATTTCATCCAATCTCCCTGTATCTTATTCAATGAAAACCAATTGCTTATTTTCTGTTCTTTATTCCAGTCAATTTCGTGAATTTTAGAAAAGTATGAATTACCATTTTCAAAACGAAAAACTTCTGGATAATTAAGCACGCTAACAATTTGTGATGGAACAATAAATTTTTCTATAGTCGAATAATCCACTCTTATGTTATTTCGGTTTGCATATTCTAAACTTAACCAAGCATTGGCTCCCGTTCCAAATCCCAATTCAAAAACTCGTATTGGAATATTTTTAGGAGCATATTCAAGGCCATTTTTTATAAATACATGTAAAGACTCCTGAATTGCACCATGTAATGAATGATAACTTGTATTAAAATCTGTAGAAATTAGAGTACTTGAGCCGTCTTTAGTAATAGTGTGTTCGAGCATGGGCAAAAAAAAACCGGCCAAGTGACCGGTTAAATTTATTATATAGTATAAGTTATTCTTAAAAGATAAAGCTTAAAAACTTGATAGCTGCGAAAAGACAGCTAGAAATACTGTCAATTATGCTGAAGTCATAAGGACATCCATAACCCCTGTTGCATGAACTAAGGCTAACCAGAGCCACTAGAAACAAAACCAAAACTGAGGATGAAATTCTTCTATTTTTCATAATCAAATATTTTATTGATTTTAAAACGGACACAAAGATATATTATTTTATAAACTTCGAGTATGTTTGTTTACAAATTAGGGAAAATCATAATAT
>JABFRV010000026.1 GCA_013140975.1 Saprospiraceae bacterium
GTGTGCAAACTATTACTGTACAGGATACAACAAGACCTGCCATTGTATGTCCGGTAAATGTAACAATCAATTGTGAAGCGAGTACATTACCATCCAATACCGGAACTGCAACAGCAACAGATAATTGTACCAACACAGTAACGAATATAAGTTCAGCTGATGTAAGAACCAATGGAAGCTGCAATGATAATTATGTTCTTGCCAGAACCTGGACTGCAGTAGACAGTTGCAATAACAGCAACAGCTGTGTGCAAATGATCACTGTACAGGATACAACAAGACCTGCCATTGTATGTCCGGTAAATGTAACAATCAATTGTGAAGCGAGTACATTACCAGCCAATACCGGAACTGCAACAGCAACGGACAATTGTACCAACACAGTAACGAATTTAAGTTCAGCTGATGTGAGAACCAACGGAAGTTGCAATGATAATTATGTTCTTGCCAGAACCTGGACAGCAGTTGACAGTTGCAACAACAGCAACAGCTGTGTGCAAACTATTACTGTACAGGATACAACAAGACCTGCCATTGTATGTCCGGTAAATGTAACAATCAATTGTGAAGCGAGTACATTACCATCCAATACAGGAACTGCAACAGCTACGGACAATTGTACAAATACAGTAACGAATATAAGTTCAGCTGATGTGAGAACCAATGGAAGTTGCAATGATAATTATGTTCTTGCCAGAATCTGGACAGCAGTAGACAGTTGCAACAACAGCAACAGCTGTGTGCAAACTATTACTGTTCAGGATACAACAAGACCTGCGATAGTATGTCCGGTAAATGTTATTGTTACATGTTATACCGATACATCTATTTTAAGTACAAATATTCCAGTATTTAATGATAATTGTACAGATGAAATATTAAATTTAGTTTGGACGAATGCTGTTTATAATCAAGAATGTATTGCGAAATTTGATATTGACAGGGTATTTACTATTTATGATTCATGTGGGAATATTAATTCATGTACACAACGGATTCAGGTTCGGGATACTATAAAGCCACTCGCAAAATGTATTGATAGGCAATTTGTTTATCTGAACACAAATTATGTACTATTAACGGCTGATTCTATTAATAATTCAAGTATAGATAATTGCACATTAATTCCATTTCTTAGTATAAATCGAGATACTATATTTTGTAATCGGGGATTATATACTCAGGATGTTATTTTGACAGTTACAGATTCTTGTGGTAATTCTGATAGCTGCATATCAGTTATAACTCTGATCGATGTGACACCACCTGAAATTCAATGCCCCTCTTCAAGCTTGACAGTTCAATTAAACTCATGTCAGTGTTTTGCAAACTTATTAATTCCTGCTTATCTTCCTAATGGTATTACAGCTATTGATAATTGTGATACCTCAGTACAAGTTTATCAGATTTTACCTCTGGGAATTAGTTTGGATTCAATTCCTCCAGGAACGCACGAATTTGGTTTTGTAGCTATTGATGATTTTAATAATGCAGACACTTGTTATTTTACGGTTATAGTATTAGGAGCTAATGCAGCTGAATTAAGCTGTAAAGCGCATATTAATTTATCATTGGATGGAAATTGCGAAGCTAATATTTCAGCATTAACAATGTTATCAGGTGCAGCGTGTGAAGAAGAATCATATAGAGTTAAATTATACGATAGTAATAGCATTTTATTAGCTAGTAATACTCTTGGTTATAGTCATATTGGAAATATAATTACTGCAGAAATTAGTTATCTCTGTGCAGGAAATTCATGCTCGGGAACAGTATTGGTTGAGGATAAATTGCCGCCAAAACTAATTTGTACTAAAGATACTATTGATTGTGGTGATAGTTCCAATTTGAAATTAACAGAAGTCTTGGAGAATTGTGGAATTGCTAAAATTGAATTATTGGATAAAAGATGGGCCTCGATATCTTGCGACCCGAACTTTATAGGATTAGAAATTAAATCTTATCAGGCTTTTGATAATTATGGAAACTACAGTGATATTTGTTTTGATACAAGTTATGTTAGAAGAGTTAATTTAGGTGATATCTATCTTGATTCGTTATTTGTTCATTACAAATGTAATGGAAATTATAAGAAGGATGTTGATGGCAATCCTTTACCAAATCTTCTGAATGGACTTCAATATAGAGGTAAGCCACTTGATGCAGGTCTGGAATGTAATATTTATGTAAAATATACTGATGTTGAGATTTCGCAAGACCTATGTAAAAAGAAGATATTTAGAGTTTGGAAAGTATATCAATGGTGGTGTAATCAAGAAATTGTCAGAACATTTAATCAATATATAACAATTATTGATGATGAAGCTCCAGTTATATTGACTTCAAATTTGCAAATCGAATCCTCGGAGTTTAGTAATGCACAGTGCTTAGTCAAAATAAAGATTCCGGTTATTGAAGCAATGGATCAATGTAGTGGAATTAATCGATATGAAATGTTGATCGATGATGTGCCTGTATCTTATTTGGTAGGTAATTCTATTGATATAAAATATGGTATTCATGAATTTAAGTTTATTGCCTTCGACCACTGCAATAATACCGATACATTATCTATCATTCAAAACTTTTTTGATAGGCTAGCTCCTCAAATGATTTGTGATCAAAGTACTGTGGTAAGTTTAAACAACAAATCTAGTACATCTATTCAAGCGATGATATTTGATCAAGGTTCATACGATAATTGTGGTATTCAGCGATTTGAAGTCAAAAGATTAGATGTAAATAGTTGTAGTAATTTGGAATGGGATTCAGTAGCAAATTTTTGTTGTGAAGATGTCGGGAAAAGTTGGATGGTTGCATTAAGAGCCGTTGATTATTCCGGTAATTCGGCGAGTTGTATGGTTAGTATAGAGATTCAGGATAAGAATAAGCCGAGAATTGTTGCACCGCCTGATATTCGAGTTGATTGTAGATTTTCATTCGATTTTGCTAAGTTAGGCTATTCGTTTGGTAAAGTTGTGACGAATCAATCCGACAGAGATACAATAGCAATCGATTCAAGATTCTGGCACCATATTAATGGTCATCCATTGGATGGAATCGCATATGATAATTGCAATTTAAATATTATCGAAACGATCGACACAAGCGGATTGAATGAATGTGGAATGGGTGTTATCATTAGGAAGTTTGTTGTTGTTGATGGCAATCGAAATCGAGATAGCGCATATCAACATATATATATTGACAATCATAGTCCGATGACTTATCTGAGTATTATTTGGCCAGAAGATTATGAAACCAATAATATTTGTGATCAAAATCTATTACGGCCTGAATTATTACAATCACCTTATAACAGACCAGGCTTCGTTGATGATGAATGTAGTCAAATAGGAATTGATTACAAAGATTATATCTTTACATCGACTTCGGATCCGAAATCTTGTTATAAGATTTTTAGAGAATGGATTGTTACGGACTGGTGTTATAGAGAGAATGGAGTTATCGTTATCTTCAAAGATACTCAAATCATTAAAGTTAATAATACCATTAAACCAATTATAACTCAAGCGTGTAGAGATACAACTATATGTAGTTATGATGTAGCGTGCAAGCCAATACCAGTTACATTGAGTATAGCAGCAATAGACAATTGTACTAATGGAATAGAATTATTATATCGTTTCAAAATAGATTTTCACAGTGATGGGACAATTGATGTGAATCAATCATTTATTGGCAATCCAGTTGCAACGGGGACATGGCCTTTAGGAAGACATACCATTAAGTGGGAAGTAGAAGATCGATGTGGCAACACCGCAACCTGTCAGTCTCAATTGAATCTGTTGAATTGCAAGCCACCGAGTGCTTACGCACATCGTGATCTGGCAATTGGACTTACAGGTATGGATACAGATGGAGATGGACAACCAGATACGAAATTGGCTATAGTGTGGGCAAGCGACCTTGATGCGGGAAGTAATCATAATTGTGGGTATCCATTAGTATTTAGTTTTAGCAAAGATACCAGTGATACAAGAAGAGTATATACATGTGATAGCATTGGATCTAGACAGGTGGAATTATGGGTTACGGATCCACAAGGAAATACATCATTTGTTAAAACATTGATTATTGTCAATGATAACCCAAATCAAATTCCAATATGCAAACCTAAGTTATTAGCTAAGATCGAAGGATCCATTTATAATCCTCAGAAAGAAAAAATTGAAAGAGTAGAAGTTGTATTGGAGAATTCGGGTAAGCCAAATCAAATAAGTAATTATAATGGCGACTATGCTTTTGAGAATGTTTTTCAAAACCAATCGTATGTAATAAAACCTTATTTTAACGATGATTGGTTGAATGGAGTTAGTACTGCTGATATTGTTAGTATTCAGAAGCATATCTTAGGGAAAGAAGTGTTTGCGAGCCCATATCAAATGATTGCAGCGGATGTTAATAATTCCAAGTCTATAACTTCAGCAGATATTTCTGAGTTGCGCAAATTAATTCTAGGAATAAAGAACGAAGTATCGAGCAATACTTCTTGGCGATTCATTTCTTCAGAATATATTTTTGGCTCAATTGATAATTGCCTTAAAGAATCATTTGATGGATTTTATAAAATTGATAATTTGGACCGCAATATGATTATCGATTTTGTTGGAGTAAAAATTGGAGATCTAAATAATACAGCAAAAACGAGGGGCTCACAAGGTATTCAAGTTAGAACAAACACTGTGCTTCATTTGAATTACAACAATCAATTATTGGCTAAAGACAAGGAATATGAAATTGATATTTATTCTGATGAACTAATAGAGTTTCAAGGATTTCAAACGACATTCAAATTCAATTCAGATTTGTGCGAAGTTATTAGTGTTGCAGGGAATCCTGATCTGAACCTTGGTAATGATAATATCAATTCCAACCATTTGAAGGATGGTTTATTTAGTGTATGTTGGAATTCCACTAGTCAAAAGAATAATAGTACAGTATTAAAAGTTAAAATCAGATCTAAGTCTGGAGTACTCGTTTCCGAATTATTAAGTTTAAGTTCCACTATTACAGAATCTTTAAGTATTGATGCAAATGGTAATGAAGCTCAAATTGATTTAATACCTTTTAAAAGTGAAAAAATTGATTTCGAGGTGTTTCAAAACAACCCTAATCCTTGGCAGAATTCCACAAGTATCGGTATAATTGTACCTTCAAGCGTTCTGCTAGAATTTCGAATCTATAATATTGCAGGTAAATTAATTTACGAATCAAAAAGAATTGTAGATAAAGGGTATAGTGAATTGAAAGTCGATGGCTCAACCTTGCCATGCAATGGATTATATTATTATCAGATTCAAAATGGTGAATTGGTCAGGACAAATAAAATGATGTACTATAAAGATTAATCGTTAAAGGTTAATTTCATTCGTTTGCAGTATTATTAATATGTAGAATAGTATTTTGTCAGATCGCTATGAATTGATCATTATTACTTTTATTCTTCGGAGACTCATCTCGGTAGATAGACAAAGCATTTTAATATAGAAAAGGGAATGCGTAATTCATTATTTTACTTTATTTTGAACTACAGCAATGATAACGGCAATAATTAATTTACATTTTCCAAAATCATCGTCGTTGATCCACCTCCACCATTACAAATAGTAGCTAGACCATATTTCGCATTATTTTGCTTGAGAATCTGAGTAAGGGATACAGCGATTCTAGTTCCGGAAGCTCCAATAGGATGACCTAGCGATACAGCTCCACCATTTACATTAATTTTATTTAAATCAATATCCAGGATATTAGAATAAGCAAGAGGAACTACTGAAAATGCTTCGTTCACTTCAAAGTAATCGATGTCTGAAATTTTCAAACCCGCTCTTTGAATTGCGATTGGAGATGATATAGTAGGAGCGGTAGTAAACATTTTTGGTTCGTGTTCTCCATCAGCATAAGATACAATTCTTGCAATCGGACTTAGATTGTATTTTTTTAGATATTCCTCAGAAACAACGACGACTGCAGCAGCGCCATCATTCAATGTTGAAGCATTGGCAGCAGTGACCGTTCCATTTGGTGTAAATGCAGGACGAAGGCCAGGGATTTTTCCAAAATCAACCTTCTTGAATTCTTCATCTTCAGATATAACTACAGGATCTCCTTTTTTTTGTGCAATTGAAACTGGCGCAATTTCTGTTTTGAATTTTCCTTGTGAAGTAGATTCAGAAGATTTAGTATAGGACCTGATGGCATATTCATCTTGTGATTCGCGGGAAATATTCATTTTACTTGCTGTCTCATCACCGCAAACACCCATGGCAGAATTGTCATACGCATCACTCAATCCATCTTTTTGTAACCCGTCAATTATTTCTGCTCCACCAAATTTATTACCCCATCTCAAGGAGGGAACATAATGAGGAATATTGGACATGCTTTCCATGCCTCCGGCTACTATTGCATCAGATAAGCCAAGTTGAATGGATTGAGCTGCAAGTGCAATTGATTTCAATCCAGAAGCACATACCTTATTAATAATAGTGCAATTGGTCTTTACCGATAAACCCGCTCCTATTGTTGCTTGCTTTGCAGGCGCCTGTCCTAAGTTTGCAGAAACAACATTTCCCATATAAACGTCGGTAATGAGTTGGCCATCAAGACCAGATCTTTCTAAAGCTGATTTAATTGCAATGGATCCCAGTGTAACCGCTGATAAGGATGAAAGACTTCCTCCAAAAGATCCAATTGGTGTTCGGGCTATTGCTACTATGTAGGCTGCTTTTGTTGACATATTTATTTTATTAATGGGTGCTCAAATGCTATCTTAAGTAAACTCAATTTCAAGTTTTTGGTTCACTTCAATATCTAAATAATTTTGAGAATTATCAGGAATTGGAATTGCATATATGCCGAAGTTAACTTTATTGCTATCTCTTCGGAATTTGGCCAATGCTGCTAATGGTTGTTTATTAATTGTTCCCTCATCAGGTTTTATTGTTGACATTATACAGCGTTCGCATTGTTTTATTATTCCAAATTTTTGTCCATTAATAATAAATGACTTAATCTTATCTTCCTCAAATGCTTCAAGATCGTGAATTAAAAAATTGGGTCTGAATTGGGTTGGAAAAATTTCTTCATCGCACCATTCTGAAACCTTTTTCACGGAATTAATATTCACGATATGAATAGGATAGCCATCGGAAAAATTAACAGGAAATGCAGTGGGCCAATGCTCTGTTTTTTTGATTCGATTTTTGTCAATCATTCTGACAAGAACAACTCTTTTATCAAGATAAGCACTTAGCCATTGAGAAGCATAGGGTTCCCAAATTTCGGCGTCAAATTCTGCTCCCCAAATAATTACTTTGAACACAATTTTTTCTTCTGATTCTCCATAATTTTTTGGAATTAAAAGAAAATTACTTTCTCGATCAATGACTAAAAATTCATTTTCTAATTCTTCTACTTTTAATTGGTTCAAAATAGGAAAATCTCTTTGAGTAATAAATTTTCCATCTTCATCTGCAAGCATCCATTTACGATCCCAAAGTAGCCCTTCATCGCAAATTTTAGTTTTACGACGCTCAATACCCCCAAGAGACTTCACGGGATAAACGAATATTCTTTCCAGACTGGCCATTTAGCAAAGGTAAATTGCCAGGCTTAAAAGCCAACAATAAGCTTCAACATATATATAATATTATAT
>JABFRV010000038.1 GCA_013140975.1 Saprospiraceae bacterium
AACTTGAAGAGATGTTACAGATTTATCAGTTTGTGAAATTCCACAAGGAATTATATGATTATAATAATTCAAGTCTGAATTTACGTTAAATGCTAACCCATGAAGACTCACCCAACGACTAAGATGAACACCTATAGCACATATCTTACGAGGCTTGGGTGCATCAATATCCAGCCATACACCTGTAAGTCCATCAATTCTGGACGCTTCAATATTATATTCCCTTAATACCCGAATTATTGCTTCTTCTAAAAAGCGAACATATTGATGCACGTCGGTAAACAATTTTTCAAGGTCAAGAATAGGATATGCTACAAGTTGTCCGGGCCCATGATAAGTAATATCCCCTCCTCTATTAATCCTATAAAAAGTTGCTTGAATTGTATCTAGTTTATCCTCCGGAATTACAAGATGTTCTTCCTTGCCGGATTTGCCAAGGGTATATACATGTGGATGTTCACATAACAAGAGGGTATGTAATTGTTTAAAGTTTTGGGCATCAAGTCTTTTTTGTTGAATAAGTCTTTGATGTATTTGAGTTTGATATTCCCAGGCTTTATCATAAGCCATCATTCCTAAGTCCTCAACAATCAAGGACTTAAATTCCTCTATAAGGGAAATTTCCAAAATATTTAGTATGTTTGTACAATAAACAATGGATTTATGAAAAAGTTAGTATTTCTACTTCTCCCCTTCTTTTTACAAGCTGCCAAAGCTCCTGATTTTACAGTAACTGACTATAACAATAAAATTCACAAACTCTATCAGGATTATCTTGACAAGGAAAAAGTTGTTATTATAAAAATCTTCTTCGTTGACTGCCCACCTTGTAATAATATTGCTCCAAAGTTTCAATCATCCTATGTCAAATGGGGTCAAGGAGCCGGTAGAGTCCAGTTTTTCGAAATGTCTACAATGTCAGGGGATGTAAATTCATACGTTAAGCAATATACCAATAGACACGGCTTGACCTGCCCAAGTATAGGAAGCGACGGCGGCTCTCTTCAAGCTATAGCTCCTTATAAAGACAATAAAACTTTTGGTCCGTATTATGGAACACCAAGTTTTCTTGTCATTGCTCCGAATGGTGAAGTAAATTTCAATGTTCCATTTAATAATAACAATACAATTGCTTTGGATTCTGCCATAACACAAGCTTTAAGAATTCCAAGCGGTGGTTCCGGTGGTGGCAATAAATGTAATGACTCTTTTAAAATTAAAGTTTTAAATCCAAATTTTGTAAGTCACAAAGTGATTACTTACGATCGGTACAATAATTCAAATCCGAAATATGAATTGCCGAAAGGAGACTATAATTGTGAATTTTTTTATCCCCCTTATCGTGAAAATTATGTTGTAGGCATAGAGGCACCAACTCTAATTGGTGATTATCTCAATGGCGTATCTACAGCAGATATAGTTATCCTTCAAAAATTTATTTTACGTATAAAGCCAATAAACAACTTGCAATACAACATAGCAGATGTTAATGGCAATGGAACTGTATCAACTTCGGATATTGCTGAAATTCGAAAATTAATACTTGGTGCTTCGACATCATTTAAAAACGGTAAAAATATAGGATGGGCTTATGATCCGAAAGGAACTGACAATACAGGCGCAACCTCTGTATCAGTTACAAATCTACTTGCAAAGAAAAATAATGAATTTGCCTTTGGCTATTATGGAGATTTAAGTGGTGCTGCAAATCCCGGATTTGCTAGTACTCAGTCCAGAGCATCGTGTGCCATCCCTATTACAATACAAATTACAGCCCAGGAAGATGGAAGATATTATTATGAAATTATGAATGAAGAAGACATACGATTTATTGGCTTTCAAATGATGTTAACAGGAGCTAATAATGAATATTCAGATCTATATTGCAATTCAAATATTCCGAATTTTAACAATACGAATGTGAATTTTTACAAACACAAGAATAACAACTTTACAGATGTAAGAGTAGTTTATGCTTCAGTTGATGGAAGTGTAATCTCCCTTCAAAAAAATTCGGTAATTACAAGTTTCTATGCTAAAAAATATATTCCAATTAATCCTTACTTAATTCAGGAATTCATAACCGAAAATTCTGAATCTTGCACTTTTGAATATGAAACTAAGTTAATGAACAATAATTTTATTAATTTTAGTCACAGTCAAGATCGAGTAACTATCGAAACAGGTTCAGATATTGAACATATCAGTCTACATAACATTCAGAATTCGCAATTACGAATTATTCGCCCTCAGAGCTCATCTAAAATTGAATCTGTTTCAACTCTGAAGTACGAGCCAGGTATTTATATTGTGCGAACTCAATTATGTTCTGGTTATTCTGAATCAAAAAAGATGATTATTATTCGATAATCAATTTTTTAACGTCTTCCAATTTTAATAAGTTAATTGCATTGGGAATTATTCCATGAATATTATTCTGACTAAACAAAGCAACTTCATCATACAATAGGAATACAACAGGTGCTTCGTCAATAATAATTTTATTCATTTTCTGATATAGGTCTTTACGCAATTCAGGGTCTGTTTCTTTCATTGCATCCTCGTAGAATAGATCAAACTGTTGATTTTGAAATCGGGTATAATTGGGTGGAGAAGAATTAGGCCCATAAAATACTGTTAAAAAACTTTCTTCGTCAGGATAATCTGCAATCCAGGATGCTCTAAATATTGGAAGCTCCGCTGCACGCATTTTTTCACGAAGGGTTGCTGTTTCTAATAATTCAATTTTAACATCAATACCCACTTCTTGCCATTGCCTTGCAACAAAAGTTATCAGGTCAATAAAATCTTTATTTGTATATAATACTAGCTGCTGCTCATCCTTTTTCAAGTTACTATATCCGGCAAGCTTTAGGAGTGCACGTGCAGAATCAGGATCATAAGAATATCCTTTGAAACGCACTGAATCAAATGAAGTTAATCCAGGTGGAATAAATCCGGAATTTGCAGCCTTTCCAATTCCGTACTTAAAGGTTTGCACCATTAATTCTTTATTAATTGCCAGATTTAATGCTTGTCTTATGTATTTATTTCTTAAAGCATGATTAGTGGAAACCGCATTTACATTGATTCCAATGTATTCTGTATTTAAATACGTTCCTCTCATAAAATTCATCATGCCCACCCTATCATCGCGCAACATTCCAAAACGATTGATGAGTTGAGGTGCAAAAGAGGAATGAATTCCGGAAAAATAATCAATCCTCTTTTTCATAAATTCCAGATAGGCCGTATTTCTGTCTTCTATAAAAGAAATTCTGATCCCATCAAGATGTGGCTTTCCGTTTTTGAAGTAATTTGTATTTTTTCGAAAAAACATTCCTTGTCTATCGACCCAATTTGTTAAGACGAAAGGCCCTGTTCCAACAGGATTTTCTCTGAATTTATCTTTGTAATAATCAATCGCTTCCTCGGGGATTATGCTGCAATAATGCATGGTCAAAAGACTTAACAATGGCGCAAATGGCCTTTTCAGTCGCAGTTGAAAAACAGTATCATTTAAAGCTTTAAATCCATTTATGCTGTCAATTTTATCTACAAATATCCATCGTCCTGGAGCACTTAGTTTGGTATCCAATAATCTATAAAAACTAAATGCCACATCAGATGCATTTACAACTCGAGATAAAGAATCTTTAAAACATTTATTACCTGTGAAATAAACATCATTGCGTAAAATAAAAGTATATAGTTTTCCTTCTTCACTTATGGTGTAATATTTTGCCAATTCAGGAACAATATGTAACGAATCATCAAGGTCTAATAATTGATTATATAGATGTTCACATGCCCAATAATTATTCTGTGTTTTTGCAAAAGCCGGATCTAAAGATGTAATTGGATTGGGTTGATTATAATGAAAAATAGACTTCTTAGCTTCCTTATTAGAATCCAAAGAGCAAGTAAGAAATGAAACGGAGAATAAAATAAGTAATAATCCCTTTATCACAATGCAAAGGTATAAATTGCTAACCTTCTTCGATAGTCTACTAATTTAAACTTTAATAAGCTCATTCTGGTTAAATTTGCACAAAATTCAGTAATGACCCTGCAATTCTTTGGACATTCAGCATTTTTAATTGAATTGGACGGTAAAAAACTCCTTTTTGATCCTTTTATTAAGGGAAATCCGGTGAATTCTGATCTGGACCTGAAATCGATTACCGCTGACTATGTTTTACTTACTCATGGTCATGGAGATCACACAGGAGACACACTTGAAATTATACAGAATTGTGGAGCACGCCTAATTTCTAATTATGAAATATTCAATCATTTTAATGCATTTGGTATTCATGGCTATGGTCTTAATATAGGAGGAGAACTTAAATTGGATTTTTGCACGATTAAGTTAGTAACTGCTGTACATTCTTCCTCTCTTCCGGATGGCTCATACGGAGGCAATCCGGTTGGCTTTGTAATATGGAATAGTGAAAGTTGCTTTTATGTATCTGGCGATACAGCTTTAACTCTTGATATGAAGCTCATTCCAATGACTTGCCCAACGTTAAACTTTGCTATATTGTGTATTGGTGATTTGTTTACTATGGGATATAAAGACGCAGCAATTGCTGCTGATTTTATTCAATGTAAAAAAATTATCGGTTGTCATTATGATACTTTTCCGCCGATAGTAATAGACAAAGAAAAAGTTTTACACTATTTTCAGACTAAAGATTTAGAATTAATTCTACCAAGAATCGGAGAAGTAATTGATATATAACTATGGGAAAAATTATTGCTATTGCGAATCAAAAAGGTGGTGTTGGAAAAACAACCACAAGCATCAATCTTGCTGCATGTCTTGCAATTTTAGAGAAAAAAACATTATTGGTTGATGCGGATCCTCAGGCAAACAGTACTTCAGGAACGGGAGGAAATCTTAAGGAAATTGGCTCAACTTTATATGAGTGCCTCATAGAAGGACACGACCCAAGAAATGCAATCATTGAAACTACAACTCCGAATCTTTACTTGCTTCCTGCTAACATTGATCTTGTTGGTGCAGACATCGAACTTGTAAATATGCCGCAAAGAGAGTTCGCAATGAAGAAAGTTCTTGATAAAATAAAGGATGATTTTGAGTATATAATCATAGATTGCTTACCCTCATTGGGGCTAATTACTATTAATGCATTGGCTGCATCTGATTCCGTTATAATACCTGTTCAGACTGAGTTATTTGCCTTGGAAGGATTATCCAAAATTCAAAATACGATAGAACTTGTTAAGGCGAATTTAAATCCAAAACTAAAAATTGAAGGAGTTCTTCTATCATTATACGATAAAAGATTAAGAGTTGCAACTATGGTGGTTAAAGAATTACAGGAAGGCTTTAACCTTCCGGTATACAAAACTATAATTCACAGAAATTCTAAAATCGCAGAGTCTCCGCTCTTAAAAAAACCTGTTATACTTTATGATGCAGCAAGTAAAGGAAGCATCAACTTTCTTAATTTTGCAGATGAGTTTCTTAAAAATCAGATAGAGAAATAATGAATCAAAAAAACGAATTGGGCAAAGGTATTAAGGCCTTACTGGGAAATATCAATAAGGAAAATACGAAGACCGCAGAAACTACTACAAATGAACAATCAGCATCGGTTCAAAACATTCCCATTGAATGGATTCAACCAAATGCTCATCAACCCCGAAATCAATTTGACCAAGTAGAGCTTGAAGAGCTTGCTAATTCTATTCGTAACCTTGGGCTAATTCAACCCATTACAATACGAAGAATTACAGATAAAGAATATCAGATTATATCCGGAGAAAGAAGATTTCGAGCAGCAAAGATGGCAGGACTCAAAGAAGTTCCAACATACATCAGAATTGCAAATGATTCGGAATTATTGGAAATGGCTCTTGTTGAAAACATTCAAAGAGTTGACCTTAATCCGATTGAAATTGCTTTAACTTACCAAAGACTTTTAGAAGAATTTGACATAACACAAGATAAATTATCAGATAGAGTTGGCAAACAAAGGAGCACCATCAGTAATTATATAAGACTACTTAAACTATCTCCTGATATTCAGGATGCTGTAAGAAATAATAAATTAAGTATGGGTCATGCTCGAGTTCTTGCAGGCGTTGATAATATACTTTTACAAAAACAGTTTTTTCAAAAAACTTTAAATGAACATTTATCTGTTAGAGCGTTAGAGAATATGGCTGTAGATTATCATGCTTCTCTTGGCAAAGCTCATTCACAAAAAACAGCAGCTTCCAATAGTCAGGATAACATGATTAAATCATTACAGGATAAATTATCTTCAACACTTGGAACAAAAGTGCAGATTATTAGAAAAAGCACGGGTGAAGGTCAGGTAATTATACGATTTCAATCCGATAAAGCGTTGAATGATATTCTAGAGAGATTAGATATTATATGAGAATTGTTCTTATCTACATTATTACTGTTTTTATTGTGAATGCACAAGATGTAAGCTCTAAGAATTTATCTCAAACATCACAAAATCCATCAGATACAACAATAACAATTGATTCAACTAAAACCCATCAAGAAAAAAGCAGTGTATTAAAAAATATTTTCACCGGCAAGCCAGGGAGAGCATTTGTATATTCATTGATACTTCCGGGAGCCGGACAAATCTATAATAGAAAATGGTGGAAATTACCAATCGTATATTCTGCTCTTGGCCTGCCGATTTATTTTGTGAGTTTTAATACAAAAGAATATAGGAGATTTGACAAGGCTTTTAGAGAACGGGTTGACAAAGGTGAGCTATCGACTGATGAGTTTGTTGGTATTTATAATTTACAGCAGATTAATATAAATCGCAAAGCAATTGATAAAAACCTGCAACGCTCCTATCTTGGACTAGTTGCTGTCTATCTATTGTGTGGTATGGACGCATATGTAGATAGGCACCTTATGGAGTTTGATGTATCAGAGAAACTGAGTTTGAATCTTAATCCTACTTATGATGGCAGCGCCGGACTTCGATTAGGATTGAGTTTTAAGTAAAAATAATAATTCTACTCTCAAATTTGTAAATTGACTTAAAAAGAAGTCTGTATAAAAATTAATCAATATATGCATTCTTCAATCCCAGGAAACAATCCCAAAACCTCCATTTGTAAATTTCCAAATTAGCATTATCACACACTAAACTCTCACCCTCATTTGCAAATTTCCAAATTATCTCATAAACTCATTACCTACATCCAACCTAACAGTTTCGCAAACTTTGTCATCTCCAGTTGATTGGAAATTTTCAGTTTTCCGGTAAGTATAGCCATCATTGGATTCAATTCCCCTTTGATAAGTTTCTTAAAATCTTCTTCTTTAGCATTAATCTTACAACTGGGCTCGCCTACAAGACCTTCTTCTACTGTCATATGCCCGAGATTAACCTTGATTGTAACTTGTCCACCACCTTCACCTTCCAGGTCAAAATGAAACAAGGTGTTTAAACCTTCAAGAGCATGAGTATTTACTTTTTGGGGAAGATCAAGAAGAAATTCTTTGGTAGTCATAATAATAGTTTGTAAAAAATATGTTCAAAGATAAACATTTCGGAGTAATACGTAGTTTTGCTCTTCATTATACCAAGCTGTACAATTAGAATGAAGATCATATTTTTTGGAACTCCCGACTTCGCAATTCCTTGTGCAGAAATAATATTAAAACATCATAGTTTACTTGCGGTCGTTACAGCTGTTGATAAGCCTGCGGGGCGTGGTCATCAATTGAATGAATCTGCTGTAAAAAAATGGGCAATTCAACAGAATGTCCCAATATTGCAACCACCCAATTTAAAATCGGAAAAATTTCTTGAAAAATTACGAAAGTTTAATGCAGATGCTTTCGTTGTAGTTGCATTCAGAATGCTTCCGGAAATAGTGTGGAATATGCCTCCCTTAGGAACTTATAATATTCATGCTTCATTGTTGCCTGACTACCGTGGAGCTGCACCTATTCAAAGAGCAATAATGGCTGGGGAAGAAATAACAGGAGTAACTTGTTTTAAACTAAGACATGAAATAGATGAGGGAGATATTGTACTACAAAAAGTAGTTCCTATTTTGCCTACAGACACTGGAAATTCGCTTCACGACAAATTAAGCATCTTTGGTGCCGAATTACTTAAAGAGTCTCTGGATCTCATCCAAAGAGGTAATTTAGCCTTTATTTCGCAGTCATCGCATTCAACCAAATTTGCTGCTAAAATTCATCCGGATGACTTGATAATTAATTGGAATCAAACTTGCAGTCAAGTCTATAATTTTATAAGAGCACTATCTCCCTATCCTACTGCAAGAACTTTATATGGGAATGAACAGTATAAAATTTATTCAACTGAATTTTCAAATCTTTCTGAGCCTGGCGAACCTGGGTTTTGGAAAATTGATTTTGCCCTTCGTAATTTTTATATTCGATGTAAAGATGGATGGTTAAGAATTATTGATCTTCAAGTTCCATCTAAAAAAAGAATGTCCGCAAGTGATTTTATAAATGGCCTAAAAAACAAATAGCCTCCTTTAGAAAGAAGACTATTTGATATTTGGATATATTCTAAGGATTAGTAACCTTTCTTATCGTTGTCTTTACCAGTATCAGTATCAACCCTTTTTATTTTTCTTATCTTACGGCATTCTCCAGCTTTAGGTCCGTCTGGTCTTGGCATTTCAATATCATCACTTTGACTTACTCTAAATTCAACTCTTCGATTGATAAAGTGATTCTTATCATTTGGTCCCAATGGAGTATTTTCACCTCCATACATTAATATAAATTTATCACGTGGAAGATTGTATTTAGAAACTAAGTAGTCAATTGCTTCTTTCGCTCTGTTGTAAGACAATACATTGTTATATGCATTATTCGCTCTTAAATCAGTATGACCATATGCTGTGATTTTTAGATTTGGATTCGCTTTCATTACTGTTGCAACATGTTGTAATTGAGTATAGTATTGCGGCTTTACACAGTATTCATCAAGATTAAAATGAATCATCGGTAAGAACCAATCCATTTCGCTATTATAACCTTTGATCCCAAGATCCCTTCCTGGTGTACCTGGTGTACCTGGTGTACCTGGTGTACCTGGTGTACCTGGTGTACCTGGTGTACCTGGTGTACCTGGTGTACCTGGTGTACCTGGTGTACCTGGTGTACCTGGTGTACCTGGTGTACCTGGTGTGCCTGGTGTACCTGGCGTACCTTCTTTTATTAAAGTCTCTTTAACTATTTCTCTGATTTCAGAATTTAGATTTAATGTTCTGCCTCTTACATCAACTATAGCACCAATAACAGTTTCACATTCAATATCAAGCAAATCAATCACGCCATCCTGGTCTTTATCTTCTGAAAATTTATTTTTCATTTGCTTGCATTCTGCAATATCCTGAAAGACTGCATCCAATGGATTTAACCAGTATAATGGCTCGGTTTTCTTCTTTAAGTCTCCAAGATTAATTCCGAGTCTTAAATGAGAGTAATGGCTTATATCATTGTTATTTGTTTGATCCAAATCCGTTCTCCAATGAATACCATCTAGATAATCATTATCAGAAGTAATTAACTGATGTTCAAGAGCTATATTGAATCTTTTGTTTATTTTTCTGGCGACACCAACTCCACCAGTAAATGCCAGATGAACATTGGTCTTATCATTAAATCTAAATATTCCTCTTCTTACATAAGATTCTGTTTCATAGGTGTTATCATATACGTTGTCAAGGCCTTTTTTAATTTCTTTTCTACCTGACTTTGTGTTAACGTCGATAGAGCTATAATTAATTTGCGATTCAATATTTTGATAAATATTGTTATTCGCATCTCTTAAGTTTAACATTGTCTTATGTGTGTAACCACCTAGACCTAACACTACATACCAGTTCCATTTATTATTTGGTTTATGAAATAAAATATTTCCTACGTTTACAACACCTTGCAAAGAAACGTGGTACATTGTTGTCTTGTAATTCGCAAACCAAGTGTTAGTGGGCCCATATCCTCTAAATACATCTCTTACTTCTCCACCTGGTTCTCTATAAGATTGCTCAGGAAGAAGTCCGGAACTCGAAGGTTGAGGATCACAACCATAAGTAAAAAGGTATTGAGCATCTAATCTTAAAGAAAAAACATAATGTAAAGCTCTTCTAATGTGTAAGCCATAACCGCAGCCAGGAATAAGATGTCTCTGATCTACATCACCATCAATTAAGAAGACTCCCGAATTAACTCCTACTTCCCATACATGCTTTGGTTTAGGTGCATATTTTGCTTTGCCTGATTTCCATAAAGCTAGTTCACTACTATCTTCTACTACTGTTCCACCTCCGTCAATACCTGCGATTGCTGAATCAATTTCAATAGAATCCATTCTAGCGATTTCTTCAATATTGAGTCTTGTCCGTGTTACATTAGATGTAGAGGTTATTATTGTATCAGTAATGAAAATTGTAGTATCGTTATTATAAAGTATTGTTGTATCCGCAGTTTGCGAATGTAGTCTAATGGCGGATAAAACAATAAGAAGCGAAACTCTAAGTAGCTTTGACATTTGATTTTCTTTTAGTAAAATAATTACCCAATATTTTACACAAAGCTACACAAAAACTTAGCCAATATTAAAACTTTTTTACATATATTTAAACTGTAATATCTATATATATGATTATCAGTTATTTAAATATACGAATAAAAAATTATTCATTAGATTTTTTGACTCTTTCGTAAAGCCTCTAATTTGAAGAAGGCTTTGCTTCATTAATTCCGAGACATCTTCGAAGATGGACTTCTCATCCAGGGTAACTCCTTCCTTCATTAAATATGCAAATGTCCTTGCCATTCCACTGTTGGCTATAAAGTCAGGAATAAGCGCTATTTGTGAGTCAATTTCTCTGCTGGTATCACCATATATGATTCTATTCTCCTTAAATGGCACATTGGCTCCGCAAGAAATCAATTCCAGTCCATGTTGAATGAGTTTTTGAACCATTGATAACTCTACAATTCTGGAAGCTGCTGCAGGAATAAAAATATCATATTTCGAATTCCATATTTGGTTTTCAAGTTCTTCTGTTTTCTTCATTTTTGAACTAGAAAGCTTATTTCCATCTTTTGTAAGGAATAAATTTCTAACCTCTTCCAAATTCATGCCATTCTCCTCATATATTCCATAATCCTTGTCAATTATGGCCTTTATAATTGCACCTTGCTGAGATAAATAAAATGCAGCTGATGAGGCAACATTACCCCATCCCTGAATCAATACAGTTTTACCCTTTAGATCTGAATTCTTAAATATTGAATAGAAATGTCTTACAGATTCAGCTACACCATAACCTGTAATCATATCAGCCACGGTGAAATTACCTACGATATCAACGCTATACAAAGGATGTTTGACCGGCAACTTACAACCATGATCCAATTGTTTTAAAATCAATTGTTTCTTATCATCAGGGTAATTAAAATATCCCTGTAGTACACCTTCCTGAGGATGTATAATACCAAGATTCTCTGTTATCGGAAAAACATCTTTGACTTCATCAACATTTAAATCTCCACCGGTGCCATAGTAGGATTTTAAAAATGGTTTGATAGCTTTAAACCACCTCTGCAGCACTTCTGTTTTTCGTGGGTCTGAAGGATCAAAATTTATACCTGATTTAGCACCTCCGATTGGTGGACCACATACAGAAAATTTTAATTCCATAACCTTTGCAAGAGAAACAACTTCTTCTTTGGAAAGTCCTGATCTCATTCGGGTGCCTCCACCGGCTGCACAATTCTTTAAGGAATTAATTACCAACCAGCCAACAGCTGTGGTTTCTTTATCATGCCATTCGAAAAGAAGCTCAGAAGGCTTATTAAGGTATGTATCTAACTTATCATTCATAGACCTGGTAAAGGCCGCAAATGTAGGTCATTTAAAATTATGGTAGACTTATATGCATAAAAATATTACATGGCACACAATTTTAATAAATTACATATTACAAATATAAATAATATGTATATTTGCAGCTTAACCAAAATGTCAATGGAAAATAAATTACTTCCAGTTAGCCTTTCAGAGATTCCATCAAGTTCTAATATTAGCAATGTCCATTTTTACCATGGTGAAACTTTACACTTCAATAATTATGATATTGCCTTGCTTCATTATGAACCTGAACTTGGCAGAAGCTTTCGAAAAGAACTCTATAAGTTACAGGTTAATGCACATGGTTCACTTGCATTTATTGATTTAGGTGATGCTTTTGCAATGACTCATGATGAAATTGCCAAATTGGTTTCTTCCATCGTTAAAAACAAGTGTTATCCAGTATTAATCGGATTCCCGGAATCATTGGTTATTAGCATTAGCAAACAATGGGAAAATGAATTTTTACCTCATCATGTTTGTTGGGTAAATTCTACTTGCAATTTCAATGAAGTAAATCCTTTGTGTGATCATATTTTTTTAAAGCAACAATACTTTTTGGGAATACAAAGGCAGATGAGCGATATGGAAATTCTAGAATCTATAAATCATAATATTCATATGAGCTTTATCTCTGAATACAGAAAGTCTGCACAATCAATCGAATGTCTTACCCGCAATTCTGAATTATTTTATTTCAATATGCAATCAGTCAGACATAGTGACTTTCCAGCCTCAAAGAATCCAAGTGGTTTCTTCTCGGAAGAAATTATTTCATTGGCCAAATCAACCGGCTCTTCTGACAGATCCCTAATAACAATGGTATCTGATTGGAGAAATGAAGACAATGACTACGATTCTACCAGTTCATTATTGGTTGCTCAAATGGTCTGGTACATGATGGAAGGTTATATTCTTAAATTAAAAGATAAGCAAACGAATATAAAAAATTTAATTCACTATGTTGTAGAGTTAAAAAATACAAGTATTCATCTTGACTTTTACAAATCCGAAATATCCGGTAAATGGTGGTTACAGGAACCATCCGTTGATGACACGATTCAAGGAAAACTAATTCCGTGCACCTACGAAGAATATGTTAAAACAGTTCAGGAAAATATTCCTGATCGATTAATGAATCTAATCAGCAACTAATATTTCCAGACCAACAGATCTTGAACCTTTAATTAATACAGTTGCATTTTTAGGTTCATTCTCTTTCCACCAGGCTTTGCACTGATCTGCGTTTTCAAACCAGATGAAATTTCTGTCTGTTATTAAGTTTTTGAATTCGTTTCCAACGAGAATTATTTTTTCAAACTTATGAGTCTGAACGGATTCCAATAACAACTGATGTTCTTCTTTAGAATAATTTCCCAATTCCGCCATTTCTCCAAGAACTACCCATTTTCTGGCCCCTTCAAAGGAAGCCAACGATTGAATTGATTTACTCATTGAAGATGGATTTGCATTGTAGGCATCAAGTATTATGGTGTTGTCTTTCCATTGCAGAATCTGACTTCGCATGTTTTTTGGCACATAGGATTCGATTCCACTTTGAATATCTTCTACTGAAATATTAAAATGCAATCCAATTGTAATTGCCGCCATTAAGTTTTCAAAATTATGATTTCCAAACAATGGTGAATGAAATTGTGCAGTAGCTTTCTCCGTTGCAACAGAAAGTAATATTGAAGGAAATTCTTTTTCCATTTTAAAAAAATAATTGGCATTCAAAGAAGAAGAACCATAACTAACAATATTATTATATTCTTTTAGTTTGGTTTTCAATAATTCAGAATCAAGATTAAAGAATATCCTGCTATTTTTTTTATTTAAATAATCAAACAATTCTGTTTTAGTTTGTAAAATCCCCAATTGACTATGAAAACCTTCTAAATGTGCTTTACCAATATTGGTAATAAGGCCATAGTCCGGGTCCGCAATTTTACACAACTCTTCTATGTCTCCTAATTTATTTGCTCCCATCTCGAGAATTAAAAACTCATGCGAATCATTTAGTTGCAATAAAGTTAAAGGAACTCCAATGTGATTATTAAGATTTCCTTGTGTACAATACGATTTAAAAGTGGTTTTAAAGATATGATACAAAAGCTCTTTGGTTGTTGTCTTTCCATTTGTTCCAGTAAGAGCGATTACTTTAACTGCAAGCTTGCTGCGATGCAATGATGCTAATTGCACCAGAGTTTCATAAGCATCCTGAACAGTGATTACTCTATTATCATTATTGCTTATTTCGTCACAGATTACATATTCAGCTCCTTTTTTGAGCGCTTCTTCCACAAAGGAATTTCCGTTAAAATTCGGTCCTTTGAGTGTAAGAAAGATTGAACCTACCTGCACTTTACGACTATCAGTAGTAATAAGATAAAGTTTATCTTTTAGTAGTGTATATAAACTTTCTATAGATTGCATCTTCTTGAATAAAAAAAATCCCCACGAAGTTATCGTGAGGATTATTAATTCTTTTATTGATTAAACAATATTATTTATATGATCTTTTTTCTTTTGGAGTTTTTCTTTTGAATTCGTTTCCTCCAGCATCTTCATTTCCTTCCGGACCACCAGTTCTGGTCATAGCACAACGAAATCCAATTGTTCTGTCTGACTTGTCCTCATCCTTAAATCTTCTTGCGCCTGGTGATGCCCAGAACAATCTATCAGCCCAGGATCCACCTTTGATTACTCTGGACTTCTTATTAATTAATGAATATTTTCCATATGCATATTCAATCATTTCATCATCATCATCCATATAATCCTTAACCTCAGCTTTATCATAATTCTCTCTGTTTGTTATGGCGCTATCAGAAACAACTTGATATTGTAATCTTCCTAAGCTATCCTTTTCAACTGGATTACCAGATTCGTCAAGAATTAATTCCTTAAATTCATTTCCTCTAAAAGGATTGAGATCATGCTGCTCTTCTTCTCTTAGTGATGAAGAAGTTAGAGGTCTATAAACATCTTCAACCCATTCTGAAACGTTTCCAGCCATATTGTAAAGACCGAAATCATTTGGATAGTATAACTTAACCGGAGCAGTAATACTTGCATGGTCATTAAGTTTACCTGCCATACCCATATAATCTCCTTCTTCCTTTTTAATATTAGCCATTATGAGGCCCATATGCTTATCTCTTCTTTTATATCTTACAGTATTACCATTCCAAGGGAATATTCTTCTATCAGTTATAAGTTCATCTTTATTGATTGATTGATTGCCTTTTAATGCCAAAGCAGCATATTCCCATTCAGCTTCCGTTGGAAGTCTGTATTCAGGTAAAAGGATTCCATCTTCAAATCTAACCGATCTTTCCCCACCTGTTTGAATATCCGGAAGGTTCTTTCTAACATTTCCCTGATATTGTCCTGCCAGATACGCTTTAGAATCAAAATGATCTGCATCAACCTGCTCAGGATTAGGATTTAAGATTCCCTTTTCAATCAACAAAAACTCGTTAACGGCATTTGTTCTCCATTTGCAATATTCTACTGCCTGAATCCATGAAACACCTACAACCGGATAGTCATCGTACGACGGGAATCGGAAATAAGTTTCAACATATGGTTCATTAGCAGATAATTCATCTCTCCAAACCAAAGTATCCGGAAGAGCCTTGCGAGCAACATCAGGATATGATTTAAATACTCTGTTGAGATAATAGATATATTCTCGGTAGTTGATGTTCGAAACTTCAGTCTCATCCATATAGAATGAAGAGACAGTTACTCTACGAGGAATGTTATTCCATTCATAAGTAACATCTTCCTGGGTAAGACCCATGGAGAAAGTTCCTCCTTCAATTAAACGTAAATTAGGACCAGTTACCTGACCTTGATAATCGACTTTTTCAAAGCCACCCCATTTCTGATCATTGTATTTCCAACCTGTATTACTGGAAGCTCCAGTGTTCTTCTTGCACGAAGTGCTGAAAATCAATAAAATACAAATAGGAATTAAAAGAAAATTCTTTTTCATAATTACCTTGACTACTACTTTTTGTTTAGGAAGAACAAAATTACAGCTTTTTTATTGTATAGAAATAAAAATATTTTAAAACCTTAGCGAAAAGCTTCAAAACAATCGCTGACATTAGAACTTTTTCCTGCTTTTCCGGGTATCTGATACAAAAAACTTAATTCATGGCTACCACCTTGTGAAATTGTCAAGGAAGACACTGTAAAGTCGAAAGAATAACCAATTTTATAATTGTCCTTCTTAAACCCTAAAATTAAGATCGCTGCATCAGGATTAAGTCTTGCGTGTCGATAAAATAGCCCTGTATATATATTATTAAAGAGATATTGAGTCCCAACATTAAGTTGAAAAAATGATGACTGCGTAATTATTGCCATTGATGGACTTAGAATGTGTCTTTTCTTTCTGGAATCATTGTATAAGGGAATTTCAAACCCTGAATGAATATTAATCCTGGGAGGCAAAGAAGTTCCACCAGATGATGCATTTACCAAAATTCCGATATCAGGCGAATTCATATGCTTTATTGAGGCTCCAACATAATACAACGGGGAATAATATAGTATTCCCATGCCTATATCAATATAATTTGGTTTTATATCCTGTGGTCTGATATCCTTGCTAATGATTGTTCCACCGCCAGTCTGATAACCATTCACAGGATCGATCTGATCACGAAATATGAACTTATCCCAACCAATAGACATATTGACATATGCTAGCTCCAAGCCGCCTTTTATTACATGCCCTTTCCTGTTGATTGGAATTTTATATCCATAAAAACCACTGATCTTGGTATTTCTCATAAAGCCATCTCCTGCCTGATCTGAAGTAATCTCCATCCCAAAGCCACTTTTGATAGATGTAAAAAACTGATCATAGAATAAATTATACGTTACATAGGATTTAAACGATTGATCTATGAATGGCCATTGATTTCTATAATTAGCTCCCAGACGTACACCATCCAACAATCCGGTGAAAGCGGGGTTAATTTGTAATGGAGAGGAATAATATTGACTAAATACAGGATCTTGAGCTTTCAATATATCAATCTGAACCAATATCAAAAAAACTGCTATTTTTAAGCTTAATATGTTAAAATTCATATACATAGTAATAATTAACCCTCGAAAACGTTTTTTAGTTTTACCAATCAATTCAATGAAATATTTAATTTCTTTTATTTCAATTTTTATAACGCAGGAATTATTGTCTCAATTTCAAATCAAAGATAAACTGAATTGGGATATTCCTTCTCATTATCATTCGGATGAACAAAATTTAATTCCAACATTTCAAAATTCTTCGCGATACAATACGAGTCCGGAAATTCCAAAATATGTTAAGATCATTGATCTTCCTTCCGATGGAACAATCAGCGCGAGATTAATTCCCATTTTAGAAACCAATAAAAACCTTATAAAACCTTATAAGAATTCTAACAAATTTCAGAATTATGAGTTAAAAATATTTAAGCATAGAGAAAGGAAATCTTTTAAAGCTGTAATTGAATTAGTACCCATGAAATTCAATAGTGCTATTGAGATCACACAATTACAGGAATTTGAAATTCAACTTGATTTTATTCAATCAAATCTTGCTGCCTCTCCTCTCCCACCAAATACTTTTATTTCTGAATTGTCTTCAGGACTTATTTATAAAATTGCTATCCCAAAAAGAGGAATTTATAAAATTGACAAAGCTTTTTTTCAAGATAAGTTAAAAGTAAATGTAGGCGGATTAGATCCTAGAAATATTCGATTACTAGGAAACGGAGGGACCAACCTTCCAGAGAAAATTAGCACATCAAGAATTGATGATTTGCAGGAAAATAAAATTTTCTTTCAAGGCGAACAAGATGGATCTTTTGATGATCAGGATTTTATTTTGTTTTATGCCAATGGTCCTGATAACATCAACTTTAATGAATCAGATAAATCTTTTTCCATTGTAAAAAACCCTTACTCCGTTAAATCCTATTATTTTATTAAGCTTGATAACAAGCCGGGCGCAAGAATCAATAAACAATCATTTGGAAATAATTCTGAATACATAACAGATCAAGGATTGGATTTCTATCATCACGAAATTGATAAGATTAATTTACTCGATGATGATGATTGTAACCATGGATCAGGACAAATCTGGTATGGTGAAGAATTAAGCAATACTCGCGAATTAAATTTATCCAGTGAAATCAATCTTTCTGGATTAATTAATACTAAACCGTCTAAGTTGCGTGGTGAGTTTGCATCAAGGTCTTCGTTAAGCAGCAATTTAAGAGTTACAATTGGGAACCAATCCCGATCATTTACACTTGGCGCCTCACCTTTCAGCTGCACCGCTTCTTATGCAGCTAATAATGTTTTTACATCCGATGTATTAGTTACCAGTGAAAAACCAAACACATTAATTTCTTTTCCGACAACCGGAGTAAGTTCTGAAGGATGGCTAAATTATTTGACCTTAAGCTATAATAAGAATTTTATTTTCAGTGGAGAACCTATTTATATTCTTGATCCGGAAGCTATAAATAAATCAAGTTCGTATTCCATAAAAATCAATACTATCGTTCCGGAAGTTTGGGATATTTCAAATCCATTAGGAGTTATTTCTATAACAACACAAAGATCTTCAAATACAGTTACAATAAATCCACTAAAGAGCTCTTCGTTATCTAATTTTGTTTGTTTCAATCCAAACGGAAATTTTGAATCACCGGAATTTGTTAGCAATGTTGAAAATCAAAATATTCATGGACTTGATAAATTGGATTTGTTAGTTATTTATCACTCAAGTCTTAAAACGGAAGCCGAAAGATTATTAAAACATCGCACGACTCACTCAAAATTATCTGGCATTGCTGTAGATATAGAGCAAGTCTATAACGAATTTGGAAGTGGAAGTAAAGATCCCACTGCATTGAGAGATTTTGCAAAAATGCTATATTCCAGATCTTCACAATTTAAATACATGACCCTGGTTGGGACTGCAAGTTATGATTATAGACATCTAGCTCCTGATACAAAGGACCTGAATCTCGTACCTACGTATGAAACTGAAGAGTCACTTGATCCAATACTTTCTTTTCCATCAGATGATTATTTTGGATTACTTGATGACAATGAAGGTGAAAATCTTGATGGATTATTGGATATAGAAATTGGAAGAATATTAGCACGAACAACAGATGAAGCAATGTCAATTGTTGATAAAATAGTAAAGTATGATACAGATCCAAAAATCCTTGGTGACTGGAAGATGAATTTATTATTCATGGCGGATGATGAAGACGGAAGCACCCACATATCTGATGTCGATGGAATGGCCATTGAAAACAACAACTTGTTTCCTATTTATAATCAGCAAAAAATCTATCTCGATTCCTATGAACAAATAAGTACTCCGGGAGGAGAAAGATATCCGGAAGCGAACAAAGCAATTACTGATGAAATTTTCAGAGGTGCATTTGTTGCAACTTATCTTGGGCATGGAGGCCCAACGGGCTTGGCACAGGAAAGGGTGTTACAAGAAAATGATATCCGAGCCTGGGATAACGAATTTAAACCACCATTACTTATAACAGCTACATGCTCCTTCACACCGTATGATGACCCAAAGGTATTTAGTGCAGGCGCACAAACTCAGGTACAGAAAAATGGTACTGTTGCACTATTCTCAACGGTTAGAGCAGTTTATGCGAATGAAAACGCAACCTTGACCAGAAACACTCTTATTGAAGCTTTTCGAAAAACAAATAACAAATATCCAACTCTGGGCGACATGTTAAAAGTTGCTAAAAATGCTGGCGGAGGAAGATCAGATAATAACAGAAAGTATAGTTTATTTGGTGATCCTGCTCAAAAATTAGCATATCCGATTTTAGAAACAGAAATTACATCAGTGAATGGCAAATCATTAAGCAAGACTGATACATTTAAAGCGTTGCAAACTATCGATTTGAATGGTAGAATAAAAGCCGAAAACGGTGATACAAAAAAAGATTTTAATGGGAAAATATTTATAACGGTATTTGACAAACCAGTAACTTTAAAAACAAGAGGAAATAATAATTCTGCTCCTTATACTTATTCATTACAAAGAAATATTATTTTTAAAGGACAATCGCAGGTCGTTAACGGAGAATGGAATGTGAATTTCACTATACCTAAAGATATTAATTATATTGCAGGACAAGGAAAAATAAGCTTATACGCCACTAATGAGAAGGACCTTGACGCCGCAGGATTTTCTGATAAATTAGTGATTGGTGGATTTAGTAAAGACCCAACTAAAGATGATCAACCTCCAGTTGTAAAACTATTTATAAACAACAATGAATTTGTGAACGGAGGTATTTGTAATGAAAGTCCAAAAATATATGGCGAAATAAATGATGATTATGGCATCAACATAACAGGAAATAGCATTGGCCATGATCTTGTTGCTATTCTTGATGGCAATGTTCAGAATCCAATTGTTCTAAATACTTTTTTCAAATCACAGCTTAATAGTTCTAAAGAAGGAACTGTAGAGTATCCATTAAAAAATCTTTCTGTTGGCAAACATACACTGAGCATGGTAGCATGGGACATTTCCAATAATCGAGGTATCGGAAATCTTGAATTTAATGTCATTTCCAGTGATGATGTACAACTTGAAAATGTTTATAATTACCCCAACCCTTTTAACAAGAAAACCAATTTTCAATTTGAAACCAATTATATCGGTTACCCAACTGATGTAACTGTTCAAATACAAAGTATTTCCGGCAAAGTCGTTAAAACAATACAAGAAAAAATTACACCTACCGGATATAGAGTTACCGGTATCGAATGGGATGGAAAAGATGATAATGGAACTGAATTGGCTAACGGTGTTTACCTGTATAAGATAGGAGTCCATTATTCATCCACTGAATTGATTTTTACGCAAAAGAGTGAATATCAAAAGCTGGTTATACTAAGATAAGGTATTTCTCGTTATATCTGTCTATAATGACTTCTATAAGAACTAATAGACGAACCTTTGTATTATATTACAAAAAATTGTTATTTTTGCACATTCTACAAGCGAATTCCATGAGATTTTTTGCTATTTTTCTATATTTAATTGGTAGCCTTTCATTTTTGAATGCCCAATATTGGGATGCTACAAGAGGATGCATTGTTAATCAATCAGGTGATTGTGTATCTAATACTTTGCTCACTGCACTTCCATTCTTAAGGATTACCCCTGATGCAAGATCAGGAGCGTTAGGAGATGCAGGTGTTGCATTGAGTCCGGATCCAAATGCTATGCATCATAATGCTGCCAGACTTGCATTTGCAGAGCAGGATATGAGCTTTTCAGCGACTATGTCTCCCTGGTTAAGGAATTTAGGAATTGATGACATTTACTTGTTTTATTTATCTGGTTACAAAAAACTTGATAACCTGCAGACAGTGGGAGGATCCCTTAGATTTTTCTCATTAGGATCTATAGACTTTAAAGATGAAAATGGAAACGATCTTGGAACGGGTAATCCATTTGAATTTGAGATATCCGCTGCATATTCCAGAAAATTATCATCAAAATTAAGTGCAAGTCTTACTGCCAAATATGCTCAATCTAGCCTTGCTTCTAACAGAACTATTGGAGGAACTCAGATTATACCTGCAAGAACTTTTGCTGCTGATCTCGGCTTCTTTTACAAGTCTAAAATGGGTGCCAGTGGACGAAGTAATTATCTTAGTATCGGAGGCGCAATAACGAATTTAGGTTCTAAAGTTGCATATACTAAAACTGCAACTCGTGACTTTATTCCGACCAACTTAGCGCTTGGGGGAAATTATGAAATGAATTTTGATGATTATAATAGCCTTAACGTTATTCTTGAAATTAGCAAGTTGATGGTACCATCAACAATTCCTTTTGGACATCCTGAATTTGATGCAGACACTAATAAAATTGCTGATTACAGGGAGAAGCCTTTATTTGAAGGTATATTCGGATCTTTTGGAGATGCTGTTGGCGGATTCAAAGAAGAAACGCAAGAATTAATGTACTCCGTAGGAATGGAATATTGGTATGACAAGCAATTTGCTGTTAGAATGGGATATTTTCATGAACACGCATTCAAAGGAAATCGTAAGTTTTTTACATTAGGATGTGGAGTGAAATACAATATCTTTGGTATTAATCTTTCTTATCTTGTACCGACAAACATAACAAGAAGCCCTTTAGCAAATACTCTTAGATTTTCATTTGTCTTCGATCTCGGAGCATTTGAAGCAGAAAATGAATAGATACCATTTTCAGAGAATTGATTCTTGTATATTTGAGTAGAAGTAGTTGATTTTCGCAATTACGACAATTAATTTCTTAAAATTGCTTTTTGTTCCTATTATTAAGTGTAATTTATAATTCACTAAAAATGTGAATTCTTTTCTATTTGAATTTCTATGTTTCGAATGAATCAATTTAAATGTAAATCTTCTACACCTTACTCTCTATTTACGCTTGAACGTCTGAACAAATGAATATGTAAACATGTGAAGTTGTAAATGCGTGAAGTTGTATTCGTGAAAACATTGTAATAATTAAAAAATGAGATCGGAATAAGCCGGATTCTGTTCTTCCTAAGAAGCTTCTATCATTTATCTGGGATCATGATCACTCATGAACTCTATCTGCCTACCCTTCCGCTTGCAATAAAGCATTTACGGGCGTAATGACCAGAGGTCAGCGGATTTATTTGGCATTTCAACTTGCAAGGTTTATTCCGGAAGTGTATTGCTACAATCCCGCGTGTGCTCTTACCACACATTTTCACCCTTACCCTATAGAATAAGGCGGTAATTTTCTGTAACACTTTCTATAACTCCTGAGAGCCTCCACCCGTTAGGTGGTGCAATGCCCGATGTTGTCCGGACTTTCCTCCCTATATTCTTCAATATAAGGCGATAGAATACCGATCTCCATTGAAAAACACAATATCTAGCCGGAAAGTTCTAAGTAATTATATTACAAGTATTTATAATATATTAAGTAACTTTGTGCTGTGAATCTGTTTCAGCAGATTATCTATAATTACTCCAGTTGGTTCAAGCTCTGGCTGGTAGCGTTTCTCCTTTTGTTTTTCGGAAAGATCTACGAAAGGAATTATATACAATTAAACCATGATCATGGCCATTTCCTCAAGCTAAGCTGTGAACAAGACCTCCAGCGATTAATAAAATCTCACTCTAAGCTTCTTCGTCAGATCCCCAAATTCAAAGACGATTATGCACAGGTATCCAATATTATTCTTCAACTGAATACATACCTAAAAAATAGTTCTGAGTTTGAGAACGACTATATTCTGATATGTGATAATGAAAGATTGCTCTATTGGAATAAGGAGGAAACATTTTATGATAGGAATTGGTGTCCATGCTTCGGGGAAGAAGGAAGAGGATTTTTTGACGAAAATTCAAAGTACTATTTCGGTTTAAAATCAGAAGTTTCAATTTTTGATTCGAAAGTTTGTATTACACATTATACAAGAGTATTACGCAATGAAAATGACCCTTCAATTTTCGAATTGTTGCAAGAGAAAAAGAATAAGGATGACTTATCGATTCAAGATTCTCAAAAAAAGGTCATAGGATACATTACAAATTCCGGTAGCTCATTATCAACGCTGTATTCCAATTATTTATTGGTATTCTATCTTTTAATTCTTCTTTGTCTTTATATACCGTTTCATATTTTTTCAAAGGAATTTTTTATTAAAAATAATTTTAGCTGGGGAGTTCTTATTTGGTTATCCGGTGCATTAATAAGCATAAGCATTTCCCAATGGATGGTATATAACACAGAATTTTATGATAGCATACTCACACATAGCAAGATTAATACTTCAATCAAACAATATACCTTATTTGAATTCTTAATCATCTGCAGTTTAATATTTCACTTAGCGTATGTCTTTAATAAATATTACAATATCTCGTTTCAAGAATATAAGAACAATCATTGGATCCAGTATCTTATACCCTTATTAAATTATATTTGTATCGTTCTTAGTATAGCCATTTATTGCTCCAGCTTTAAATCCGTTTTTAGTAATTCCTCATTTAATTTTGATTTGGATCGATTGCTATTTATGCCGGCTGAGAATTATATAATGCTCATTAGTTTAATCTTATTATTATTAAGCATATTTCTTATTTCCCATAAGCTTAATTTAAGCACTTTAACTTTTCAATTAAAATTCAAGCAAAGATTCTTACTTCAGGTTGGTGCATTTGTTATAATTAGTTCACTTTATTCATTCTTCAAGCTGGAAATTCATATTGCAACATTTATAACCAGCGCTTTTATTTTTATTCTTCTTCAGGATTTCTTCATAGATTATAAACAGAACAATATTCTCTGGCTTATCTCATGGATTCTTGTAATAAGCTTTTTAACCTCAGGCCTTGTATTCCATTATCAGAACATCAAGAAAAGGTATCAAAAAAATTCTTTGGTTGAGAACTTAAAGTCTATCCAATATGAATCCATCGACTCAACCGAAACGACTATATCAAAAAGTCTTTCTACCCTAATATCTCAGGCTAATGCTTTAAAATTAGACCTATATGTCTATGAAGATGATGTTTTAAAATACAGTACTAATTTTCTTCGACCCGATATCTTCTGGGCTAAGAGAAGCTTAGGAAATTCCCAGAGTGTGGATAAACAAATTTCCGGATTGGAATATCAGATAACCCGCATTAAGCCGAATTTTATTATTGTTACTTCTCACAAAATCCCTTCCATTATTAAGGCCATTTCTCTCTTTTCTTATCTATTCACTACGTTAATACTTATATCGTATCTATTAAGCTTATTAAATCAACGTTATAACTTATTACCTGAAAGCTTACAGATAAGAATGAGTGACAAACCTTCATTGCGAAACCGCATTCAGTTTTATGTAATTCTCAGTATCGTTATAAGTTTTCTTACCATTGCTCTTGTCACTGTATTTTTTACACGCAGATCAGAACAAGAAATTACAAGTGAGAACCTAACGAATAAAATTAAATATTTTGCTCCTGATTTGGAACGTTCAATTTTAAACTATTCCAGCGTCGAGGATGCCAATCTAACATTAACAGACAGAATCAGAAGATCACTCAGCTTATTTGATTATAAAATTGAATATTTTGATAATGAAGGATTTGAAAAAACATTAAATCCGCAGGAAGAAAAGTCAAAATTCAAATTATGTGACCCGGGATTTTACTTTCAATATCAAAATAATAACCCGGAAATAGTTCTTAATAAATATAAAGATCACGAAGGCAACATACAGATTTCTGCTCTTCGAAATATCTTACTCAATAATCAAAAAATTGGCACATTAAAAATGTCGACCGGATTTGCTGCAGCAACTTCAGGAGATAATCGACTTACAAATCTAATCAATACATTACTCAATATATATGTATTTCTATTTTTAATTTCTGCAAGTCTTGCTACGTTTTTAGCGAGCTCAATTACATCTCCATTAAATAGTCTGAGCACCCGTATTAAAATGATGCGACTCGGAAAAAAGAATGAGCCGTTGGAATGGAATGGTCAAGATGAAATTGGTGTGCTTATCAATGATTACAACAGAATGGTTGAACAACTTGATGAAAGTGTAGAAATGCTTGCTAAATCAGAACGAGATTCAGCATGGAGGGAAATGGCCAAACAAGTGGCGCATGAGATAAAGAATCCTTTAACTCCCATGAAATTAAATGTACAATATCTGCAACAACAAATAAAATCTGGCCAGGGAGACATTACAGAACTCGCTAAAAATGTATCTGAATCTTTGTTAGAACAAATAGAAGGCCTGACACAAATAGCCACAGAGTTTTCCAATTTTGCTAAAATGCCAACGGCTGCAAACGAAAAAGTTTTAATCAATGATCTCATCTCATCAGTGCATGATTTATTTAGAAAAAGAGATGATATCGATATTCTTCTTACAATTCCAATAGATGAATTGTATGTTTACTGTGACCGCAACCAATTGGTTCGGGTATTAAATAATCTAATCAACAATGCTATCCAGGCAATTCCAGACAATATTAGAGGTAAGATCCTGATCCAACTTGAACGAAAAGGAAATAAAGCTATCGTTAGCATAAAAGACAACGGAATTGGTATTCCGGAAGAAATGAGACCCAAGATCTTTTTACCGAATTTCACAACAAAAACAAGCGGAACCGGTCTAGGACTTGCAATGTGTCAGCAGATTGTTGAGTCAGTTAATGGCCATATTAACTTTACTTCTGTTTTACAAGAAGGAACCACTTTCTATGTATATTTGCCTTTAATGAAAGATGAAAGCGACCTGGTTTAGAAGAAGTCTTCTGTTTTTTGAACCAAGCCTTTTTTCTGTCGTTTCTTATATATGGTTTGGATAAATATTTTAATCGTTATGGCAGCCTTTTTTGGAATGGAATTCGTTGCCTGGTTTACTCATAAATACGTAATGCACGGTCTGTTATGGAGCTGGCATGAAGATCACCATAAGCCCCAACTAAAACATGGGTTTTTTGAAAAAAATGACAGGTTTTTTTTGGTTTTTGCCATTCCCAGTTTCATTTGCTATCTCTTGGGCAGTTTAGTTGATGGATACCAATTTTTCCTATTTATTGGAATTGGAATTTCCTTGTATGGAATTGCTTATTTTCTTGTCCATGATGTATATATCCACAAACGCTTCAGTTGGTTTAAACAACTTGAAGGTAAGTATTCTCGTGCTATACTTAAAGCTCATGGTGCACATCATGCAAAGCAAACCAAAGAAGATTGTGAATCATTCGGAATGCTAATCATTAACCCAAAGTATTTTAGAAAAAAATAATTTCCATCAAATGAAAAGACTCCTTCAAACTTTGTCAACACTAATGATCTTTTTTGTTACGACAACTTTTATTCTAGCGCAAAAGACCATTAAAACAACAATAGTACATGGGGGGCTAGTCAGGAGTTTATCCTTTTATGTTCCAGCAAAGTATACTAAAGGAAATCTTACACCTCTTGTTTTTAACTTACATGGATACACCTCAAATGGTGATCAACAAGAACTCTATGGAGATTTTAGAAAAATTGCAGATACTGCAGGATTCATTGTAGTACACCCAACCGGCACATTAAATTCACAAACACAGCAGACTTTTTGGAATTGCGGATTGGTAGGCAGCTCTCCTGTTGATGACGTAGGATTCATTCACGCAATAATAGATACACTTTCTCAAGCATATTCAATTGATGAAAACAGAATATATAGTTGCGGAATGTCAAATGGTGGATTTATGTCTTATCATCTCGCATGTTTAAGTGATCGATTTGCGGCAATAGGATCGGTAACAGGGTCGATGACTACATTTACGACACAACAATGTAGCAAAACTGTTCGTATGCCTATCATGGAAATTCATGGTGATGCTGACGCAGTTGTAGCTTATAATGGAGGCATCGGATTCTCTTCCATTCCAAAAGTTATTGAATTCTGGATTGCGAAGAATGGATTAGATCCAATGTCGGCACAAAAAACGAATGTACCCAATATTAACACAACAGATAATGCAACTGCGGAATTATATATTTATCCAGGAATGAATGAAGTGCAACATTATAAAGTTCTAAATGGGGGCCATACCTGGCCTGGTGCTCCTTTCAATATAGGGACTACTTGCATGGATTTTAATGCCAGTAAGGTTCTTTGGGAATTTTTTAGCAAACACAAAAAACTTCCTCTTCGAACAAATTCTTCAATTGTAAAGCATGTATCAATTTATCCAAATCCTGTAGAAGATATACTTCGAATAAATTCTGAACATGAGATCCTTACTACAAGTATATCTGATCAAAATGGAAGAACACTAATTGTTACTGATAATAATTTAAATAAGATTGAAATTGATACCCGTAATTTGGTTCCTGGAGTTTATATCTTAAACATTCAATTTCAAGAAGGAATAGAGCATATTAAGTTTATCAAGAATTAATTTCATGAATAAATTGTAATAGAT
>JABFRV010000188.1 GCA_013140975.1 Saprospiraceae bacterium
AGTAAATAGATAATCTTCATCATTAAATGGGGTTTTATTTTTTATTTTAACGTCTATCCAACCATAAGGATCAAGCACTAGGTTATATCTATGTCCATACCCCGTCTGCATACCATAACTATTAGAAAAATACCAGAACTCTTCACAATAGATATCATAATCTATAAAGTGAGTAGAAGTGCTTGGAAAATGCTTAAATTCTATAAGGTACTTACCTTCTGAATCGGCAATAAAAGTATCTATAGGAATATAATTGCCACCTCCTGACCAAGGCTCATAGATTGACTCTCTTAGGATAACCTTTGCGTATGATAATGGCTTATTAGTGCCATACTCTAGCACTTGTCCTTCGATTCTTGTCAATGAACTATTGCCGAGCTTATACTTAGCAGGTAATTCAGTCATTGGTTTATCACATTTGATTAGTAATAATCCAAGTATTAGGATAAAAAAATATTTTGTATTCATTTTCTTTTTCATTTTATGGATTTACAAGCTTACTTAATAATTAATGCATGGCTGGATATTCTTATTTTGCACCAGCCATACATTAATTCTTTTCATTGTTATAATCAACAATTAATACTTGATTAATTTACCTTCTTCTGTTTCTCCTGTAGTCTTATCTACAATCTTATAGATATAGATTGCAGGACTCCATTGCGAGCAATCTACTGACTGACCAGAATTAATTATAGATTCGTGTACTAGCTCACCTGTAGTCTTGTATATACTTAGTTCATATTGAGAAGACTTAGACCCTTGTAAGGTCAGCTTATTCTGAATAGGGTTAGGCCTTAGAATAACTTCATTAATTACTTTGGTCCGGATACTTGGTGATCCTTCACTTGGAGTTGAGAATACCGAGCTGAACTCTATCATATCTTGACAGAATTGTGCCCTTGTCTCAGATGTCAGTGGGAATGTAGACGATATATAGTTGAACTCAGATTGAGCTGACACCATGTTGTTCTCCCTAAGGAATTGATATGCAGTCTCGAAGTGTGGTGCTATCTGATTAGATTGGCCAATAAGATCAATCTCTTGACATGTGTTATCATCAGTATCATGTCCTAACTCATTATCAATATCTACAATGCTAGTGCATAAGGTAAGGCTTGGACCAACTTGCTTTGGTAGATGGATAAGGCTCACTCCTGATATATTATAATCTAGAACAGGTCTTGGATCACCATTAATCCAGTAATTATATCTAGCTAACAATTCATTCCTACTTGGCCTTAGTGATATATAATTAATATCAAAAATCTTCTGGGGAGTTATAGATTCAAATGTATTATAGTTATTCTTCTTCTTCCCCTTAGCATTATCTATCTCAAGTAAGATATCTTGACCTTTAATCCCTACGGTATTATTAATTAAGCTGACACATTGGAAGTCAACTAATCCATATCTTACACCGGTAGGCTTTCTTCCACCATTCATCTTGATGGCATTATGATTTCCGTTAAATGTACTAAATGCAACGTAAAGGTTGTTGGCTCCTTCTGTTCCGGCAATACCGAAGTCATTCCCAGATATATCGCTAGATTCTATTCTTGCCAGCCTAACATCTTTAAGTCCAATTGTTGCGGTCGATAATTCTGGACTAGTTGCATAATGGCTATAGCTTCTAAAAGAACTAGCTTGAATAGTTAAGTAACTCGATTCGGATATTCTTACAGCATAAGCATCATTAGGTCTCTGGAATCCTTGAATCCAAGCTCCTAAGCCAAAGTCACAATTATCAATCTGTGACTGATAGAATCCCTTTAGATCTAGTCCATAACGACAGGTGTTAACTAAAGATCCAGACATATTAAGAGTAGCATTACTACATTGTGTAGCGTCCAGTACCTTGCCTAGATATCGGAATTCACAATCTTCAATAGTAATAGATTCTCCACCAATCATTACCAGTGCTTTTTCTGTAGGATTGGTTGATAAGGAAGCAATTCCTGACTTGGTGGCAAGAATATGTGTTAAAGTAGCTGTCTTACGATTAATGATCTTGGATTCAGCTTCATAGATTACCTTTCCTAAATCCAGATGAAAGTCAGATATTCCTGTATTAACTTCTGCATCTGATTCCAAGTGCCACAACTTACAAGTCTTGCGTAGTCCTCTCAGATTAAGCTTGGATAACACTCTTAGATCATTCTTTGAAGCCCAACGGAAGTGCCCATTGCCATTGAATACTATATCTCCATTCCATAAGACAGTACCTTGAATATGTATCTTTACCTCTGCATCATCAACATCATTATTACCATTAGAGAGATTGACAATGGCACCTTCATCAAGAATAAGTGTAGCGCCTGGCTCAATGACAAGTGAACTGTTGGTCTGTACAAGATTCAAGATAGCTCCTTGGTGTATATGAAGGGTGCTTCCTTCTCTTATTACCAAGCTTCCAGAGTGACTGCAAGTGAGATTACCAATATTAAGTTGTGCACCATTCTGAATATGTATTGTTGACTTGCATGCTGTATATACTGTATAGTGAGAAGAACTTGCATTAGGTTCATTATCAAATCCAGTTGCTCCACATTGATTAATCTCAAGTTGTCCACCTGACTGGACATCTACTGACTGAATAATATTCTTCTTATACCCATAATTATATCTATTACCTAGGGTTGGATGAGGGAGCATCGTAAGTGCCTTAGACGGTGGGAGATCCATCTGCTCATCTAGCCAGTCTATCATTCCTTGTGTAAGTTCCACATGTCGAAGATTGAGACCACCATCTCTATCACTGTTAGGCGCATAATAGGCATCGAATGGAGTTAATTTATTGTCTATTATATTGGAGTTATAAATATTCTTATTCAAATTCACATTATTCATCTCCCAATCTATTGCTAGAGCAGACATCGTGGGGATGAAGCAGATATTGTCATTAGCTTGAGCTGCATCAATAGTGCATTCAAGATCATCTGATGTTTGCTTTAGTTTCTCAAATTTCTCAGTAATTACTTTCTTTATATTATTAATATCCCCAGATCTCTTACCACCTGATACGTGATCCATCGCAATAATACTAGGATTGGCTTTAATATTATATGCATAATAATTGCATGGAGCGTATAAGTCACATCCAGCAAGATGTTCAAATTCAGGATTAAAAGCAGAAAAAATAATGTTATCTTGTTCTATTTGTTTAAAGCCTGATCCAATACATTCACACTTAAAATCAAACCTACTATTCCAAGTATCTCCACCAACAGCAGAAATCCCAAGCTGAAAGATATCACCTTTAAATGCCCAGTTATCAGAGGTTAACATTCCTCTAAGATATCGTGAAGGTGGCGAATAACCTTGGCTTGTAGATATTTCACTTCCATCTGCAATTGCAATGTTTCGTGTTAAACTTGGGAATCCTAATGATTCCATTTCTTGCACATATTGATTCCTAACCAAGCTATGATTGCTTACATTGAGGTCAATAAATCTATCGCCCCATTCATTAATACTTAAGTTGCCTTCTGCTACTTCAGATTCTAAATTTCTTGCTAGAAGCTGCCTTGGGGCAGGTCTATGAAGTGCATCCCAACTTTCGTTATTTCCATCTGGCACTGCTCCAGTGAACCAAGCTGCCGCTTGTAGTCCCATCGAAATATTAGCTCCTTTATGTGGGGAGTCGAAGGATACATAAGTTTTTGTATTATGACAAGTGTTATCTTGTTCCATTTTTGCCAAGGCGTGTCTAGATATCTGTCCTCCCATGCTCGCTCCAATCAAAGTATTTTTCTTAGGATTGTCACAACCTTGCTTCAAGTCTTCAATCTTCTCTATAAGTACTTGAAGTAGCTCAGAGTTTTTTTGAATCCAATCTGCACCATCTTCAAAGTCAAGAACTACAAGATCAAATCCTTCTAACAACAATTCCTCGGCATGAACTCCAAGTTATGCTAGATAATCAAAGCCTTCACCTTCAGGACCATCTGATTGACCTAGCCAAAATACATCCCAGCCAAAGGCACCATATCTTATCGAATTCCCATCCCGATCACAATATTTAGTTAGACTTAAATCTAGCCCTTCAACAAATACTATTGGATTGCAAAGAAATTTGATCTTTCCATTTATATCTAGCTGATTAGTTGGATCTGCAACTTTAATATAAGCTTTCGCATACCCATATGTTGTTTTTCCATATGTAGAGTCTGGATGATAATAACCTGTAGCTGGTGGTGTAAACGGGCCTTTAGTTTGCAAAGTAAGAATTTCATCTGGATCTTTATATTTCTTCTTATTATTAGTAGTAAGTCTCTTATACTTCATTTTGAAAGATTCGGTTAATCTTCCTCCTGTTGAATAGGTGAATTGTACTTTAATTTCACGTTCAATTGGAAATGGAGTGTTGAATTTTAGTTCAATTAGTCCATTATTCACAACGGGTATCCATACTCCATCGCCAATATCAATAGATAATTCTCCATTATAAGGCAATCCGCCTTTTATTTTAGTTAATAATACTTCGGACTCATAATTTGTAATTTGTTTACTTGGATTAACTGAAAGTGTTAAACCTTTCCTTGGATGCTCAAAAACATCCATCCATAATTCAGTCTGGTCAAGAACATTACAATTCTGGGCAGAAAGTGAGGAAATTAAAGTTAAGAAGAAAGTCAGGAATGCGCATAGGACTCTTGTTCCGATTCCATTAACTAATCTAATAATTGTTTCAGCAATAACTGATAGTGCAATTAAGATTGACTGTTTCATAAGACATGTTGTTTTAAGAATTTTAGGTAAATAATGTTAACAAGGCAAAGATCTGAGATTTTACATGCCTAAAAAGGAATATTTTCATTATTTTTTTCCAAAATGTATAAAAAGGTGATATTTATTCTAATTTTGTGCTGAATTATAGAAAAATACCGAAGTTAGGTATAATAAGTAGATGAACTACTCTTAACATATTAATTACTAAACTTATGTCTAAAAATTTATCCCTAGACTTTCAAAGAAAATTGGTATCCACTTTAGAATATAATTGCGCCGAGAGAAATAATCTTATTGAAATACTTATTGAAATACTTAATTGTGCACGAAGTACTGCATATAAGAAAGTCAATCTTAAACTCGGTTTTAGTATAGATGAAATAATTATTATTGCAAGACACTTTGATTTATCATTGGATTTTTTCATGTCACATAAATCAAGACCAGTGCCCTTCTTGTCTGATGCATTAATAAAGCTTCCAGAAAAATCTATTTCTTACATACAAAATATATTAAATCATCTTCATTTTCTCACAAAACTTCCGAATGTCAGTTATACTTATCTGGCAGGAGAGGTGCCAATATTTCATTATATGGCTTTTAAGAAGTTAATGATGTTTAAGTTATTTGTATGGCAGTATGCGTCCTGGGGTATTACTTCTCACAAGAATCTTTTGGATATTGGACAATATATCAATGATAAAGAATTGATACTAACGATTGAGACTTGTATTCATACTTTTTATCAATTCTCAGGAGTTGAGATATGGAATATCAGAATGATTGATACTACCCTTGATCAGATACAATATTTTATACCTATGCAGGGATATAAGAATAAGCATGAGATCATGGATATTTTCTATGAATTGGAAGAACTTGTTTCACATTTAGAAAATATATGTATTTCTGCAACTAAGAGAATTGAATCCAAAGAGATGTTGAATAAATCCAAAGTTAAGATTTATATGAATGAATTGGTACACTCTAATGATTCTGTTCTAATCACATCTGATGTGGGTAATATGCTATTTACATCAATTGATAATCCAAATTATATCAGAACCAATGAAGAAAGAATGATTAAACATATTGAAGCTTGGATTAATAAGACAATCTTACATTCTACCAATATCAGCGGTGAAAGTGAGAAGCAACGTAGAATATTATTCACTATCCTTAGACAGAAATTGGATAAAGGAAAGCTTGAAATTGAAAATCTAATTAAGACTTACTATTCTTAATTTTCATCTTTACAATTCTTAATTTTTTATTAAACTTATTACAAATAGTTATCAAAAAAAATACATTAATAATAGACAAAAAAAAGGGTAGATAACTCCACCCTCTTTTTTCAAACAAAAACTTTTCTTAATAATTTATTTCATCAATTTCGCTTTCTTAAAAAGATCCCAGGCTTGTACAACAGTTGTCTGTGCTCCTGTAACATTCTTATTCCATGCTTCTGATTGAGTAACTGCCATTTGGCAATTGGCTTTAAGATCATTAATTTTTACCATAACATCCCCTTCTAGTTTTCCTTCCTTAAGTCCTTTAGACAAAGCATCTACATCTGCTGTCATAGTAGTCCACTTGTTTTTAAATTCTTCAACTTCAGTTGACAATTTGTTGATTCCGTTATACTGTGCTACAAACGCTGTCTTCATAGAATCCATCATGATTAAAGCTTCCTTACTCCATTTTTTTGTAGAATCTATTTTAAAACTATCAACAAAAGTATTCATCATAATTTTAGAAGTACCAATAGATCCATAAGTATTCATCACATTTTCTCCCGCTTTTGTCCATTCTGCCGTTAAGGAATCAATTGGAGCTCTGTATTGATCAACGTTCTTACATGAGAAGATGATAAAGATTGCCAACAAGCCAATAGTTAGTTTTTTCATTCGTATTTTAATTTTAGGGCGCAAATGTAAGATTCGGCCTAAATACATTTTTTAAAGGATTCGTCAACACAACGTTAATCATTGCTCTGTTTTAGAATGTCAGATATTATTCAGTAGACCAATTTTTGACCTATGGAAGGTAAAAAACTATTAATTTTACTCAAAATCTTATAGAATGGATACTCGGCCCTGGTTAAAGCATTATCCTGCAGGTGTTCCTGCGAATATAGACGCAGAACAATACTGCAGCCTTATAGATTTCGCGGAGGAATCCATGAAGAAATATGCAGATTTGATCGCTTTCAATTGCATGGATGTTGAGATTAGTTACAAGCAGCTGAATGAATACTCTCGCTCTTTTGGGGCATATCTTCACTCCAGAGGCTTAAAACCGGGTGACAAAATAGCCCTTATGATGCCTAATCTTCTACAGTATCCAATTGCCATTTTTGGATGTCTGAGAGCCGGATTAATTCTCGTTAATACCAATCCTTTATACACACCCAGGGAAATGGAATATCAATTTACTGACTCCGGAGTAAAAGCTGTTGTAATAGCTGAAAATTTCGCCGCCAACCTTGAAAAAATAATTGATAAAACTAAAATAGAAGTCGTCATCACGACCTCAATTGGTGAAATGCTAGGTACAATTAAAGGCAGCTTGGTTGATTTTGCCGTAAAGTATATAAAGCGGATTGTGCCTAAATATAATATTGCAAATACTGTCAAATTTATGGAAGCAATCAGATTGGGTAAAAAATTTACGCTTCTTCCTTTTGATAGAAAAAGGGACGATGTAATTATGCTGCAATATACAGGCGGAACAACAGGAGTAAGCAAAGGAACAATGTTGACCAATGCAAATATGTGTGCTAATCTCGAGCAGATAAAGGCAATGATATGTTATAAGCTGAAAGAAAAAGTTGAAACCACACTTTCACCTTTGCCAATGTATCATATTTTTGCTTTTGCAGTGAATGCTCTTGCTATGATGAGCATAGGAGCTAGAACCATTCTGATTGTAAATGCACGAGATATAAAAAGTGTAGTAAATGTATTTAAAAAATATCCTGTCAGTCTAATGACCGGCGTTAATACTTTATATAACGCATTGCTTAATTATCCTGGATTTTCGGGTTTGAATTTTTCAAGTTTAAAAGCTTCCGTAGCAGGTGGAATGGCGCTGCAGTCAAGTGTCGCTACGAGATGGAGAGCTGTGACAGGAACTCCTTTAACGGAAGGATATGGTCTTACAGAAACTTCACCACTTGTTTCCATTAATCCCCTGGATGACACCGGAAGAATGGGAAGCATTGGCTTGCCAGCGCCTAGTACCGATGTCAAACTCGTTGATGATTTTGGAAACGAGGTTAGACAAGGCGAACCCGGAGAGATTCTTGTCAAAGGCCCGCAGGTAATGAAAGGATATTATAACAAACCCGATGAAACAGCCAATTCAATAAAGGATGGCTGGTTTGCAACCGGAGATGTTGCAGTAATGGATCCAGATGGCTTCTTTAAAATTGTTGATAGAAAGAAAGATATGATTTTAGTATCTGGCTTCAATGTTTATCCCAATGAAATTGAAGACGTACTCACATCACATCCAAAAGTTTTGGAAGCGGGAGCTGTAGCAATGAAAGATGAAAAATGTGGTGAGGTTGTGAAAGTTTTTATTGTTAAAAAAGATTCAAGTTTAAGTGAGAGCGAGATACTATCGTATTGCAAAGAGAAGCTTACCAATTACAAAGTTCCAAGAAAGGTCGTATTTAAAGAATCATTACCAAAGACACCAATTGGAAAAATTCTTCGAAGAGAACTAAAAGATAGCTAAAATCATCAAAATTCTGAATTTCTTTACGGCATGAATGGAAGATACAAAGTTCTTCTCTTAGGATCAGGAGGAAGGGAGCACTCGATTGCCTGGAAACTTAATCAAAGTCCGGATCTCGAAAAATTGTTTTGCATTCCCGGCAATCCAGGAATATCTGAGTTGGCAGAATGTCATCAGATATCATTACAGAATCATTCTGAAATTACCCAATTTATTTCGAAAAATGAAATTCAGCTTGTCATCTGCGGCCCGGAAGCTCCGCTTGCTGATGGCCTAATGAATCATTTATCAGAGTCGTTAGGAAATACCTGCATTCTTATTGGTCCAAAATTATCCGGAGCAAGATTGGAATCCAGTAAGAATTTTTCTAAAGAATTTATGTTCAGACATAATATTCCGACTGCAGCTTATAAGACTTTTAGGAAAGAACAGTTGTCGGAAGCCAAAGAATTTATTTTATCTATGAAAACTCCTATTGTTCTCAAAGCAGATGGTTTGGCTGCAGGCAAAGGAGTACTTATTTGTCAATCTCATAACGAAGCGATAGAAGAAATCGAATTGATGTTAGATGGAAAGTTTGGCGAGGCTTCGGAGCAGGTTGTAATAGAAGAATTTTTATCGGGCATTGAATTTTCCAGTTTTATTCTTACGGATGGAAAATATTATGTTGAACTTCCGGATGCCAAAGATTATAAAAGAATTGGCGAGAAAGATACGGGATTAAATACCGGTGGAATGGGATCTATATCACCCGTACACTTTATTGATAATATTCTTCGTGAAAAAATCAGAAATAGAATCATTAATCCTACAATTGAAGGGTTACAAAAAGAAAATATTCCATATCAAGGCTTTATATTTTTTGGACTAATCAATGTAAATGGTGATCCATTTGTTATTGAATACAATTGCAGATTGGGAGATCCGGAAACTGAATCGATAATGTTGCGAATCAAATCAGATTTGTTACAAGCATTTATCGCTTGTGGAAGTGGAACTTTGAATGATTATAGTATGTCAACGCATGATCATTATGCGGCAACTGTATTTTTAGTCAGCGGTGGATATCCCGATAACTTTGAAAAAGGAAAAGAAATTTTCAATTACAAAGACTGTCCCGAAGATTCATATATCTTTCATGCAGGAACACAGATTAAAGATGGAAAACTCGTTACAAGCGGAGGTCGGGTAATAGCGTTAAGTTCTATAAGCAAAACCAAGGATCAGGCTATACAAAAAAGTCTATACATGGCTAAGCAGATTCAATACGATGGAAAATATTACCGAAAAGATATTGGTTTCGACCTTGAATAATGTCAGATTATTTGCTTAAACTCGCAAGAGGGTATATATTTATTTAATCAATGTCTGAATTAAACAAGGTTTTAGAGGTATTTTTGCAATACTACACGTGGCTAAAATAATGTTTTCTAATGTTATAAAATTTTCAAGAAAAAATAATGACAAAGCAAACTCTAGTTTACAAGTTCTAAGTAAGTACAAATAATGAATTTTTCATTAATACAAATCTCTCAAATTATTCATGCTAGTTATAATAGTATATCACAAACTACGAATATTAACTGGAGATTAGAAATTGATAGCCGACATATTCATTATCCTGAACAGACAATTTTTGTAGCCTTACCGGGAACACATCATCACGGCATTCAATTTATTCCGGATTTAATAAAAAAAGGCGTAAAAGTATTTATCATAGATCAGGACATTCCTTATGAAGATAATGTTACTTATTTAAAAGTTGATAAATGCCTAACTGCTATTCAGGAACTTGCGATTGCACATAGAAATAAATTTATTATCCCTTGCATAGGCATTACAGGAAGTAACGGGAAGACTATCATTAAGGAATGGTTAAGTCAGATCGTTCAGCAGAATTATTCTGTATGCAAAAACCCGAAATCTTATAATTCACAATTGGGTGTCGCACTGTCTGTATTACAATTACTGGATAATCATGAGATAGGAATATTTGAAGCAGGAATTTCACAAATGAATGAGATGAATCAACTTCGCGAAATGATTCAACCCTCAATTGGAATATTAAGCAATCTTGGTGATGCTCATGATTCAGGTTTTGAAGACAGAAAAGCCAAATTAAAGGAGAAGATTGAACTTTTCAAAAATTGTAAATATTTCTATTACCCTGGAAACGATAATTGGTTACATGAAAATCTTAAACACGATACCAATGCAAGATCGTGGGGAGTATCAGAAAATAACAATAGTAAAATCATCCTCGGCAACGCCAACTCAAATGGCTTAGTTGTTAAAATAATTCATAACCAGAACTCTTACGATTTTCATCTTCCATTTTCTGATTCTGCTTCAATTGAAAACTTTATTCCTTGCATTCTTTGTTCGCTGGATCTTGGCTTAAGTCAGGAGAGCATTCAATCCGGTTTTTCACAACTGCAAAGTTTCCGAATGCGATTGGAACATAAGGAGGGAATCAATAATTGTCTTCTCATTAATGACAGCTATTCTTTGGATATTAATTCTCTCTTGATTTCATTCCAACAAGCAGATCAATACAACAAAACTCTTGAAAGGGTATTATTCATAACTGATTTCCCGGATTCAAAAAATGAAAATGAAAATCACAATCGACTTATACAACTTATAAATAAATATAAATTCACTCGGATAATTGGAGTTGGATCTAGCATACGATCAATTTCAACGCAACTTGATAGAAATACAAAATTTCATTCTTATTCGACTACAGAAGAATTATTGAACAATCTGGATCAATTACAGATAAAAAATAATCTTATTCTTATCAAAGGCGCAAGGATATTCAGACTTGAAAGAGTATTTGAAGAACTGTCTCTTTCCAACCACGAATCAATTCTTGAGATCAATCTAAAATCTATAGCACATAATATTTCTGTTTATAAAAGTTTTTTGAATCCTTCAACACAGATTATTGCAGTTGTAAAAGCGTCCGCATATGGTTCAGGTCAATATGAAGTAGCAAGATACCTCGAACACCTGGGAGTTCATATGTTAGCTGTTGCGTATCAGGATGAAGCCATACATCTTCGCAACAAAGGTATTCAGTGCCCAATCATGGTAATGAATTCAGGGCTTTCGGATTTTGAAAAATTATCAGAAAATAATATTGATTCTGTTATATTTAGTCTTCCACAATTACAAAGGATGATTCAGGAAGTATCCCATAATACTGAGCATAGAATTCACATAAAGCTGGATACCGGAATGAACCGATTGGGATTTAAGTCTTCAGACCTAGTTGAATTAATACAAGTTCTGTTAGATAATCAATACTTAAAAGTTATAAGCATTTTTAGTCATCTATCCGGAAGCGATTCATCAGATTACTTTGATTTTACGCAACAGCAATATTCAAGTTTCACCGAAGCATATAAACAGATTTCAAAAAGTCTACTATACGATCCTAAAGCTCATATTCTAAATAGTGGAGGAATAAGTATTCATCCTACAATGCAATTGGACATTGTTCGCCTAGGCATAGGTATGTACGGAATTGATAATAACCCCAAAATTATACCTCAACTCGAAAAAGCTCATCGCCTTAAAACGAAAATAACACAGATTAAAAAAGTAAGCTCTTCCGATAAAATAAGTTATAGTCTTTCCGGCCAGCTCAACTCTGATGGAAGGATTGCTGTATTAAGCATTGGCTATGCAGATGGACTACCAAGATCCGCAGGAATTAAAAATTATCAAGTTAATATTAAAGGAATAAAATGCAAAATCATAGGCGCTGTCTGTATGGACATGTGTATGATTGACGTTAGCCATATTCAAGATGTACAGGTCGGCGACGAAGTTGAAATTTTTGGCTTGCATTCCAGCATAGAAGAACTATCACATGTTACCGGAAGAATTCCTTATGAGATTCTATGTGGGATTTCGGCAAGAGTGAAGAGGGTGTTTGTGGAAGAATGATATCAAAGCTCTGAAGCTCGAAAGCTCTGAAGCTCTGATGCTCTTCCCGACTTACATCGGGACCACTTCGTGGAATGCTCAAATGCTCAAAACCAGAAGCTCTGATGCTCTGATGCTCTGATAATTTAATTGGTAAGATGAAAATAAATTATAAATTCTACTATTGCCATGACAAAGCTGCAAGAATCGGGAATAAGTTATGGATTATGAATTGATTGTTACGTCAATTTTTCAATCAAGCTTGTCTCGCTTCTCGAAAGAATATCGTGAATTTTTGAATACACTCATTTAAGATTTAGAATGTGGTTTTTCATTGAGTATCAAACTTCTAAAGTCAAGACTTTTTGATCTTAAATTAATCAGCTGCACAACTTTTAATATAATTAATCCTGCATTAAACAGCTACCAAATAAGACCTTTTGTCAGTAAAACCCACTAAAAAGTTGCCAAAATTTCCGATTATTGTGTCTGGTAGAGTTATTGATCAGAATAAACAAACCGAAAGATATGACATACGAAAATTTTACAATGAGAGCCCAGGATGCTATCCTGAAAGCACAACAGATTGCATCCAATCTCAGCCAACAGGTTGTGGATTCAGTTCATCTCTGTAAAGGTATAATTGAAACTGATGAACAGCTTTGCAGCTTTTTATTTGAAAAATTGGGATCCAATATCGGAATGATTAAATCAGAACTGGAGAATGAAATTCGCAAGTATCCCAAGGTAACCGGTCCTGAAAAGCAATATCTTTCCAATGACGCCAATCAGGCATTGATTCAGGCAAAGAATGCAATGAAAGAATTTGGTGATGATTTTATTTCATTGGAATTATTGATTGTAGGAATTTTAAAGAATGGAGATAAGGCCGCTAAAATTCTAAAAGACAATAAAGTTACTTATGAAGGAATCAAACAAGGAATAACAGAATTACGCAAAGGGAAAAAAGTACAGGATGCCGGAAGCGATAGCACCTATAATTCCTTGAATAAATTTGCGGTGAATCTCAATGCCAATGTTGAAAGTGGAAAATTAGATCCAATCATTGGACGAGATGAAGAGATTAGAAGAATATTACACATTCTGTCCCGAAGAAAAAAGAATAATCCTATACTAATCGGTGAAGCCGGTGTTGGAAAGACTGCAATAATTGAAGGAATCGCATGGCGAATCGTAAAGAGTGATGTTCCCGAAAATTTAAAAACTAAAAAAATATTTTCCCTTGATATCGCGGGTCTAATTGCCGGTGCTAAATACAAGGGTGAATTTGAAGAAAGATTAAAAGCTGTAATCAAAGAAGTAGAAGATTCTAATGGAAACATAATACTCTTTATTGATGAGATTCATACGCTTGTAGGAGCAGGTGGAGGAAGTGGATCCATTGACGCTGCCAATATTTTAAAACCAGCTCTAGCACGTGGAGATATTCACACAATTGGTGCGACTACGCTTGATGAGTATCAGAAATATTTTGAAAATGATAAGGCTCTTGTAAGAAGATTCCAACCTGTAATGATTGGCGAACCTTCAGTAGAAGACACTATTTCTATTCTGAGAGGAATACAGGATAAATATGAAGTGTATCATAAGATTGCAATTCAGGATGAAGCATTAGTTGCTGCGGCAAATCTATCACATCGATATATAACGGAAAGGCAACTTCCCGACAAGGCCATTGACCTGATTGATGAAGCTTCTGCTAAATTGCGTCTCGAACTGGACAGTGTTCCGGAAGAGATAGATGAATTACAAAGAAAGGTCAGACAACTTGAAGTCGAAAAAGAAGGTGTTAAAAGAGAAAAGGACGAGAATAAAATAAAGATTATAGAAGAACAACTTGCTAACGCTAAAGAAAAACTCAATTCAGTTACTGCAAGTTGGCAGACAGAAAAACAAATTGTCGATGAAATTCAATCCAAGAAAAAAAGAATTGATGAACTGAATATTGAAATTGATCGCGCTTTCCGTGAATCTGACTTTGGAAAAGTAGCACAGCTTAAGTACGGCGATTTAAAAACACAAGAAGAAGAACTCAAAGCTGCAGAAGATAAATTATTGAAACTACCAGAAGAATCACGCTTCACTTCTGACACTGTTAATGCGAATGACATTGCAGAAGTTGTGAGTAAATGGACAGGAATTCCACTGCAAAAAATGATGCAAAGTGAAAGGGAAAAACTCCTTCGTCTCGAAGATGAAATTGGTCAAAAAGTTATTGGACAAATTGAAGCAGTAACTGCTGTGTCTGATGCAGTGAGAAGATCACGTGCAGGACTTCAGGATCCTAATAAACCCATTGGTTCATTTATTTTCTTAGGGCCAACAGGAGTAGGAAAAACGGAATTGGCTAAAGCACTTGCGCTTGCTTTATTTGATGATGAAAAGGCAATGACCAGAATCGACATGAGTGAATATATGGAATCACACTCTGTTTCTAAATTACTGGGTGCGCCTCCAGGATATATTGGTTATGATGAAGGTGGCCAATTAACGGAAGCAGTTCGAACTAAACCTTATTCAATTATTTTACTTGATGAAATTGAGAAAGCACATCCTGATGTATTTAATATTCTGTTACAAGTTCTTGATGACGGAAGATTAACGGATAGCAAAGGTAGAGTTGTCAATTTTAAAAATACGATTATCATAATGACTTCCAATATTGCTTCTGATATTATTCTGGAGAATTTTGAAGATTTGGAAGCCATGGGTGATAAACATAGAATTGAAATTCTTGAAACTACAAAATTGGAAGTTTTCAACAAACTGAAGGAAAGTGTCAGACCGGAATTTCTCAACAGAATTGATGACAAGATTATGTTTTTACCATTAAGCAAATCTGACATCAAAAAAATTGCTCAACTTCAGGTTAAATCACTAACAAAGAATCTTTTAACACAAGGATTAAAATTAGAGTTAAGCGATTCTGCTTTAAGCCTATTATCAGATCTCGGATATGATCCTCAATTTGGAGCAAGGCCTCTAAAAAGAGTCATTCAAAAGGAAATTGTAAATGAGCTTGCAAAAGTCATTTTATCTGGGGAAGTAATTACGGATGGACTCATAAAAATTGACTCGGATCACAAAGGGTTTTTATTCAATGGAAAATCAATAGGAATCATCAGCAATATCCCAGATGACCGTAAAAACAGACTGAATGAGCTGACTAAAGCCACGGAAGACGTTGATGAAAGTGTCAAAAAACTAAAAGGAGAAGATAAGGCAAAGGAATAAGCTCTTTTTCTTACCTATAGGTCCGGGAATTAGAATAATTTTCGCCCGAATTCGTTATTAATGGAATCCTTATTTTTATGAAGATTTTAGTTTTGGCCGCGGCCTTTTTACCTGTATTATTGTTTGCTCAGGCTGAACTCAGAATCGGAGAGTGGCGCAATCAGATTCCATATAATAATGGAGCCAGCATTACTCAAAGCGATGAAGCAATTTACTATGCAACGGATCTCGCAATATTAAAGCTTATTAAATCAGACTTAAGCACTCAAAAGATCAGTACTACTGAAGGCCTTTCCGGGAGTAAGATCAATGCTATCTATTACCATCAGAAAACAAAGACTCTTGTTGTTGCTTATTCAGATGGTCTTATTGACCTGGTAACAGAAGAAAAGGTAGAAGCGATTCCTTTTATTAAAATTTATAATAATGTTCCGATTGCTAAAACAATTAATAGCATTACGTATCGCAACGATGAAAGTGTCTTTATCAATGCTGATTTCGGATTGATCTCTTTAAATCTTGTCAATCAATTGGTTGAATTCACAGTCTTTACCAGCAATATAAAAATTAAAAATACGATCTCTTTTAACAACCAATATCTTAGTGCAACTTCTAATGGTGTTTATAGATTTTTGTTGAATACCAATAATCTGGTTGAAGATTTTACGAATTGGCAACAAATTGGATTTTCTGAGGGCCTTGATCCGAGTGAAAATTATTTACAAATTCTTGTTCATAATAACTTATTATACATTTTAGAACAAGAAAAAATTTATAAACTGAACGGAACACAATTCGATGTACATCGGACATATGGTGAATTTGATTTTCTTCATGGCTATTCAGATAATAAAGACATGATCTTTACATTAAATTATGTTCCCAGTGGTGAAAATATTTTATTGGTTTATAAAAACGCCACGGAATGGATTGAATACAAAAATGAATGCATTGTTGCAAGTACTTCTAGTTTACAAGAACCAATCACAAATAGAATCTGGACTGCAGATCCCCGATACGGATTCAGATACATTGATGATCTGCAGGCTTGCAAGTTTATTAATATCTCAGGACCATATAATAATTTTGTCTTTCAAATAAAATCCTTACAGGATGCAACGTATATCGCGAGTGGAGGCTGGGATGAAACATACACGTATAAGTTTATAAAGGATGGGATATACAAATACAAAGCTGGTGATTGGAGTTTTATAAATTTTTCCAATTCAGAATTTTTTAAAAATAATAACATTAGTGATATTTTAAGAATTGAAGAGAACAAACAAAAAGATAAATTATATTTCGCCAGTTTTCAGCAAGGTCTAATTCAATACGACAAGATTAAAGATGAGTACACCTTATTTAATGATAGCAACACAGGAGGAGAACTTGGACAAGCTGTTGGGGATCCTGGTAAAGTTAGGATTTCTGGCTTAGACTACGATGTGAAAACTGAAAAATTGTGGATCGCTAATTATCTCGCAAGGAAACCTATAGTAAGTTTAGATAAAGCTGGAACATGGAAATCATTTTCACTACCTGTAAATATTGGAACAAATATTATTGATATTACTGTTGATCAAAATGGTTATAAATGGTTAGTTCTTCGAGACGGTCTTGCAGTCTTTGACGAAAGAAACCCACTTGACCCAACAGATGATAGAACAATTGTTCTTAATTCTTCCAATACTAATATTACTTCCAATATCATTTATAATGTTACAGTTGATCTCGAAGGAGATGTTTGGGTTGGAACTGCAGCCGGTCCTGTTATTTTTGAATGTGGAGGATCAATTTTTGACGGAATCTGTAAGGGAACAAGAAGAAAAGTAGATCAAAACGGAATTATAGGATTCCTTCTGGAAACAGAAGAAGTTTTAAGCGTCGCAGTTGATGGAGCTAACAGAAAATGGATTGGCACTCGCAATGGTCTATATGTGCAATCGCCATCCGGAGAATTCCAGATTGATTATTTCAACACAAACAATAGTCCATTACTTAGCAATAATATTTTTTCCCTTTCAGTCAATGAAAAAACAGGCGAGGTATGGATTGGAACAGATAGAGGATTGCAAGTATATCGTAGCAATGCGACATTTGCCAATGATAATTTTATTGAGACAATGCGAATTAATCCTAATCCATCCACAGCAGATTACACTGGTGTAGTAGCAATTCAGGGCCTTGCCCGAGATGCGCGAGTTAAAATAACAGACATCAGCGGCCGACTTGTTTATGAAACATTTGCTAATGGTGGACAAGCCACATGGAATCGCAAAGATTATCTTGGCAACGACGTTGCATCCGGAGTGTATTTAATTTTTGCCAATACGACAAAAGATTTTGATGTGAGTGAAGGGAGTGTTGGGAAGTTGGTGGTGGTGAGGTAGCCAAAGGAAAGTGATCGAAATAATATATTTTCTCTAATAAATTATACTCAAAGGCAACAACAAATTGACTGAAATTATTTCTGAATTTCGAATTAGCTAAATATTTCTATTACTATAGGTACAGCATCTTAAATAATTCAATATAGTTCTACTTATTTTAATTTTTCACTAGTCTGAAAGTTTCACTAAAAGTTACTTGATAATCTATTCTACTTTTCAAATAAATTAATATTCTGTGCTACACCTACATTATAAACAAAGCCCTTTACTTTATGTGACTCGTTAATATTTATATCTAATCCATAATTTTGTCTAATATCTGCAAATAAAAGGAAGCCATTAATACCACAGGATAATTTGAATCCATAACTATTAATATTGGATCTCTTTGCCTTTAAAAAGAATGGATTCTCTTTGGCAAAAATTTTATTAAAATCATCCGTTTCATCATTAGGTATATTAAAGAAATTCCAATAAGCAGCTATACTAAAATTTACCTTTAGGTTCTTTTCTGGTTGATAGTAAAAATTATATCGAAAAGGTATGATATTAATGTTTGTTATATTAAAAAAGATATCATTATCAAAGGTATCAGTTAATGACAGTTTATCAAGTCGATTTCCTCTGAAGCTATATGAAAACTCTCCACTTATTCTATGAGCAACATTTCCAATAATTTTAGAATAATAAGTTATCGATGGATTAAAGATAACTCCATAATTTCCTGTTTCGGGAAACATTAAGGAGTATAAGTCAAATGAGTCCCTAGAACTCACTTTAGGATTTATGTTTAGCAGATTTGCACCTAAACTAACATCAAGACCTACTCCATTAAACAATTTTCCAGAATTTTTGGAGTTCATTAATCGATAAGAAAAATTAAATTTTTGAGAACCTTGCAAGTCTTCTATTATGCTTTCTGTAGAATTTGCTGATGTTAGTCCTTGAAAATAAAATCTCTTTTCTTTATCAGTGCTAAAAGCGTCTCCCGTACTATTTAAATCCAACCCAAGAGGTAGAGTTGATAGAGACTGAGAAAAAGATAAATTAATTGTAATACTTAAAATTCCGAGATACATTAATAATTTTTTCATTATATTTGTTTTTTAAAAAATGTTAAATTTTATTATCGTTAAATCTATAATTCCATCTAATAAAGAGCCCGAAGGAAAATTCCTTCGAGCTCATGAAAAAAATTCTACATTATACTTTAATTATTTTATGTCTTGACTTTGTACCATTTACACTTAATTCAATAAAGTATATGCCGGGCTTTAAATTTGTGACATATAACTTTTGAATTTCTGAATCAAAGCTAAATGGACATTCTAATCCATGAATATTATAGATCTTAATGTCTTTAATATTTAGAGTAGATGGAAGAGAATGTAAATAAATATCTCCAGTTGTCGGATTCGGGTATAATTCAATCTCTTTATTCATGTTCCCTAAATCTGAGATGGCAACTACTGATTGGTCAACCAAAATTGTACCCGGAATTACAGTTACATTCAAACTTTCTAATGGATCAGCAAACGAAATCGGTGTAGGAGTATTGGTTATGCTGATTGTTGTTTTCTCATTGTGAACAGCTTTTACTTTAAACTCAATATAGAATAACGGAACTGCATCCGGGTTTGACACTCCATTTAAATCTGTAGTATTCCAGCTTACACTTAGCGTTCCATTTGCTGCGCGTTCAATATTAAAATCTGATTGACTTATTCCAATATTTGAATTAAATCCGCTCATTTTTTGAAATTCAAGTTTAGATTCCATAAAAGAAATCGAAAAACCAAAAGCTAGAATATTTTTAAATCCCTTTGCGTAAACGGGAAGTTTAAGAATGGCATTTGGTCTAACAGTATCTGAATTAATCTTTAATTCAATTGCTCCAAAATTTCTTTTATTTAGTGATGGACTTAATACACCTACTTCATTACCCTTTTCTAATTTTTGAGGATCATTACTTAAATTGACATCTCCCATTTTTATACCGATAAAATCCAGATTCAAAACATCTGCAGAAATTGGTAAGCTTATTAATTCCGGGTAAATTGTTTGAAGTGGGTTATTAGGATTGGCAAATTGAAATGATTTCGGTACAAATTTCCAACTATTAACATTGATAAATACCCGAGATGGGTCTTTCCACGTTGGAATTATTCTTGCTATATCGGTTGCATCTATTCTTTTATTATTATCAACATCAGCAGCAATGATCTTATAAGGACCTGATAAACTATTGATCCCTAAATTATGCGATTTTATAGCAGAGATATCTGGAATTCCAACTCCATTTCCTGGATTGATAATTTTCTTTGGGGCGATTGTATAATTTCCACCAGGGACATTGTTGAAACAATAATTGCCTTGCGCATCAGTTATCGTTGACTGACTGGAATATCCACTAAGCTCAACTGTAACATCTTTAACTCCTTTACCATCTTCACGAGTTATTATTCCACATAATTTAAAAGCTCCACTTATACATATAGTACCGGTTTTTAAAGTTGGTGTGACTATGATACGATTCTGTTCAACTTCAGCCGTATTTGATTCAATTGTAATAGTTGCAGTTGAGTTAGCTGGACCTTTTGTTTCTAATAAAAGATAAAAGAGTATATCATTATCAACCAAGGTCTTTAATCCAGCTGGAGCATATCCTACCTGTATTTTGTTTGTACTTAATATATTATCAATAACTTCATTCGCATTAACATTCGGACCAGGTTGGACTCCTACAAAGTTAGCAACAAGAGCCGGATTTAAGACAAACCTTAAATCAACAGCTGTTATATTAGTAAAACCCCTAACTCTAACAGGAACCTTGATTCCAATATTTGTAGGTACACATGCCATTTCATCCGGATCAAATGTTATATTACTAACTGGTGCAGGTGCAATTGTAAAACAATAACAGCAAACAAAACATGATCCAAACCACATTTTAAGGCAAACAATATAGGAGCAGCCCGGAACAGGTAATTTACATGTTGGATTTCTTGAAGTAGAATTGGTTCCTCCAACAAATGTACATCCTGCTGGTAACACCCATTCATAACGATCCATTTGTGGAATATTTGTAAAACTCACCTCTGAATCCTGGTTAATTTGATAAAGAATAGGAGGATGTGAAGGTGGCTTTGAACCACAACCTGAATTATTCTTACATATTGTAATGCATTTAGAAATCATTCCACAACCATTTCCTACAGTTAGGCACACTACCATACAATTTCGTCCATTGGGAATTTTACATTTAAAAGTACTTGCGCTCGTCGATTGGCCAGAAATAACACCGGCAGGATCCTCCACTCTCCAACTATACGAGTCTGCATCTGTTGTAGTAGTTGTCAGAGTCATTTCATTATTCCCATTAAGAGTTCCAGAATTTATAAATAAAGTTGGTGTCCTGTTGCATGGCAACCCAATAATTACAGTATAACAACAAGTATATTTGAGGAATCTACCTGTAACTGCATTCCCATACACATAAAGGCAAATAGTATATCTTCCTGGTAATATAAATCTGCATAAAGGCTCAAAAGAATTTGAACTGGTTGAATTTAAAAATTCTGGTTGTACTATAACATTATTAGAATTCTTAAACTCCCATTCATACTCAGTTACTGGCATTGATTCTTTAGGATTAATAGGTACATCTTCATCACAATAATTATTAGTCAGATGCAAAATCTGCCTATCATTACAATCAAAGAAGTAGCTAAAACATTCGTCACAATCGAGACAAGGGTCATTATTAGATTTATCGCAATCATGAATTTCTTTGCTAAAATACCCTGCTAAACCCGCAAAACATCCATTGCTTCCCACACCTTCATCGGTTCCATTTAAACACTGAGGATGGTAATCTAAAGTACATTGAGTAAATAGAATTTTATGTGCCAACAAACATGTTCCATCTAAATAAAATCGATCTCCTGACTGGTCTGCAAAAAAATTAATTGCAGAAGGAAAGGTATTTGCTGCTGTTGGTAGATTAGGAATATTAGCAACCTTATAATTATTTCTAAAAACCTCCATTGTTCCAGTACCAACATGAAAAAATAAACTCATGCTAACCCAATTGTCAATATTATTATAATAAAAACTAGAAATTTTTACATTATTTGATGTTAAAATATCTGCCGTACCATTCCCTTGAAAATATAATAAAAGCACATCTCCTAAACTAGAATTTTTCAATACAATCTTTACTTTCTTTCCTTGAAATACATATAATCTGAATTGATACCTGTAATCGTTAGGAAGTATATCGAATTTATAGTAGTTATCAACTGGTGTACCTGCGTAGTTGAAATGAGGTAATAATAACCCTCCTATTCCAAATATTTCCATTTTGGCTGATACAGGATAATAGTTTTGATTTGGAACATTAGGGTAAACTTTCCAATGTTGTGTAATCAAGTCGTCTTGAAATGCCAGGTTCTCGTAGTATTCACACTGTGATACTGGCCAATTAGCGCTGGGTATTTCACATTGGCTACATGTCTGAGAATAACCGAGATGTAAGCGAATAAAAAATAGAGATAAAAGTAATAGATTTTTCATATTATGGTTTTTAATTAAAAAATACTTTATTTAGTATGATTGTAAATTCATCACAAAATTCAGTATACCAGTCTATATCAACAATATAACTTATGTTATATGACAATGAAAAATTAATTCATTAATATAAACCACGAATTTTGAATTCTGCTGGCGAAGAAAGGTTTTATTAAAATTGACAAAAATTAAACCTTCGTGTTTAAAATCTAATTATAATATTCGAATGTGTTTGAAAAACTGTTATATTACATTCATTGTAGAAATGAATTCTCTAAATAAATTATAAAATCCAGAAATTTAGATGTTGTATATTCTCAATATGAATTTTAGTTAATAATTTATTTGGTGCTATGTTTATTTAATTCAGGATGCATAAGACTACCACTACGAATTCCCCTTCAACTTATTAATCGCCTCAGTTCGATTACTCACCTGAAGCTTGTCATAGATCTTATGAATGTGTTGTTTAACGGTGCCTGTGGTAATTCCCATTAATTCTGCTATTTCCTTGTAAAGAAGTCCTTTGGAGAGGTGTTCCAATAATTCTCTTTCTCTTGTTGTAATTGGTAATGGCATTGGAACCGGATCTACTTTCATTTTCTGAAATACATCTAGAATTCTTCTTGCGATATTGGGACTCATGGGCGATCCTCCCTGATATAGTTCCCTTACTGCATCTATTATTTTTTGCGGAGCAGATCCCTTTAATATATAGCCTTTGGCACCGGCTTGTAATGATTTAAATATTTTTTCATCATCCTCATAAACAGTAAACATGCAGAACTGTGTACCCGGACAATGTTCTGAAAGATATTCTATGGCTTCAATACCGGATTTTCTAGGTAATCCTATGTCTACAATAAGCACATCAACCGGATTATTGGGAAGAAAATTCATAGCATCTTCAGCGTTAAAGTAAATCTGATTAAATTGAATATCCTTCTCTAGCGAAAATATTTCTCTAAGAGATTCAGCAACATCTTTTATATCTTCTAAAATTGCAAGCTTCATAATCTGAATCTTCAAAGAAAAACGAGTTTAAAGATAATATATGTCAGACACATAATTGTAAATAATTTAATTGCAACTTGCATGACGTTCCATTTTAGCTTGTCACTTCTTAGCATAATCTAATAGATACTCTTCAAAGCAAAAATAATTGGTATAGGTATTCTATGTAATATAACCTTTGTTATAGCTAATCCAGGGGAAACTCTATAAGTATTTTGCTGCCTTTCTCTAAAGCAATAATTTCAAAATTCCCAGCTATCTCCTTCATCCGATTTTTCATATTGTATAAACCATTTCCCTTCTCAATTGCAGTCAAAGGATCGAATCCAACTCCATCGTCTACCACGTTAATCCGCACCTTGAATCCTTCTTCAGAGCATCTAATAATTACATTATTGGCTTCTGAGTGCTTAACTATATTATGCAAAGCTTCTTTGATTACTAAAAATATTGATCTCCTTTTTGCTCCTGATAGAGTTGATTGCTCATCAATATTGAGTTGTTCCCATTGAACCTGAATCTTATGCTCTTCCAGATATTCTATGGTATATCTTCTAATATATGAAAGTAAATTACCCAGATTATCAAACCTTGAATTCATTGCCCAGATAATCTCACTCATATTTCTAACAAGCGTATTGCTTTGATCAGCAATTTTTTCAATCTGGACTTTTTCTTCATCCCCAGAAACATTCTTTAATGCTCTATCACTCAAATATTTAATAGTTGTAAGACCTGAACCCAGATCGTCGTGCATTTCAGAGGCGATGCGGGTGCGCTCTTTTTCAACTGCTTCTTGCTTTTCGATGATGAGTTGTTGTTGCTTAAGCAATAAATTCTTTTTTTCCAATTGTCTTTTATAATAATCTCTGATAAGTTTATAAGCCAGTGATAAAATTAGAAAAATAGATAGTAATCTGAACCAGGAAGTCATCCAAAAAGGAGGAACTATTTGAATATTTATTATTCTTGCTGCCTTATTCCAAACCTTATCGGCATTGGAACCTATTATATGTAGTTTATAAGATCCTGGAGCTAAATTGGCATATCGGATAATTCCAGTACTAGTAGAAGAAGTAATATAATTATTATCGATTCCTTCCAGTTTATGCATTACTCGAGTTAAACTTTGATCATGAAAATCAACTGAGATGATTTCAAATGAAAGCGTATTCTCAGAATAAGGAAGTTGTAAAGTTTCAATTATATCAGGTTCTTCAAATCTATCTGAAACAACATCATTTATTCTAAAATCCGTAATTCTAACCGGAACCTCTTTGTCGGACAATTTCACTGAATCAGGATTAAAATAATTGACTCCATTTGTACCTCCAAAGAAAACATTTCCATTCTTGCTGAAGCAATAAGAAAATGTATTGAATTCAGAACCTTGCAATCCATCCTTCTCAGTAAACTGATGCAAGTCCATCGTATTAGGATTTAACCGAAGAATCCCTGTATTACTGCTTAGCCATAAATATTCTTTGTGAGGATAAACAGCATAGATTGTTTGATCAAGTAAACCTTTTGAGTCTATAATTCTTGAATAAGAGTTGACTTTATAGCTTATTTTATAAAATCCAGTACTCGTTGAAATAAACCTTATACTATCGTGAATAAGCTTCGAAACACACTTCACACCACCAGAAATATTATATTCATGAATAAATTTCCAAGAATTATTAGTAAGTTTTTCATAATATAGGATTGTTTCTTCATTGTACCCAGCATATAAGTTACCTATCTCATCAAAATCGAAATATGTGTAATTCTTCACCTTTCTTGGAACTCCATCTAAGAACTTCCAATTAAATGATTTCTTCGTTAAGTCTAATTCAACAATATTTTTATTACCTGTTGCAAATACTTTATTTCCAGGTCCTAGTTTTAATTCAAATAATTCTGAAAGTGGATCTGATAAGTTTTTAAGTTTACAGAATTTAAGGTTTCGCAGGTCCAATGAATATATTGCCGACCATGTGCATAAATAAATGCAAGAATCTAGTAATATTGCAGATTTATAGAAAACAGGATTATAAGGATTCTTTGCTAAATCAATAAGACATTTAGTTCTACTTTTAATTAAATCAAAATAACTAATTGCTCCATTTCTTGAAACGAAATAATAATCCTTGTAACTTGAAGTTAAAATCGCTAACGTATTATAATTACATAACTCCTCTTTTATTAAATTAAATTTATGTTGTTTTAAATTATAAGAAACTATTCCATAACCATCTGATCCAATCCACAAAATTGAATCTGGATCAACATAAGGATTCATCAGTCTAGAAAGTGGCAGATTACATTCTCCATTCGTCTTTAATTTTATCGAATCAATTAATTCATTTGTTTGAAAATTCCAAAAAAAGATAATATCGCCATTGCTTATTACTGCAACTTCATTATTCAAGCCTTTTATTCCTTGGATCGTAAGTTTTCCGACTCTTTTAATTAAATGAAAGCTATCACTAATTAAATTCAATTGACCAATAATTCCATTTTTAAAGCCAATTACCAACTTTTTGTTTCTTAAATTCTCTATACAAAAGAATTCACCCGTCACTTTTACTACAATTGGATCTTCTTCCCATTTTGATAAGTTTATTTTATAAAGCGTATCTTTGAGTCCATAATAAAAAAAAGTATTTTCGCCTACATACACTATAGTACCATAATAAACATCTCTTAAATTAACTCGCTTACAATTCATTATCTTTCTTTGAATTGTATTATACTTAATAAGGAAATCTCCTGCCTTAAATATTAGACAATTATTAAAAATTCCAAAAACTTTATAATCACTATTAACTCTTATACCATCAGGATCTTTTAATTCAACTTCATTGAATTTTGATTTATTTTTGGGTTTACAAATAATATTCGTATAGCTACTTGACCAAATTGTTCCTAAAGAGTCTTTGTAGAATGAACTTTGGATGTTTTGATCTTGGGAATTGGAAATTCTTACTAATATAAAATCTTTAGAATTAAATATTACAACACCATCTAATGAAGAGATAAATTTTAACTCGTCAATACTATTTACGTAATAATTTGTAGATTGATAGTTAGCTTTTTGAGCTTTAATTGATCCAAATATAAGAATAAGAATAACAACTAATATTTGCATCACTTGAATAATTTCTTTCATTTCCTAATTATAGCTTGATTTCAGATATAATTTTGATGGGTCTGCTTTTCTATACAAAGAACACATAAAGCAAGCTAATTCATAAGGGTTTCCTAAATCAAATAATACAGAATTCATATAGCCAATATAAAATAATAAGCTTGTTCTCAAATCAACTACATTGGCTGTATATATAACTTCATCAAATGAAGAACCCAATTTCGAAGCATCTCTAGTGTCACAACCTAATAAGCATAAATAATTTAGTTTATTAGAATCCTTATCTAACAAATATTCATCATAGGTCATTGATTTTACCTTGTCCTTAAGCTCAATTTTTTTTTCATTTGTCCACTTGAACTCCACATCGAATGAATTCCCACTACTATGAGCGACAATACCAATTACTTTTATTACATTTTTAGAAAATCTATTATTATAATTTATAGAAAAGTTATTATATAGCCCTTCTTCGATTCGAAAGTTATTATTTATTCGGTTAAATCTACTCAAATATTTCCGAAAAAATTCGAACTGAGTGTCATTGGTACATACTAAATTAATTACTTTATTCGCGTCGTAATTTCCGTTCCTAAGTTTTATAACATATAAATGAATTTCCCTTACAGGTTTTACATATTCCTCATATTCTGGATTTTCCAAATACCACTTAGTTAAATAATATAAATTTTTAAGATCTTTAAAATTCTCTGCAAATAAGAATG
>JABFRV010000146.1 GCA_013140975.1 Saprospiraceae bacterium
TTTCTTAAAATAAGTTCCTTGATATTACGATCAAAACGACTTCGGTCAAATCTTAATGAAAACATATCAACATCCTTTTTAATTTCAGTTTTTTCTGTAGTGTATCGAAACATTCCCGAAATCGGAAAAGAATAAAGACTTAACCCTTGTTCTGCTTCAACCCGCAAATACTGTGAAGGCAATTGTGAGTAATATGGAACCGGATCGGAATAATTATAATCTATACTTGCAGATCCGAATGCATGAATATTTTTGTATTTAGAAGGATCATTTTTACGAATAAGAAGTGCATCAAATTTTATTTTACGGCAGGGACTTGCAAGTTCTTTATTGGTTGATTTATTCATTATTTTAGTACAGACAGAATAAGTTCCTTTGGGAAAATTACCTGTAGATACTACAGATTGTTGTGATGCCGCATCTTTCCAGTCTGTCTTAATTGTTTTAATCTTGTCATTGGTAAGAACAACAACACCTTGTTCTAATAAAAAGGTCTCTGATCTTAATTCAACTAGAATCTTATTCTGTTCGTCTGTGATTGTTCCGAGCAGATAAACATGTTGTGCTTTGGAATTTTGAATGGTGAGATTCCAAACTTCAGTTGGAGCTAAGGAAGAAATATCCTGAATCTGTGCAATTACAGTCTTCACATTCAACGACAACAAGAAGATCAGAAATTTTTTCATGATGAAAATTTTTTTATCTTAGAACTTCCCTTCCGTTAAATTAACCATCTCACCATTAGCTGCTTCAAGTGTACCAATAAAAGTTCCATGCGCTTTCTTTACACCCGCCACGATTTCAGTTCCTGTAACAATGACAGACATTTTACTTGCAGTTTTATTGAAGAAAGTTTTTTTGTCAGAACGACCGTAAGTCATTAACGGCTGAAGATCTTTCGGAACTGGATATGTTCCATTTCCTGCAAAGTAATCGATGGTAAATCCAATCGTTTCTCCTTTATTAGCATTCAATGCGCTTACGGCAAATTGTTCAGTTGATTCATCGACTTCATTTAAAACAATTAATGTTGCTTGCCAGAGTTCTCCGTTTACTTTTACAGAGAAAGAGGAATTGTTGTTGTTATTAGGTGTCACATCATCGTTTCCACAGGAAAGGATTAGTACGGAAATAAAAAAGAATAATAATTTGTTTTTCATATTTTTTTAATAAATGATTAATTTTTTGGATTTTGATTTCATTAAATTTTTATATTATTGTCTGTCTCCTCTTCCTGGCCTAAGAGGAATTATTGGTATGTCCTGTCGTACAGTTGGGGATAGTCGGGTTTGAGTCTGACCAGGTATGCAAATGTAATTACCAGGTCCTAAACGTAAATATGTGGTACCATCGTTACCGTTATTATAACAATTTGAGCCTTCTCTATTTAATTCCTCAAACATTCTATCCACACGTAAAGCATTACAAAAAACTGCATTTCCATATCGTTGAACAAATCCATCACTCAGAAGTGATGGAATTGGTACCCCTATATTGCCGAAGAAATGAACTGATGCATCAAACATTTGACTAAAATCTTGTATTCGTCCAGCAAGGTCTGTTTCAGACCTTGCAAATAAATTTGCTGCGCCTTCCCGAAAACTGATAAAATCATCCACAGCATCTACTGAAATCATTGCAAAATGAATACCATTGAGTCCATGTGAATAATTTGTTAGCATTTGTTGTGCTCTTGGATCCATATTAATATCATCGGCTACCTCTAAAGTTAAAGCAACTATTGCACGATGCAATTCGAAATTAGCTCTAATAACCTCTCCAACTAAACCAATAAGTCTTTGATTTATTCTACCATTTTCAATTAGTATTTGAGCTGCTCCATCATATCCTGGCCTTCCAGGCACAGGGGCTGCTGTACCTGCAATATTTGCAGCACCTGCAATTACAGTATAATCACGATTTACACCTGCAGGAATATCGTATCGCAGTACATGGATCCGGTCACCAACTCGAATATTTCCGACTCGCTCAGCTTGTGCCAAATTAGCATCTGCTGTTGCAGCTTCTGCCGTAGCTTCAGAAACATTTTCCAATGCATCCTCTACATCGTCACCTTTTGGATCTGTATAATAAATTGGATTATTATTAAAAGCGGTATAAGGTGATTGAAATGCATATTTCTCTGCCATTGGGTCAATACTCAACCATCTTCCTATTCTAGGATCATATTGCCTAAACTCTGTTGTATAGGAATTGCCTTGTCCTTTATGATTATTATCTAACTCCATACTCTGGAAACCATAGCGATATGAAGTTGAAGAACTATCTCTTCCCGGCATAACCATTCCGAACGGATAATAGTCTGTTGCTTTGCGAATATCTGATTCATATTCCGCATCAACCGGCACACGACGATCAGTGATTAATACATTTAGATCACCGATTTGATTTTTGAGTTCATACAGTTTCGCTCCTCTGTATTGCGACCAACGATCGTTCGAATACGTATCATTTAATAAGGTATCCATTTCTACTGCTCCAATCCTTGTTGTTGCATAAATAGGAAAGTGATTTAATTTCATCTGAGCATCCTCTATATTGTAGAATGCAAGAATATTCCCTGTAAAATCCCGAACTGTAAATTCTCCTTTTCCACTGCCGGTATGTTTATATACTATCCGCCCGAGAGCATCGTATGTAAACCAGGAAGTAGCAGAATCATTGCGCATCATTTTTACTATATCATTGCCATACCAACTCAAGTTCATGTTTCCTTCCGCGGCATCAGTGAGCAATCGGCCCTTGGCGTCGTAAGAATAATTAGTTGCACCGTCTCTATGTGGTGCAAGATCCGGAGAGGGATATCCTCGAAACATTTGACCCGAATGATCTTTTATTTTTAATAACTGATTGTTCGATGCATTGTAAGAATAGTCAAAGTTGTCAAACATTCTACCTCGTCCATCATATCGTTGCAAAGTTTCAATATTTCCATTTTTATCATACGTCAGATTCATCGCAAATTCATTACCAATATCCCTTCTCGAATTTACCAATCTGGTCAACTGATCATATTTATAATGGTGAAGATGGGTATCATTAAAACCTGCATTAAATGTATTGACCCCGGAAATGTTCCCGGTAAATAAATTAACAGTTGAAACAGTTAGTGTAGAAGAACCTAAGTCTGATCTAACAGGTTTGTAATCTTTGTAATAATATTTGAATTCATTGGATAAGGCATCTTTAAGAAATCCTTTCGATTTTTCCAAACCAAAATCACGATCTGCATCATTTGGATTATTTGTAGCTTTTAACCAACCATTAATCGTATACAATAAATCAACACCCTGAATATTTTCTTCTCCTATCTCAAACCTGGCAGCGGGACCATGCAAATAATATTTGTAATGAGCATCCCGATCTCTGGTCAACAATAATTCGTATCTGTGAGACCCTGTTTCCACATCCAAGATTCTATTATCAGCAGCATAAGAGAACCAATGATAGAATTGATCTTGTTTCCCAGGTTGATAAGCTGTTTCTTTAACATTGCCGGTGATTTGATCGATCTGGTATTTCACTTTTTTATATCGATGTTTATCTGCCAGGTCCGTGGAAATTTGAGCATTAGAAGCCAGGGATTTAAAATCCTGAATCAGTTCTGATACCTGGCCTCCAATATTATAACTTACATGAGTTGCGTGACTGTAATTTGACAAAGATGGAGTTCCTTCGAGTGTAAATAATATGCTGCTAATCCTACTTCGAAGATTCTTTTGTTTTCCATTTGTAAATTGAGATTGCACTTCTGTTATAGCAGGTAGATCAAACACTGTTGTGGTAATCTCTTTTTTTAATGCGGTAGGACTTTTGATCCTTGAATAATAAGGCAGATAATTCCATTTACCTGAAGCAAAATGTTCATTTAAGCCGCGCATTGAAAAACATATTCCAGACTCCACAAGTCTTGAGCGTTTATCATATATTAGATAGTTTGCTTCATTTGCTGAGGCTTGAACTGCATCTTGAGATAAAATGTTTCTGCCCACTTCATCATAACACCAACGAGTGACACCGCCATCAGGTGTTCGCTTCCATGTTTTTGCATTTAATGAATTATACTTATAATGTGTAGAAAGTTCTTCTTTATGCACTGCATATTTTGGAATTGAACGATCAGATGCCAGCGATAAATCAGGCATTAAGTTCACTGCTCTGGGAGGCACGGATTTTTGGAGATTTCCGATTTGATCATAATAAAAGAGTGTAAAATGATATACATGAATATCTTTTTGAATACTCAATCTTTCATGATTTGGATTGACACATACTTTTGTATAAGCTTTGAATATGGAATCAAAAATAAATTCAGCCCTTTGCATTTTGGCTCTTTGTACATTAGCTGCATACAAAGCTCGGCTGGATCTTTCACATTCGTTCACCGGTGTATATTTCGGTGATAAACGATTTCTACAACAAAGTGAACTTGATTTAGGAGTATAGGTTCTGAGTATTTGATGCCTTGTCTTGTCGATACTTCGAATAATTCGGCTAAATTCTTCACTCCTGTCTCTATTTGAAAAATTAATATTTGTCGCAGATAATAATACAACGGAAAAACGATGAGTATCCTTAGCAAAAGCTGTAAAACTTAGCTTTGAAATGGAATCAAGATGTGTTATGCACCCAAAATATTCAATGCTAGTCCATGAGCTGGTATCCGTTTTAGTTAATTTAAACTCAGATTGTACGACACCGCGGTCATCTACAATTTTCACGCGCAGACTATTTCCATCAATTGTTGAATTCCAATAGTACCTGCTTGATGTTTTATTGGGAAAGTTTTTTACAATTGAAAAAGGAAGGACTGTGGGCGGGACATCATTTAAATTAATATTGCTTGCTGATAGCTTATTTCCCGGTTTTCCAAGATCTACTACCAACATATTTAACAGTTCTTTGAAATCCCAAGCGCGTGGATGTACATCACATTGCAGAATTAATTTTGCGCGAGCATAATCTCCCGCCATTGCGAGTGATGTAAAAGGAGGCATACCTTCATCAGGAGATGGAATATGGGTTTCATCTATACATCTCGTATGAATTACATTGGCATGAGCTTTTTTCAACTGTACTTCTAATAATGATGGCGAAGAACTGCACGTGCCACAATAAGTTACTTCATTTGCACCAATGCAAGTTGCATGACGAATTCTTCCAGCCAAAGGATGTCCCGATCCGGATGACAAATCAGCTTCCCTTTGTGTATCAATTATTTTTTGTTTAGTTCCCTGGTACATTCCTTTGAATGCATTCCATGCAAAATTTTTCCCTTCGTCAGTCAAGCGATTCAAACTGTGTTCAGGTTTTGCCAAACAAGTTCTCAATTGGGCAGGATCTGAATAAAGGGGAGCATTACAAAAGACAGATTGTCTTATGACATCATATAAACTTAAAGCGGATCCGTCAGTAGGCCTTACATATGTATTTAACTTATTTAAGAAATTAGTTCTGTTTACATCACTGGTACTTGCAAAAAATGGATCCCGATTTACATACGCTTCATTTATAATAGCATCTTCACGCAAAAATCCTACTGCAATTGCACCATTGTAAGTCATCGTATCTCGCATGGTTTTGTCAAAACGGATACTTGCTAATTGCAGATTATTCCATTCGAAATATCCGAATTCAGGATGATACTTTACCAATGCTTCTGACCATGATTCTTTCCATATTAGTTTCAGATATTCCAGTGATATAATATCATTTGGTCTGGCAAATATCTTGTCACCTTCTCGTCTTAATTCCCGGCTTCTATCATCGTATATATCCAGACTTGCTGCACTCACATCTATCCAAGCGGGTAAGCCCGTTTCATCAAGATAAATAATTTCAGGATTTCTGTAATGAATTCCGCCAAACAACAAATTTCTTTCATTAAATATTGATATTGAAAATGCTTCAATAGTATCTGATTTCACGCATGCGTATTGTCCACTACCCGGAATAAAATCTCTCAGCATGCTTGAATACAAATCTTCATCAAATGACTGCAGATAACCTTGACAAAAGATTTTGCAATTAGGTTCATTGCCGGTTCGTCGTTTTGGAATCCCGGATATCATATCATAATTACATGGAATACAATATTCAGTAGTAATACAAGGTACATAAGGAGGAAGATCCGGAATAAAACAGGCCGTATCTTTTGTTACATAATTCAAAACATATTTTAATCTGGAACTGTCAATAATTTCAAGGTACTTTTCAAGATAATATTCTCCCTGATCCAGTGTAAGGTTGTAGTTAAAATTTATTCTTCTTTCAGGGTTGCAAATAGAAAGTGCAGGACCTGAATCTGAAAGAGGCCCTATTATTTTTGAGGTATCAATTTTTATCTGACCGCAAGCATCACTCAATTTTAGTCTCAGTAGTTTAGGACAATCGTAGCAAATATTTTGTTTGCACACTTTGGAATTGAATGATGACGGATCATATTGATAGTTGATTGTGACGGAGGTAGAATTCTGTTCTATGAAAAAAGTTTGTACAGCCTTAGAAAGATCTCCATTTTCGTCGATCCAATTGCTTTGCTCTATTACATTAATAGTTTCTCGAACAGGAGGTTCTTTTTCAGAAAGCTCTTCTAAAGATTCTGGTTTTACACCAGCCAATGCATTGGCAATGATTTGACCTTTTGAATTCTGATAGGAGATCTGTAATTGTCCGTTGGCATCTTTCTTAATTAATTTTATATATTTATTTGCATCACCAGCATCATGTCCAAACATTCTGAATAATTCTGATTGAGAAGGCACAGCATAATAATATTTAGTTTCATGTCCCGAACCTAACTGAAAATCTTTTCCTGCTAATGATTGTCTTTTGACTCGACCAGTGTTATCCGGAGTATATTCAATCTGCATCAAAGGAAATCCTTCAGCATCAGGAACATATTCTGAATGAATTTCTTCAAAATCGTTTGTATTCCCATAATATTTGCCGGCACCTGAAGAGCTGTTCATTGCTTTGGCGTAACTTGGTTCTCCACATTCATCAGATTCCGGATCCAGGTCAAAGGATCTTCTGTCATACGGATTGCCTTCCATATTTTTATTAAATGATCGAATAAAAGACAGGTCGGATGGTTGATGAAGATACCTATACAAATCTAAAAAGGGAAATTTTAAATCAATACTTCCTCTCCCAGCTGAAGGAATAGGGCTTGGAACAAAATCTCGTGGTAAAAAACGATCTGAAATGCGTGGTAAATTATTGCCGCTTTCTATTCTTGATCCCGGGCGGGGCCGTGAGCTTGTTTCAGTTATTTCATCACTTTTATCAGAAGATTTAAAGGGAGCCGGTAGCGACTGGACAACAGGACGCCCTTGATGATCATAATAAATTTCCTGCACGAGCAAATGCTTCCCGCTAGAATTAAGCTGAGTAATATTTTGATGCACTCTGCCTGTGCCGTCTGAAAAACTAACAATGTCTTTTCTTAAGCCATCTTCTGCATAATTTGCAGTATACTGCCATGGCATTTTGTCTTGCATGAAAACTCGCACACCTGCTATAGCTATACTCTTGGCATCAGACCATTTACCTTTGAATGTAGTTCCATCTTTTCTTGCGCCTACGGGTCTGATACGAAAATAAATTTTTCCTTTAGTTGAGATCATTGGAATAGAATAATCCACTTTATTACCATTGACATTAACTCTTGTAGATCCATTCCTGAAGTTGATGGTTTCGTTAGAATAATCATCCAAAAATTTCCACTCTAAATCATAAGCCTGTGCCCATAATTCGGGTTTCCATCGGAAGGTAATAGCATTTAGATTTTCGATAAGAATTATCCCAAAGTTTGTCATGGGGGCAATTCTTTCTAAGCTATTCGGAATTATTTCTGACTTACCCATAATTTGGTAGGCCAAAGAAATAAGATTGGAATCCATTTCTTCGGCTGGAAGAGAACAATAAAAACTATCAAGGCGAATTTCAGCCCACATTACATTATCCAAAATAAAATAATCTTTGGCTTTATAATTCGTACCTGCCTCTTTTGAATAATTAATATTGAATTTAACGGTCTTGCTTTCCGCTGTAAGACTAAAGTTTCGCCTGAATTTAATTAATACTTGTGCTCTTGCTTCAAAATTCTTTTCTGCAATTACGTCGTTATTAAAATTCTTTAGAAATCCGATTACCAATGCAGATTCACGTATAGCAAATCGGTTTTCTCTACCAGCAACTAAAATACCCTCAACATTTATAATATCGGGATTATAAGTTGTATCACTGCATGAATGTGGTATATAATTCTCCATTCTTTTGCTGTTGAAATCTTCAAATGAAAATTCCAATACTCCTATTCCTATCTGTTGCGCCTTTTGGCTAAAAAGTAATGGTGGAAACAGCATTATGGAAAAAAATATTATTAATAATCTGGTTTTCATTTTGCTAAGTTTTAACGCGATAATTTCGGTAACTCTGATCTGGTTTCTTGGATTGTAAATATTCCACTTTCTGTTTCCTTTTTGGAACGTTCCAGTTTTCCTTCAGCATCATATTCAAAAAAGCTTGAAAAATTCAGGTCATCGAGCATTGCATCCATTCGTAATTTTTCTGCAGAATAGCAATAAGAATTCATAGAAGCATCTATGGGTTGGAATCTAAAGTCATCAAACCATACTTTGCCACTTGCATAATTATTTTTCAACTCGATACGGATGTTTCTTTCAGAAGGAGTAAATTCAAGTTCAGCATTAATTTGTTGCCAACCGTCAATGATAGGGCCAGAAGGAGTAAATTCACGCCCGTTTATTGATAATATTGCATTGGAAAAATTACTCAAATCCTCATCTCGGTGAACCCATATACTTGTCCAATATTTTATTGTGGTTCTCGGTGAAAAACCGGATAAAACATCCACCGGTTTCACTTTAAATTTATTTCCTGTTACTCTTACACTTCGAGGTTCTCGTTCAAAAGCTCTAACCGATAGTGGAGCTTCCAGAAACGGGCTCAAACCGGGTTCAACGGGAAGGCTGAATATTCCGCTGTGACTCCTCGTATCATCCAGTTGATTTTTTATGGACAAATCCAGAAGATCAATTATAAATTCGCTATGCTTTTGGAACTTACAATCTGCCCAAGCAGGTAAGAGCCTGTAATAATTTATTTTATAATCTTCAAATCCATCATAAGCTATGTCAGTATAATATGCATTATCAGATACTCCGGCACTTAATAATTTTCCGAAATTAAAATATGTAGAAGCAGGATTATTGATTGCATTCCATGATTCCATTGTTTTCCCTGCAGAATTAACAGCTATGATCGTATCAGCTCTTTGCCAATTTTGTAAGAAGGGATTTTTTATAAGACCCTGCGAGCCCCATATCCAATAAGGTGTATACGATTCCAAAAAACCGCTATTAGCAATCCTATCATTACTTGTTCTTAAGGTATGGGGAACATAATTCGCGACAGTTCTATAGTGACCAAGAATCCCTGTCAGGTATGGGTTTTGAATACCTTCATTTGCGCAAACTCCTGAACGTGTTCCGGGAGTTGAAGTACAGGTAACAAGTGTATAACAATCAGAACTAAGAATGAAATTTCTGATTCTGCCATTAAATGAGCCGGAGGCTATAAGATAATTTAAAGGACTGCATTCCAATTCTGCTAAAGCAGGAATGTTGAATGTGAGATTTAATGGTACACTATCTAATGTAAGTCCGTCAGAGGCAGCCAAAGTAATTTCGCAAGCACCGGGAAGCTTGAAAATAATGCGGTTATATTCCATCCTTACGTTATCCGATAAGTTTCTGGGATTTATATTTAATTGGATAGCATTGTTTGAGCCTTTTTTTAAGTTAGGAAAATTTATGTCACAATCACATTTAGCGGAACTCCAATCTACTCTAAAACCATAATCGGTTTGCCAAAAATCACTGTACTCAGATGCATCTGCGAACAATACTTGAGAAGGTACTATATTCAATCTGTCTCCTGTTGTCGGATTAATCGTTCCGGTGAAAGAGCCCGCGGAGGAAGATAAGTTGTTGCGGTAACCCGATCTATCTATTCGAATGGAAAACATTCCATCTTTGTCAAATGCATCTCCATTTTCTTTAATCAGAAATAATTTATCACCTGAAGTTCTGTAAGCCCAAACTTTGTAAAAATGATGATCAGTCAGATTCTCCAAAACAAGTTCGTCACCTTCTGCAAATATTCTTGATACGTCGCTGCGTTGAATGACTCCACCTCGAATCATTTGATGAAAAATAGATGCCCTTTGATTTATGGAAGCATGAGACATTCTTCTTTGTGTCCAAAAAGCCGGAAGGTTGCATTTATAATATTTTTGAGCAAATTCATTATCCGTTTGAGTTACGATCGGAACACCTGTGTATCCATCATAAGCTATATTACTGTTTTCCGAAATCGCGCCAAGTTTTTGAGTGCGGACGGTCTTTAACAATCCATTTCTGGTAATAACTTTAGTGAATGTAATGCCTCTGTATTCCGTAACAAATTGATTGATTACAGGAACAGGTACCGTAAAAACGACAGGAACTCCAACCGTAAATGAAATCACATTAAATTGAACCCCGCCGCCTTCTTGCGAGGCAACATAATTATTGGCATCCATGATTCCTTCATAATGTACACCGAAAAGTCTTTTAGTAATATTACCTTTAACAGGGTCTATACTTGTTGCATAATTATTCAATCTCCCAAGTTCGTCGGTTTGATAAATATTTTCTGTGCTGCTAATCAAATGATCAAATTCATCATATTCTTTAATTGATTTCAATTGACCATGCATATTGTTAAGCTCAATGGTAAATCCTTGAGAAGTTGTAACTGTATTTTCAGTGCGATTATAAACTTGCATCGGAAGATTTATATTATTAGGAATAACATATTTATCTGTTTGTGAGGTTCGAACGGGAAAGTCTTTTGCAGTATAATGTTCTGTAATACTGTACCCCATTCCATGATTTTTCACTTTATCGTATTGCAGGTTTCTCTGTAATACTTTGGAGTATATGACTTGAGCGGAGGGATAAAAAATCCCACCAACGGGACTTAATTGATAATTAAGAATGTCAATCGCCAATTTTCTTTGTAAAATGTAATTTATTGGTAAAACTAGTGGATTCTCATCCGCTCCTATAGCCGGTTCGTAAGAAGCAACTCCTGAACTAATTCCTTTATCATAATAGGAATATTCAACACCATATTGAAAATTCAATTTATTCCTATCCGTATTCTCTTGCATTTTACCCCAGTTATCATGCATTACAACTTTTTTTACCCGACTTCCACCGCCCAATTTGGATCCGCGTGGTTCACGGAGTCTTATAAAAGAATTGGCTGTATCAATTTGTCTGCAGCGATTATTATTTTGTAAATAATTAAAAATTCCACCGGCACCAATTTCATCAAATGACCTTCCCAAGGCTTCAAAAGCTCGGCTGAGATCACCAGGATCTGGATCACGTTCCATACTTAGAGTAATCTCGGGCTCTTTACTAATAAGCTTAGGTTGACTGCTCATAATATATTGAAAAGAGGACTGTGTAAATGGGTGACGAAAAGTTGAGCCGTAAGGGATTCCCACAGGATAATCAGAATCCGTAATAATAGTTTCGGCTGTATTGTTGATTTCAGGATCATGCTTTACTACCACCTTTGGAATTCTTATCCAAAATTTATTTGCATGAGCGCCTTCTCCCAATCCATAAGTAACTCCATAACTTTCTGCGAAATAATTTACAGGAATGAATCCCGTAACCTCTTCGTATTTTGGATGCTCAGTTTCTTTTGATACATCGACATAAATATTAAAATACAATTCTCTAATATTCCTGAGATATTCATAAACATATTCAGCATTGACCGGACTACCAGGCGGTAAATAGAAATATAAATATTTGTTAACCTGTTCAGCATTTTTGCCGGTATAAAGAACATTGGTAAGAGGACCACCTTCCCTGGAACTCAATCCCGCAATGGTCATCATGGTCATTGCAGATTGATCTTGAACATATGCATAACTATCAGATTCGTAGTGAATTTTCATAGCACCGCCAAGAGGTAATTGAATGCTGTCCAAATGCCAGGCAGCAGCAAATAAATCTTGTTGGGTTTTATTTTGAGATGTATAAGGATATCGGTCATTAGGCCTCCTGTCATTTTCACTTTTATAATTTCCCCAACGGTCAGTATTTTTTGGATTATGATTGAAATTATTGGCATAATGGAATATGTAAGGGCTTTCTTTATGCTTAGTCGATAAACCGTATGTAAAATATAATTTCTTGAGGGTTAATTTTCCCGTTTGCGAACTTGCAGGTGTTGTAAGAGTATTGATTTGATTCTGACATAAGCTATAGTCATATTCAAAATGAGCTGTTTTTAAAGGTTTGCGATCAGCAGGTTTCTTTATTATTTCAGCATGAGTAAATAATTGAATACTATCCAATTTATTTAATCTTGCACTTCGCTTAACTCCTCCATGTTCAGATAATGCACCTAATCCATCATTTCGGGGACTGCTAAAAAATACAGCTATATAATTACGAGTGGCAATGCTATCTAAATAATAAATTTCCTTTGAACCATAAACATAAGATGCTTTATTGTCATTCGGCGTATGATTAGACGCTTCCATAAATTCAGCTTGATTCGCATCCTGAGGTGTCCTCCATTCAAAATTTTGATGCGTTTTCTTATAAGTAAATAGGGTATAATTTCCCAGATCATCAGGTGTAGGTCCATTATTATCAATGTCTTCGTAATCAGCTGAAAGCATTGATGTCAATAACCATGCGTAGGCATGTTTTGGTGTGGTGGTTGCACTGAAATAATTTGATTCACCTTTGGTATTTGATATGCTTGCATCAGCAATGTTATATTCTACAAGCCCTTTATCATTTTCACCAGGATCTGCTTCTGAGCTTTCCGGATTTTGAATTTCAAAACTAACTTCTTTGATAAAATTATTGTACACTGGTAAGCCATATACACTCCTCATTCCATTTTCATTTAATAAAGAAATTTCTTGCATTTGAAGAGGATGAGCAAGAGAATTTACTACTAATCTATTGTCTTCATAAAATCCTGAAGATGGGTCTATTCTAAATAGGGATGGCAATCTTCCTGTATTGGAGTTTAGCATTTCTTGAACGGTGCGCCAGCTTAATAAATTATTTCTAAAATCTCTGCTGCTTTTTACAACCGGATTGCTGATAGCAGTTCCATTCGTTAAGGAATTTACAGCGTTAGCTGTAGCAGCAGGATCACTTTGTACAAGGGAAGGTCTTACTGCATCAAAACCTCCCAATCGATTAAAAAGTACAGTATCCTGCATGGCAGTATTTTCGCCGAGGTTTTTAAAATAAACTGGTTCATATAAAGGGGACTCAGTAGTATCTCGAAATGAAAAAGAACTAGCTAAATCATTTCCATTATTCCATTTTTTTACTTCATCATTTCCATTTTCTCCGATAATATCTCCTCCAACGTGTAAGATGTTACCAACGCCAATTTCTACAGCGCCACTTATTTCAAAACTGGTATTCTTATGAAAAGGGTCATGTAAGGTGCCTGCATCCATGCGCATAGGTCTGAAAGATCCACCTCCGTTCTGACCACTAACCATAAATATATCATGAGTGAATGAAGTCAGTGGTAAGTTTGGAATTTCTTTCTGAAATACTCCGGCGCCCTCTCGATTTAAATCCAATAGTGATTCATCATTTGCCAAATGACTATACATATAGCCATATGCATGTTTTGTAATTAAATTTTCGGTTTCTTGTTTTGCGAATGATCCACTTAATTCACCATTGATAAAAACAGAAGTCACTGTACCTCCTAAACTTAATGAAAAGTCTCCCGAATAATTTCTAGATGGAATTTCAAATGGAGGAGTAAAACTTGGTGACGAAAAATTCAAGGGAAAAGATCCTGAATATCCCCCTAGCTTTGCATGTTCACTTAATTCAGAACTTCTGTATTTAGTGAGCGATGTTTCTGCTTTGAGTCCAAAGTTGATATTTTTAAGACCTTCACGACTATCAATGTTCAAACCGACATTTGCACCTAATTCTGTTGCGGTGGAGTTATTTTCAATTTCACCACTGAGACCAAATGAAGGTGCCATATAACCACCACCGCGTGAACTAACGCCTAAGCCAATTCCCAAATCTGCACCAAATTCATTCGGACCAATACGCGTGCTTCCGGAAAATCCTGTTTTGACTCCCCATCCTTCATAATTGTCGTATTCAAATTCTATATTCAGTCCGCCACCTAATTCTAACATCTCGATGCCGGTATATTGAATACCAATTCCAGCACCAAGAGCGTATGTTTCTTTTTCTTTAATATTTATATCTTTCTGAATTATCTCACCTGAAAAATCATCGGGCAATCCTCTTACACTTCTGTTTACAGCCCCCGGATTTAGGGTCCATCCAAGCCCAACCCAGGAAGCTTCATCATTAACTCCAATGCCGCTGGAGTATGAAAGATTTACCGGAAATCCACCTACATCAACTAAAGAAATATTATAATTTAAATCTCCTGTACTGAGGTTCACTAATTTATCTGCAGATGCGGATAAAAATCCTTGTATCTCAGGCATAGAAGGACCTCCTCCATCTGAATTATTATTATATGCTTTAGAAAAAACTTTTAGTGATTCATGACTTGATGTTGTTTCGACCTTGTATTCTTCACAAGAATTCTTAATCGGACACTCATTACTATTTAATGCTAAATTCTTTTCTTCAACAGTAGTCAAATTAGTGTTTTGAAAATACTTACTCTGCATCATTAATCCTGAAAATGCAGTATCTGAAATGATTATAACGTTTAACAGAGTAGCAAATATTTTTTTAATTATAATATTTTTCATAAATATTTATTTAGCCGCTATAATTTGAATTGAATTTGCTTCATTTTTCCATCCGGGTATACCATTTCCATAATATAAAATTCACCTTCAGTCAACTGTACTGATGACAAATCAATGGTCAAATAATTTATGCCCTGTGATAAGCTTAACGTTTTTTGATAAATAAATGAATTTATCTGAGAATAGAATAGACATTCAACGTTCGTAGGTAAACCTAAATTTAAATTACGTATGTTTAGTTTTTTGTTTCCTATTCTTACTATTTCAATATTCGGATTTTCATTCAGATCAAAATAGGCGATACCGGGTTTTCTATCATTTTTAGTTTCTGTCGTTTCCTCCTCATCTTCTTCATTGCTTGTGTTGGGATTATCATCAAGACATTTCTTCCAATTAAATTCCCAAACTTCAGATCTCGATATTTCTTTCTTTCCATCGAGAACACCAACATACCAGGCATATCTTGCACCATCCTTAAAACCTTGGAATGCTATTGATAATTGATGAATCGGTTCCTTAATAAAAGACTGACAGTAATAACATGGGTTTGTTTTAATTGCAGACAATGCTTTTTGTTGATTCAGGATCTCAACAATATGTAATTTGTAACTTAGTCTGGAGTCGTCGATAAAGCCTCTTATTGGAATCCATGTAAATACCGGATTTGGTTCGCAGATTTCTTTGCGATCGGATGGTGACATAAGTATTGGCGGTGTTACTTGATTGACCGTAACTTGAGTACAATTATTTGCAACCAATTTTGAAGTCTGAGCAGAATACACTGAAATACATATTGTGTATTTGCCGTTGGGTAATTGATTAGTTCTCACTATATGATCTTCATACTTTTGATTTTTAAAAATCACTTGTTCAGGTTGTAATGCGGAATAATTATTCGTGTTGAATTGAGTCATTCCAACAGGCAAAATAAAATCAGCCGATTTCACTTCTCCCAAACGACCCGCTTTTAACTCTGATATCATACCCACCAAATACATGCGTGTTGGAGAATTTGAATTATTCTGAATTATACAATTCCACAACGGCAATGATTTTAATGCCATTGTTTGAGGTGTAACTACAACCACACTGTATTGTGAATGAAGACTACTTATTATCCAAATTGTAAATACAAAAATCAATATAGATTTCATCTTTATAATTTTTTTTGGTTTAAAATTAGAGTCAATGAAAAAAATTAATCTCTTTCTTCATTGACTCATAAATTCAATTGTACCAAATTATTTAATGCTATTATTCTGTTTTAATCACCAGGACATTAAAGCTCCATCCTGGAGGCATGACCGAGTTATCATCAGTCGAAATTTTCCAGGTTAGAGTTACTCCATCGTACCATGTATAAAAAGATATTGTTCTGTTAATGAATGGCAATCCTCTTGTAATTAATACGATATCAGTTGGTTTCGGATTTGAATATGATAATGTTGTTGCATTCCCATTTGAGTTGCCTGCTGTAGTAATATGTTTAAATGCAGTTCGTGTAATGGCATTCTGATCCACTTTTAAAAATCCGTTTTTAATCTCTAAAGCATTTGTTGCTTGATTTTGGGTAGATTCGATTTCAATTTTAACTGCACTGCCTTTTGATCTGGAAGATATTTTCATAGCTGGGTCTGCCCCGGAATTATTGGTTTGTTTAATTTCCATTCCGGTACCTAGTCCATAATTTAAAACTTCTACAGCTGAAGTATCTTTATTACATCCACTATTAAAAACTGCTGCCTTTGATGTGGCTGATACGGATAAACCTAATGATTTAGCACTTTGATTTTGTACACTCAATACAATCCCTTCATTCGTTGGATTGGTATTTTTAATTACTGCGGTAATATTCAATTTATCATTTGCAACTCCCTCAACTTCCATAGTTGAATAACCTGTTGAAAAAGCTCGAAACGCAGGTTTAAAGGTATTGCCCTTAGAATTCTGATTTATTTCCATTCCTATCGCGTCATTCTCAAGATTTAATTGGAAGGCAGTATTAGTTCGGTCATAGTTTGCTGAATAAGGCAAAGTCAAGCCGCCAAATTCATCTGATGAGGGGTTCCACTTTCCGCCTTTAAATTTTAACACTTGATTCTCCGTTGCTCCCATTGAATTCAAATCTGTATTGAGTATAGATCCATCCTGAATTTCCACCTCACCAATTACACCAGGCTTAATTTGTAAATTATCAAATTTTCCATCAACGTCTCCTCCTGCAACATCTGAATTTAATAGATCATCAGAAGGATTTGTGTCGCCTGAATTTGTAATAATATTTGAAGCAATTGAAATACCAGCACCTGCTGTATAAGTTCCAGCTGGACCTATATCTCCTTTGTCACCTTTATCTCCTTTTACTCCAGCATCTCCTTTGTCGCCTTTGTCTCCTTTGACTCCAACATCTCCTTTTATCCCAATATCACCTTTGTCTCCTTTGTCACCTTTGTCTCCTTTGTCTCCTTTTGGACCGGCAATAGAAGAATTATTTAATGTTGAAGAACTAAACTGTGTATACAATCCACCGGTAGTTGAAGCACAGGCAACCGTTAGTTTTTTCAATCCACTGTTCCAATTAATAAGATTAAAATCTCCTGTTACCGGACTTCCTGATCCTATATTATGACTACACCAACCATAACTATCCGTAATCAATGTTTGATTTTCTCTATATAACTCTATACCACTTGAGGATTCATAAATGCTAAATTGCAAATGCACAGTTGTAGCGACTTGAGGAACTCCTGCGCTATTTCGTACAATAGATTGATAGTTCAATCCAGATTGGGCGTGCAAAACTAAACTTACTCCAATCAATAATAAAAGACTTAATACATTTTTCATATTTATAATTTTTATAATTTAATAAATGATAGAATTGTTGGATTCGAATTCTCATGAATTCTAAGAAAATAAATACCAGATATCAACTGATGTATATCAATTTTCATAATTTGAGAACCCTTCATTATGACTTCAAATGGCTGCTTTGTTATCGCTGAATTATAGATTTCGATTTCAGCATTATCAAAATTTATATTAGATTGTATAATTATATAATCCAATGCAGGAATGGGATTCACACTTAAAGATGTAGGCTTTACAATATTCAAATTTGTAATTATTGCCCCTCCTGTAAGTGGCGAAGAATATTTATGTGAATTACATTCATCTTCATAATTGTAAGCAACATACGACTGCACTGATTGAAAAGTAAAGCCATTACAGTTCCCAACATGGTAATTATTAAAATTGTAAACCTGTGTTATATTGCATTGCGCTTTAAGACTCCCAGCAAAACAACCAATCCATATTAGCATTAAAGTCCATTTCAATTTTATAAAATATTTAATGATTATAAAACTTAATTTTATTTATAATACAAAGGTATGTTCAGTTCTTTCAAGCTTACAAATTAGCAATGTCACATATAGATGTGAAGTTTGGAATGAGTAATAATCAAATAAATTAAGTTCTAAAGCAAGATCAGCGCCTGGATTTCAACAAATTTCAGAAAAACACAATCATTTCAAGCTTTTTAGTTCACTTTACTGAAACTTTTGATATTTCATGTCACATGATCATGTGCTTGATTATATTGGCCTATTCTTATATTTAGATCCAATTATTTTTTAGCTTTGTATCGAAATTAACTTTTATGAATGAATTTCCAGATGCTCTTCTTTTATTGTCTTAATAAATAATTAATCGATCTCTTGTCATTCTTTTTTAAACTAATACAACTTCCGCTACTCTTTATAGGGCTTACACTTTATTGTCAATCAAATCAGCTGGTGTTTGATCACTATTCCTTCAAAGAAGGGTTTCCTGCAACACAAAGCTTATCTGTTTGCAAGTCCAAATCAGGGGTTGTCTGGATAGGATCTGAGCAAGGGCTCATAAAGTATGATGGGCAATCATTTAAATTGTATAGTCATGACCCTAAAGACAGCAATAGTATATTGCATAATTATTGTTCTCTAGTCAAGGAAGATAAGTACAAGCGATTATGGATTTCAGCGAATAATAGAGTTGAAGTTTTTAATCCTGTCACTGAAGTATTTACTCCTGTCGATTTACACAATGTAACTCCAAATCGTATTCACAGCTTTTATTATGATGAACAAAAAGATAAAATGTGGATTTCAACAAGTTCAGGAGTATTTATTCAACAAGGATTAGAACTTGATATTGAAACTCGTAATGATTCTTTATTTAAATTACCGTTCAATTTTCTTTCTAAAGATAAAGATGGTTTATTGTGGTTTGCAAATAATGAAGGATTATTTAGTTTTGATGAATCTACCAATAGAGTTCTGAATTTTTTTGATCCACTACATTTCAAAAATACGAACCGTAAATATGCCAGTATTTCAAATTTTATCGATTCTAATAATATAATATGGATTGGGACCTGGGGAAATGGGTTATTAAAATATGATATTAACAAAAACAAATTTGAACAATTTCTCTTTTCAAAAACTAAATTCAATTTGGTGTTTTCGGCAATTCAATCTCCAATTAAAGGAGAAAAAGAAATACTATGGATTGCAACAAGCGAAGGTCTAAAAGGATTTAACACGAAGTATGGAATATTTGATGACACAATTAATAATTTTTTTGGAATAAAGTCTCATATTGAAATTCCTGTATTTGGCTTCTGTCCAACAAATACGGAAGGTTTATGGATTACATCAGAAAATGGTCTTCATAGGTATGACCCAAACAAACAAATATTTCCATACTCTAAAATAAAATTACCAGATCCTTTCAAAAAATCAAAATACGCTATTAATGAGATATTAAAACAATCCAGCCTCAACTCGGATACTTTATGGTTAGGTATTCCTTACATAGGATTATTCAGGTATCTTGTGAATTCAAATAAAATATTGGATGTACCCTCTACATTAAAGAATTATGCCCATAAAGATGTTCCAATCATTACATGTTATATTGATTCTAAACACGTGTTGTGGATATCAGCTTCTAATTTTGGTTTATGCGGTTTTGATATCTATAACAATAAATTTATTGTTCAACCATTTAGTCTTTTTAAAGATAAAGAGAATTTAATTTGGTCAATTGAGGAGGATTTCCATGGTAACATTTGGATGGCAACAGAAAAAGGATTATTCGTATTCAATTATGAATGTAGTAAATATGAAGAAGTGGTGGAGTTTAATAATTATTTAACTCAGAATTCCTTGAATATATCACTCCATAGAATAAGTATAGATAAAGACAATAACATTTGGGCCATAAATAATAAAGATCATCGGAAGAATAATTCAGCACTTTTACATTACATACCAAAATCAAAAAAAACAGGAGCAATTAGAAAAGATAGCAATTATGCATTACAACTTCTTGATCAGCCAAATGGCCTAAAAATAATAAATAATAAGCTTATTATTTTTTCCAACAATGGCCTGGCAATTTCTGAAGCAGATTTCAATAGAATCAACTTTAAATACCTCTCAGTTAAAGATGGCTTAGTTGAGAATGCTATTAGATCGGCTTGTTCAGATAATAATGGCAATATTTGGTTATCTCACCAAATTGGCATTTCTAAACTAGACCTCGAAAAAAATATTATATCCAAGTATAATTCCAGCTTCTTTTCAAATGTTTCTCTAGGCACAAGTGAAATTATTTATGACTCTATCACAAATACACTCCAATTTGGAATTTTTAATGATTATTATAAAATAGACCTTGGTAAACTTGCTAAAAATGATTCTGTAAGACTATTTGTTAACTCCATCATTTATGGGAACAAGAATAAAAAATCCTGGCCACTCAAAATGGATGACATTGAGCTTTCATATAGTGAAAATAAATTAACTTTCGAATTAAGCTTAAATTCATTTACGAATTCTAATGAAAACACTTTCTATTACATACTGGATGGAGTTGACAACAATTGGAATAAGTCACAATCTAATATTATTAGTTATCAAGCTCTTGCTCCGGGTGATTATGTCTTTCGAGCCAAAGCCAGCAATAATCTAGGTAATGAATCTGTGAACAGTGTAATGTATTATATTTCAGTGAAGCCACCATATTACAACACCTGGTGGTTTCAAATATTAATTGTTGTATTTGTTCTCTTTTTGGCGTATTTATTTTTTAAATATAGAGAACTTCAAAAAGTTAAAGTTGAACAGCTTCGATATAATATCTCACGAGACCTTCATGATGAGATTGGAAGCAATCTCTCAAATATCAAAATGTTAAGTGAATTGGAGGTTCTGAAAAATTCAAACAATTCTATTAAAATATTTGATATAATTGTCGAAAAAACAAATCAGGTAATGCAAAGTATGTCAGAAATCGTCTGGTCGATAAACCCTAATAACGATGTATTAAGTGTGGTAATATTGAAGATTCAGGAATTTGCAATAGACGTTCTTGAGCCAAAAGACATTGAATTAAAATTTGACATAAAACAATCAAACTCTCTTAAAAGTATAAGCCTTGAAAATCGCCGACATTTCTATTTAATTTTTAAAGAACTCATCAATAATGCTGCTAAATATTCCTGCGCTACTATGGTTGAATTAAAGATTCATGTACTCAAAAACACAGTTCATGCTGAATTCAAAGACAATGGTATAGGATTTGATGCTTATGGTAGTTATTCTGGTAATGGATTAAAGAATTTAAAATCCAGGGTGAAGGAAATGAAAGGAACCATTTCTATTTCAAGTTCATCATTGGGAAGTAAAACCGAAATTAATTTTCCGGTCTAAGAACTGAATTATTTCTTTATAAAAACTTTATGAACCGCTTCCGTTACTGAATGAACCTGCAGCTTTTCATAAATCCTTTTAATATATGTACGTACAGTATCTATACTGATGTTGCATTCAGTGGCTACCATTTTATAGCTTAACCCTTTAGATAGGTGTTCTAATATACTCATTTCCTTTTCCGACAATTCTTTGAAAATATTAACAGCTGATTTTTCTTTTTGAAGCCCTAACACCTTTCTGGCAATAGAAGGACTCATAGGAGAACCACCCGCTTTCACTTCCTGAATACTTGAAATCAATGTACTTAGACTATTCTTTTTCAATAAATATCCTGTTGCCCCGGCCTGAATAGCCTCAAATATCCTATTGTCATCATCAAAAACTGTATTAATAATAACTTCGATATCAGGGAATTCCTTTTTTAACTCTTTAACACCTTCAATTCCGGATTTACCCGGCATATCTAAATCCATTATTATAACGTCAGGTTGAAAAGCCCTGCAATTATTAACAACATCAAGGCAATGCCCAAATTCTCCCGCTAAGGTAAAATCTGTATTGCTTCGAATAATCTCCGAAAGGGTATTCCGCAAGGCCAAATTGTCTTCGTAAATCGCAACTTTAATCATTTTTCAACTTGATTCACAAAATTAGGCTTATTTGCTTATTTCCAATTGACATAATCATGTGAAATTTAAAGTTATTCCCTTATTCATAAAATGAAAATAACCTATTCTATCCGATCTAAAATTTAAAGCCCGTTTTTTTCTAGAGATAAGTTCTATACCTCAAGTAGATTCACTCATTTCATAATCCAAATTCAAATCAGCACTTTCACCCTTACTTCAAGCATATACATATTGGTACTTTACCTCAATAGAATTTTCAAATGCGTAAAATAGTTAATTTACGAATCAACTAATCAACAAAGTATTTTCTAAACCAGGTCATCTGCCTCTTTGCATAATTTCGAGTGTGCTGCTTAATCTTTTCAATCATTTGTTCATAAGAATACATCCCGTCAAAATAATCAAATACCTCCTTATAACCAACAGTATTCAATGCTTGATGCATTTTAAAATCAGTTAATGACTTAACTTCATCTACAAGTCCTGCCTTAATCATTTGATCTACACGTAGATTAATTCGCTGATACAATTGCTCTCTTTCAAGATGCATAAATACTTTTTCGAAACTATAATTCTTTTTCGCTTTTGGCTGTTGCAGGAACTTAGAATAAGCATCATTCGTCGCAAGGCAAACTTCCAATGCACGCATCAGTCTTCTCGGATTCTCCTTATCGACATTTGAAAAATACTGGGGGTCTTTTTCTTGTACTAATTTCTGCAATTCTACAACGCCCTGGGATTCATAGATCATGCGCACATGATTTCTAATTTGAGGGTCAACCGGAGGAAATTGATCCAATCCATGAAGAATCGAATGAATGTAAAGACCCGATCCTCCACAGACAATAACACGGTCATATACCCTGAATAATTCATCGAGCAAAGAAGAAACTTCTTCCATATATTGTCCGACATCATAATTCTGAACAATAGAAACGTGGTTAATAAAGTAATGTCGTACTTCTTGAAGAACTTCGGGACCGGGTTTGGCAGTTCCGATATTCAATTCAATATATATTTGTCGGCTATCCGCTGAAATAATTGGTGCCTTATAAAGCTTTGCTAATTCTATCGATTTATCAGTCTTTCCGGAAGCTGTGGGTCCGGCAACAATTATTATCTTCTTATCAGCCATGATTTGCAAATTTACGTCCAGAAAGACCTATTTTTGCAATAATGTTGTATCCCGTTTTCAGAGTTATAATGCGATTTACCTTTAGCAGCTATTTTAAGAAGATTAAAATATATGGAGCTGAAAATATTCCGGATTCGGGACCCGTTCTTTTTTTAAGCAATCACCCATGTTCTTTTACAGAACCAATGCTACTGGCTTGTTATCAACCGCGAATTTTAAATTTTCTGGTTCGTGGTGATATTTTTGAAAATAAATTTCTCAAACCAATTTTAGAAGGAACACATCAGATACCCATTTATCGGGCAAGGGACGGATTCGAAAATTTAAGAAAAAATAAAAGCACCTTTGATCTTGTATTTCAAAAATTGGATCGCAATGAGACCGTATTAATTTTTCCTGAATCGACGACTAAATGTGTAAGATTTCTTAGACCTCTTCAAAAAGGCGCGGCTCACATAGCAATAGGTGCAGCTGTTGATCATGGACTAAAAGATTTATTGGTAATTCCTTGTGGTGTAAACTTTAATAATGTTTTGAAAGCCGGCGAAGACGCCAATATATTGATTGGTGAACCAATACCGATCATACAGTGGATTTATAATCAAACCGAAGGAGCAGATCTTCCCACAGAAATCACAAAACTATTCACATCGGAAATGAATAAGGTTGTTCTGTCTGTCCCTTCTGATATTTCACCGGAATTTTACGATCAACTAAGCTTATTTACTTTTGATAAAAATGATTCACAAGCTGAGAGACTTCAAAAACATAACCAATTAATAAGTGGAATTCAGAATCACAAGAAAACTCTGGAATCATCTTTAATGGAATTTGCCGGAAAAAATGTAAAAGTTGAATCCCGCTTATTTCTTATAGACGAGTCTTTTTTTAAAAAAATATTTACAGTTATTAACTCCGTTTTTAATTTCATTCTTGGAATTCCTGCACTTATCATTTTTTCTCTTCCTTTATTGTTGTGTCGAAATTTTTCAAATACTATAATTAAATCACTTGAATACAAGCCGCCTTTACGATTGATATTCTCAATACTTATGATCTTAATTATTCTTCTTTTAACATGTATTGTTTTGTCAATAAATTTTTCTATCTGGGTTGGAGTTTTATCTATTCCAGTACTTCTTATTTCACTAACATTTTTTTTACGATTTATATATCATCTGCCTGAGCTTAAACTACTATTCAATATCTTTTCGAATCAAGAAAAATTTATTGCAATAAAATCCAAGATACAAAAATTGATTCTTTCTGAAAAATAATAGATTTCACAATTTACGCACTGTCCAATCATTTTTCTGTTCATCTAATTCTAGACTTCATGAAAAATAAAACTCGATCGTTAACATAATTTATTTTATGTTGTATCTTTGTTTTTCCAAAATCAATTTAACAAATAAATAGGAATGAAAATGACCTTCACCCGTCAACGAAAACGAACAATTATAATCATTAAATAAAATGAAACTACCAATCGCAAATAATGAACCAGTATTAAGCTATTCACCTGGTTCTAAAGAAAAAAATGAAGTTAAAAAGGCACTTGCAGAATTAAAATCTAAAGAGCTTGATATTCCCATGACAATAAATGGAATGCAAGTTCGAACAGAAAATAAAATCCGCATTCATCCTCCTCACGAAATAAAACATACATTGGGATATTACTATAAAGGAGGTACTCATGAGATTCATATGGCTATAGAAGCCGCACTTGCTGCTAAGGAATCCTGGGAAAATATGGATTGGCATCAACGTGCAGCAATATTTTTAAAAGCCGCTGATCTTATAGCAGGAAGATATAGAGCACGGACAAATGCTATGACAATGCTTGGACAGTCTAAAAATATCTTTCAATCAGAGATTGATGCGGTATGTGAGTATTGCGATTTCTTGCGATTTAATGTTCAATATGCAGAACAGATTTATAACATACAACCCAATTCCGCTCCATTAATTTGGAATAAATTGGAATACAGACCATTAGAAGGATTTATTTTTGCTTTGACACCTTTTAATTTTACATCCATTGCAGGTAATCTCCCTTGCGCCCCGGCTTTGATGGGGAACACGGTCGTGTGGAAACCTTCAGAAACGCAAATTTATTCTGCTTCATTAATTATGGAAATATTAATGGAAGCCGGATTACCACCAGGTATAATCAATCTTGTTTTCGTTAGTGGATCAACTGCCGGAGAAGTAATTTTTAATCATAGAGATTTTGCCGGAATACATTTTACAGGATCAACCGGTGTATTTAGAAATATCTGGGCAACGATTGGCAATAATTTAGCGAAGTACAAATCCTTTCCCCGACTGGTTGGCGAAACAGGCGGAAAAGATTTTCTTGTCGCACACGAATCTGCGAATCCAAAAGCAGTTGCAGTTGCTTTATCAAGAGCAGCATTTGAATTTCAGGGACAAAAATGCAGTGCTGCCTCCCGTGCCTATATAAGCAAAAAAATATGGAATGATGTCGAAAAGTATATGAGGGAAGATCTAGCTTCTATGAAAATGGGAAACCCTGAAGACTTTACCAATTTCATGAATGCCGTGATCGATGAAAAGTCATTTGACAAATTAACTTCATTTATTGATCAGGCTAAAAATTCATCAGATGCGAAAGTTATTATGGGTGGGAAATATGATAAAAGCATAGGTTATTATATTGAACCAACAGTTATTCTAACGACCAATCCAAAATACATCACAATGTGTGAAGAATTATTTGGCCCTGTTTTAACTCTATATGTATTCGAAGATGCTGATTATGACAATATCTTAAATATTGTAGATTCTACGAGTGATTACGCTCTTACGGGTGCAATCTTTGCTCATGATCGTGATGTCATTATTCATTCAAGTAAAATATTGAAACATTCCGCAGGTAATTTTTATATAAACGACAAGCCAACTGGTGCTGTAGTAGATCAACAACCGTTTGGCGGAGCTCGCGCTTCAGGCACAAATGATAAAGCAGGTTCTGTTTTAAATCTTATAAGATGGGTCTCACCAAGAACAGTCAAAGAAAACTTTGATCCGCCCCAGGATTTTCGTTATCCATTTATGAATGAAGCATAATATTTTATGCTTCCAATTTATACAGCCAGTCAGATAAAAGAAATCGAGCAACTTACTTGTAAAGAACAAGAGATTACTTCACTGCAATTGATGGAGCGTGCAGGACAGGTCTTCTCTCTATGGTTCAGCCAACAGTTCAAAAACAAAAGCAAAGCACTTCATATATTTTGCGGAAATGGAAATAATGGAGGTGATGGATTAGTCATTGCTAGATTATTAAATATATCCGGATATACAATAAATGTTTATCTGATACCCATCGGCCCAACATCTACACCTGATAATGCAACAAATCTTGAAAAACTTAATGATTATCCTTCAATCACTTTATATCCACTTTCGATTGATAATTATTTCTTGCCAGAAATCAATCAAGATGATATAATTATAGATGCTATTCTTGGAACGGGAGCAAACCGTCCGATTGATGAAAATTGGAAAAAATTATTCGACTGGATTAACTCAAGAAGCAATATAAAAATCTCTGTAGATCTGCCTTCTGGTTTGCCAACTGATTCCGTTTTTTCAGGTACGGTTATTCATTCTGATTATGTTCTTGGATTTGAATTTCCGAAATTATCGTATCTGCTTCCCGAACATTCAAATTATATAAAAAATTGGATAGTTGAATCTATTCAATTAACTAAAAACGTTCCTAAAACTC
>JABFRV010000078.1 GCA_013140975.1 Saprospiraceae bacterium
TGACTGAATCGTATATTTGCGCCTCTATTTGAAAAACAATTTGGTCTCGTAGCTCAGCTGGATAGAGCATCTGCCTTCTAAGCAGAGGGTCTCAGGTTCGAATCCTGACGGGATCACCAAACGAAAAAAGCTATAAGTAACTGGAAAAGAGCTACCCGCTTAAGGCCGGGAAAAGCTTATAGCTTCAGCCGATTTAATGCCATTCAAATCCATATTGTAACTGGCTCTGACAAGCTCATCAGCATCAGGCATTCCGTAAAATCGTAGATTCTCCCGGTTTTTGGGCGGTAAAGTCTTGTAATGCCCCCTTTCTTCTTCCCTATTAATATCTATAAATTGAAATGGAAAAGTGGCTTGATTCTTACTTTTAATATTGTCGAAATATAAATCCAGGTCTGAGTTGCGTCAGTTATAGGAGGCTTCAATTGGCAAGGTTTTGGATATATTAAATAATCTATGAATATATATTATTCATAGTCAAATCTTTCTGTACCTTTGACTAATCAATGAGCTTTATGAAACAGATTTACTTCTCCATTTTTTTAAGTTTATTATTTTTAACTTCTTTAAGTTCTCAGGAGTTAACCTTGAACAAAGGTATCGGTGTTAGAAAAACATTTTTAGATTTTAATTCACTTCATGAAAAATCGTTTGATGCCTTTAGGGAGTATAGCAATGGTATGGAGATTTTTTTTGTAAAAAAGTTAAAGAATAATTTTTCGCTGATACTGCCAATTGGTATTGCAACTTTGACAGATAGTTTAACGGATTATTCAATTGATCCGGTGGTGACATTAGGTGCTCAGGCACAATATAATTTGCTAAAAAAAGAGTACTGGGTGAACCCATATCTAATTGGAGGAGTGAATGCCGGAATTCCTAAATTGAGAGACTTCTATGTTCAAGTCCCATTGGGATTAGGAGTGCACGCAAACCTTCATCCGCAGGTAAAATTACAATGGCAAAGTGATTACAGACTTCCGTTAATAAACGGAAAATCACACTTACAACATTCTATTGGCATTTTGTATATGCTAGGAAATACAAAGACACAGGTAATTCCGGAAAAAGTAATAGAAACTGAAACCATTCTTGATTCTGATGGTGACGGGATTGCAGATCGTCTCGATCTGTGTCCTTCGCAGGCTGGCCTAAAAGATTTTAGTGGTTGTCCTGATACTGATAAAGATGGTGTCGCAGATAAGGATGATCGATGCCCGGAAACGGCAGGAAATAAGAAACTTAATGGTTGTCCTGACGCAGATGAAGATGGTATTTCTGATCCAGATGATGAATGTCCAAACATCAAAGGGACAAAAGCGAATAAAGGTTGTCCGGATCCTAAAGATTTAGATACTGATGGAGACGGAGTTCTTGATAAAAATGACTATTGCCCTGAAATTTCCGGATCTAAAAATGCAATTGGTTGTCCGGATAGAGATAATGATGGCATAGCTGACAAGGAAGACAGATGTCCTGATATTGCAGGTGTTAAATCCAAAGGAGGCTGTCCCGATCCAAAAGACCTAGATACTGATGGTGATGGAATTAATGATAAGGAAGATAATTGCCCTGATGTAAAAGGAACTTCCAAAAATAAAGGTTGTCCTGAAAAAGAAATAAAACCTGAATCAAGAGATACTGACAATGATGGAGTTACTGATGATAAGGATCTATGTCCTGATAAGGCAGGATTATTCTCAACATCTGGCTGTCCTGATTCAGATGGGGATGGTGTAGCTGATAAAGATGACCGTTGTCCTAGTGTTGCAGGTATTAAATCAAATGGAGGTTGTCCCGAAGTAAGAGAAGTAAAAAAAGACAGTGATGGTGATGGTTTCACTGATGATATAGATGAATGTCCATTTGCAGCTGGTGTTGAAAGATTTAATGGTTGTCCGGATTCAGATGGTGATGGGGTTCATGATAAGATTGATAAGTGTCCTAAGGCATTTGGACCTTCAACTAATGCTGGTTGCCCAGAGATCGAAAGAAGAGATCTGGAAGTTCTTGATTATGCAATGAGAGCTGTTCAATTTGATCTTAGTCGTTCTACTTTGAGACCGGAGTCATTTGTAACTCTTGATAAGATTGGTGATATTCTACTTCGATATCCGTCCTATAATCTGATAATTGCAGGACATACTGATAATACAGGAAATGAGGCTAAGAACCGCGAACTTTCCGAAAGAAGAGCTAAAGTATGTATGGACTACTTAATTTCAAGAGGCTTGCCTCCAGGTAGATTAACTTATGTTGGATATGGTTCAAGCCAACCAATTTCAGATAATAAAACCGATACCGGAAGGTTTTTAAATAGACGCACTGAATTTAGTCTGGTAATTCCTAGGTAATTATATATTAATTAAATTTTCAATATATTAATAGTGCAGATCTACATGCCAATGCATGTTTATATTTGCGCGATTTTATCAAATTTTTGAAATTTTTTTATGGCAACTACATCAGATATTAGAAATGGAATGTGCATGGATTATAACTCAGATATTTATGCAGTAATTGATTTTCAACATGTTAAACCTGGAAAAGGAAATGCTTTTGTGAGAACGAAATTGAAATCCTTAACTTCTGGAAAAATTATAGAAAATACATTCCCGGCAGGCCACACAATCAGCGAAGTTAGAGTTGAAAGAAGAAAAGTCCAGTATTTATACAAGGATGATATGGGATTTAACTTTATGAATACAGAGAACTTTGAACAAGAAGCGCTTCCTGAAAAGCTAATTGATAATTCTGACTTTCTTCAAGAGGGAATGGAAATAGAGGTTTTATATCATTCAGTTAAGAATCAGGCACTTATGGCAGAATTACCTGCCCACTTAGTGACTGAAGTTGTATATACTGAAGATGGAGCGAGAGGAAATACTGCTACCAATGTCATGAAGCCTGCAACTATTAGTACAGGAGCAGAAATTAAAGTACCTTTGTTTGTAGCTCAGGGAGATATGATTCGTGTTGATACGAGAACCCGTGAGTATATTGAGCGAGTTAAATAAAACCATAATATGAACTTTAAAGAAATACAAGAACTCATAAGAATGGTCGGAAAGTCAGATCTAAGTTTTTTTAGAGTAAAAGACAAAGATTTCGAATTAACAATAAAGACCAATAAATTCGGATATCCTGTTGTGCAACAACCTATTGCGCAGGTGCAAATGCCTTCCGTTATTCCGATGACTCAATCTTCAAATGTCATTAGTTCTGCAGCGCCTGCAAGTTCAGCTCAACCTGCGGAAAGCAAGGCAGTATCTGAAAAAGCATATATTGAAGTTAAATCACCAATGGTCGGTACATTTTATAGATCAGCCGGCCCTGATAAACCAGCATTTGTAAAAGTAGGAGATAAGATTGATCAAGGCACAACGGTTTGTATCATAGAAGCTATGAAGCTTTTCAATGAGATAGAAAGCGAATCTAAAGGCACCATTGTAAAAATATTGGTGGAAGATTCTGCGCCTGTAGAATTTGATCAGGTATTGTTTCTTCTTGAACCATAATTCAATAGCAACACTTCTTTATGTTTAATAAAATTCTAATTGCCAATCGTGGTGAAATTGCATTACGCATTATCAGGACTTGCAAAGAAATGGGAATAAAGACAGTGGCAATCTATTCTACTGCTGACAGAGAAAGTTTGCATGTTAGATTTGCTGATGAGGCTGTCTGTATCGGTCCTCCACCTTCATCGCAATCGTATTTAAGTATTCCAAAGATTATGGCTGCTGTTGAAATTACCAACGCAGATGCTGTTCATCCTGGATACGGATTTTTGGCAGAAAATGCAGAATTTGCAGAAATATGTACCAGCTATAAAGTGAAATTTATTGGACCTACTCCTGAGCAGATCAGAAAGATGGGTGATAAAATAACTGCCAAAGAAACCATGATTGCAAATGGAGTTCCTGTTGTTCCTGGATCAGATGGTTTAATAAAAGATTTTAATGAAGCTAAAGAACTTGCGATAAAAATTGGATATCCAGTGATTCTTAAAGCGACAGCAGGAGGCGGTGGGAAAGGAATGCGGATCGTTTGGAAAGACGAGGATATAGAAACCAATTGGAATAATGCTCGAACGGAAGCAAAGGCAGCTTTTGGGAATGATGGTATGTACATGGAAAAATACATTGAGGAGCCACGACATATTGAATTCCAGATTGTTGGTGATCAGTTTGGAAAAGTGGTGCATCTGTCAGAAAGAGATTGTTCAATACAAAGAAGACATCAGAAACTTGTTGAAGAAAGTCCTTCGCCATTTATGACTCCGGAATTAAGGGAAAAAATGGGAGATGCTGCGATTAAAGCAGGAAAATCAATTAATTATGAAGGTGTAGGAACAATAGAATTTCTTGTAGATAAATATCGCAATTTCTATTTTATGGAAATGAATACAAGAATTCAAGTTGAGCATCCGGTAACTGAAGAAGTAATAGATCATGATCTAATAAAAGAACAGATTAAAGTTGCAGCAGGGATTCCAATATCCGGAAAAAATTATTATCCGAAGATGCATGCTATAGAGATCAGAATTAACGCAGAAGATGTGTTTGCCGATTTCAGACCCAGTCCCGGAAAAATTACTTCGTTACATACAAGCAAAGGGCATGGTGTGCGTGTAGATACACATGTTTATGCTGGTTATACAGTTCCTCCATACTATGATTCTATGATTGCGAAATTAATTTGTAAAGCACAGACAAGAGAAGAGTGTATTACAAAGCTGGAAAGAGCTATTGATGAGTTTATTGTTGAAGGTATAAAAACAACTTTGCCATTTCATAAGCAACTTATGAAGAACAAAGATTTTCGAGAAGGAAACTTCCATACTGGATTTCTTAATACGTTTAAGTTAGATCCTAATATTAAGGATTAGGTCCTATTGGGTAAATAGGATATACATTGAAGCAATTTTTTAAATTTCTTTTACAAATCAGACAATACAAGGGTCTGGTTATTTTGCATTTTGTTTGCTATGTGCTTACAGCAATATTTACAGTTGCATCAATTCCTGCAATCATTCCTTTGTTTGAAATGCTGTTTAGAAATGGAGAAGTAAAAGTCTTGCCTCCGGAAAAAACAGAATCATTGGGCGAATACTTCCAATATGGAAAATTCAAATTTGCAGAATGGTTGAATCTTCATGATAGGGCAGATGGAGTCTTGATTATTTGTATTGCCATCGGTGCAATTTTTTTATTAAAGAATTTATTCAAGTATTTAGCGGTATATTTTATTACTCCTGTCAGGGCGAACTTAATTCGAAACACAAGACAAAAGTTGTTCTCTAAAATGATGGACCTTCCGCTTTCATTTTTTTCAGAGGAAAAGAAAGGAGATCTTATTGCAAGGATGACAGCTGATGTTGCTGAATTAGAGTTTACTTTATTAAATTCGATGGAGTCACTGGTAAAGGATCCATTGATCATTTTAGGGAGCTTAATTTTTATGCTGTACACCAGTATTGAATTGACCTTATTTGTAATGTTATTGTTGTTAATAACATCTCTTATAATTGGAGGTATTTCAAGGACACTTCGTAAAAAGTCTATGAATGCGCAACGTGAATTTGGGGATTTAATCGCTCTGATGGAAGAAAGTCTTGGTGGATTGAGAGTAATCAAAGTTTTCGGTTCCGAAAACTATGTTAAATCCAGATTCAGTCGGATTCTGAATAAGTACAAAGATGAGCTTGTTTCAATCAACAGAAGAAGAGAATTGGCATCGCCGCTTTCCGAATTTTTAGGAATTGTTATTGTGTGTATCTTGTTATGGTTTGGTGCGAAACTTGTTTTTTCACAACAAATTGATGCTTCAACTTTTCTGGCATTTCTCTATGCTTTTTTTAATGTCATAGAACCTTCTAAAGCATTATCTGCTGCATATTTTAATATCCATAAAGGGATGGCTGCATTGGAAAGAATTGATCACGTATTAAAAGTTCCAATTGAGATTACAGATCAAGAACGAGCAGAACAAATGGATAGTTTTGAAGAAGAGATTCGATTTGAGAATGTTTCATTTTCTTATCCGAATCAATCTGATTCAGTACTAAAGAATATCAACTTGCGTATCGCGAAAGGTGAAACAGTAGCTATTGTAGGGGCCTCAGGTTCTGGTAAATCTACTCTAGTTGATTTGCTCGCGAGATTTCATGATGTAAGCTCAGGAGCTATTTATCTTGATAAACATAATTTAAAAAATATTCAGATTAAGGATATCCGAAAGTTAATGGGTATGGTTACCCAAGAGCCAATTTTATTCAATGATTCGATACGAAAGAATATAGAGTTCAGCGACAAGAATTACCCACAGGATGAATTGTGGAAAGTGCTCGATCTTAGTTACTCTTCTGAATTTGTAAATCAGGAAGGAAGGTCTCTAGAGTCAAATATTGGCGACCGGGGATCGAAGTTAAGTGGAGGTCAAAGGCAACGATTAACTCTTGCTAGGGCTCTGCTAAGGAATCCTCAGATACTCATACTAGATGAAGCTACTTCTGCACTTGATAGTGCATCAGAAACAATCATTCAAGCGGCAATGGAGAATATTCTAAAGAATAGGACTGCTATTGTTATTGCACACAGGCTTTCAACTATTAAAAATGCTGATCAAATAATTGTCTTAAAAGAAGGTGAAATTGTTGAAAGAGGAAAGCATGAAGATTTAATTAAAATGAATGGAGAATATTGTAACTTTGTGGAATTACAGACTTTAATTTAATTATTAAAAGATGAAAAAAATTGCAATTTTTATTTTTGGATCTTTGATTTTTTGTCAATCGAAATCACAGATTACTGTAGGAAGCGGGATTTTACCTTCAGTCGGGGATAACTATGTTTATAATAATGATACACTTGCTTCGGGGATAACTTTAGGAGCTTCAGGAGTTAATCAAAATTGGGATTTTTCCAAGGTGACAAATCATAGAAGTAATTCAGAGTCATATAAAAGTGTAGTCGGAGTTAGTGGTGCATCTGATTTTCCAACTGCCAATCTTGTTTCGATGAATCCTGGAATTAATTTATTCTTTAGGGTTACAAACAAGAACCTTGAATTACTTGGAACATTTGCGAATAGTAATCCACTTTTTGGCGGCGCTACTATATACGATAAGCCTGCGATAATTTTACGTACACCTTTAGATTATACCGATAAGTATGATTATACTGTTAATCAGGCATTTCAGATTTCTGGAAGATTTATTCCTGATTCACTTACTATGGGTTTTATGGTTGATTCAATTCGTATTAAGATAAGACAAGATGTAAATGTTGAAGTTGATGGATGGGGTACAGTGCAATTGCCAGTAAATAAATATAATGTTTTACGTGAAAAAAGGGTTACTAATAACGCAGTTAGCATAGAAGCAAAAGTGCCATTTATAGGATGGTTAGATATAACAACTCTTGCCGGCGGTTTCTTTGGAGGATTTTTAAATTCAGGAAGAAGTACAGAATATTTCTTTGTAAGCAATGAGTCTAAAGGTCATATTGCAAATGTTGAAGTTGATACTTTGGGAAATCCAACTCGTATCTCTTATAAGGCAGAGAATGTTGGTACTTCAGATTTCGACAAGTTGATAAATGATTTTGATGTTATTGCTAATTTTAATCAAAGCAAACTTGAGGTAAAGAATAAGAGCTCTTTAAGCAATGATATTTTTTTGGAGATAAATTCTGTTCATGGGACTTTAATAGTAGGGAAGGAACTCAACGTTAGTGTAGGAAGCTCTACAACGATAAATTTACCTGTAATGCCTCCATCTATCTATATTATTTCTATTAAAAATAAGGCAGGAGATCTGATTTGGAGTAAGTCTTTTGTGAAAAGTTAAGAATCAATTCTTTCAGATTTAGCTATTTATTGGAATTTTCTATAATAAAGTATTAATACCTTTATTTTCTTATAATTTTATTGAGTCAATTTTTCTTGTAATTGTTTGTTGCAAAAGTTGGTTGATTATGGGCAAGACTTAATTTCATTTCATAAGATTGTTGTTTCATATTTTCCTAGTATTCATGATAGTCTTTTTTGAATAATGGCTGAAAGTGTATGATTCATTAGAACTGAATCAATTTTCATTCCTATAAGAAGGAATGACAGATATTGTTCTTATGTCTTAATCTATTAAGTTTCTTGAACGTGATAATTCTGGGCTAAATTCTCACTACTGTTTAATTATAGCCTGAAATAAATAATTCGGAAGATTAAAAGTTGGAAATCCTATTCAAGAATATTCCTGTTTTTTAAGGAATCTGTTGCTTCTTTAGAGATGGCATTTTTTAAGACCTTGATAAAGGTTTTGCTATCAAGCTGTAGTTCTACAATATCGTCTTCTAATTTATTTACCCGACCTATTAAGCCTGATCCTGTAGCGACCTGATCTCCTTTTTTGACAGCGCCTAGGAAAGAAGTTTGCTCTTTTTGTTTCTTCATCTGAGGTCTAAGCATAAAAATATACATGATAAAGAATATGGCAAGTAAAGGTAAAAGATTAAGCATATAGCAGATTTATACGCAAATGTAAGAGATCCCGTTTATTTGATCGATTATTTTGGCAGAACTTTGCCTTTAAATTGAATTATTGTTGTGTTGGGTTTAGTATTAGCGGTAATTGTGATGGGTTTGTCCTGGTCTCCTAATTTGTTATCTGGAATGAAAGTTACTTTAATGATTCCGGTATCCTGAGGTAAGATAAAGCCCTTGGGAAATTCAGCTGTTGTACAACCACAGGTGCCATTTACTGTCGAAATTAATAATCGGGCATTTCCAGTGTTTACAAATTTAAAGTTATGTCTAAAAGTGTCTGTTTTTTTAATTGTGCCAAAATTAAAATCATTTTCTAATAGATGAATTTTTGCGACATGGCTAGAGTCATTTGGGTTATCAGCTGTCGAAGAGTTCTGAATTGCGTCCACATATGGATTCGTGCTTTTGGGTTTGGACTGGTCTGCGGAATTGTTATTTTTACATGACCATAAAAAGAGAAAAGCAAGGCCAAAATAAAATACTTTTATGGTATAGGTGCTTTTATTATAATAACTCATGAAACTGATTAAAGGTCAACATATAATTCTTTTAGGGATGCCAGGTTGTGGCAAGACCACTACGGGACTTAATTTATCTAAACGCTTAAATATGAGTTTTGTTGATACTGACAAAGTCTTTGAGGATGAATTTCAGATGTCAATTACCGAATTTTGGAACAAGAAATCAGAAGAACAATTTCGAGTTGTTGAAAGAAAAATATTGCTCCAACTCCTTTCTGAGTCATGTCTAATTATAGCTACGGGTGGAGGAACGCCTGTGTATATGGATAATATGTCTTTTATAAATTGTTTTAATAGTATTTATTTGCATATAGAGCCTGAAGAATTATTAAAAAGATATACAGATAATACAAGACCTTTAATTCAGGAGCGCTCACTTTCTGAGGTAGCCAAATTGTATGAGCTTCGCAAAAGTTTTTACCATAGAGCAAAATTCATTGTTAATGCCGAAAACGCGCTTGAAGAAATCGTGAACAAAACAACACTTTAAACCTTTATAATTACTTAATTTATTAATATTAAGTTATGACTATTCATCATTGTATAATTATTGGTTCGGGACCGGCTGGATATACAGCAGCAATCTATGCTGCCAGAGCCAATATGCACCCTGTTTTATTCACCGGAGCAGAGCCCGGCGGGCAACTTATGATAACAACAGAGGTAGAGAACTATCCAGGTTACCCCAATGGAGTTCAGGGCCCTCAAATGATGGATGATTTCCTGAAGCAAGCAGAAAGATTTAAAACAGTTGTTAAATATGAAAGAATAACTGGAGTTGATTTTACAGGGCCTGTACATAAATTGTGGACTGAGTCCGGTGAAATTTTACATACCCATGCTGTTATAATAAGTACTGGTGCATCTGCAAAATGGTTGGGAATTCCATCGGAACAAAGATTAATGAATAAAGGAGTTTCAGCCTGTGCAGTTTGCGATGGTTTTTTCTTTAAAGGAAAAGAAGTTGCTATTGTCGGAGCAGGAGATACTGCAGCAGAAGAAGCTAGTTACCTCGCAAAACTTTGTCCTAAAGTGCACATGTTAATTCGCAAAGATTCTATGCGTGCTTCTAAAATAATGCAAGAAAGAGTTAAAAATAATCCGGCTATTCAAATTCATTGGAATACTGATACAGAAGAAATTTTAGGAGAAAATGAGGTTACTGCAGTTCGGGTAAAAAATAACAAAACAAATGAAGTTTCTGAAATTCCGGTTAGTGCATTCTTTGTAGCAATTGGTCATAAGCCAAATTCAGATCCATTCAAAGGATGGTTAGATATGGATGAGCAGGGTTATCTAATAACACAGCCTGGAACTACAAAAACAAACAGGGCAGGGGTATTTGCATCAGGTGATGTTCAGGATAGAATATATCGTCAAGCAGTAACTGCAGCTGGCTCGGGATGTATGGCTGCATTAGATGCAGAACGTTATCTAAGCGCGGCAGGAGTGATATAATTAATTACGAATTACGAATTACGAATACGAATCGCGAGATACGAATTACAACTATTAATTTTATTTTTTAACTGAAACTCGTCAACCCATAGTGTTAAGTCAACACTATATTAATCATTCTACCCTGTACAACTATAATCTTTTTAATAGTTACACCTTCAAGCCATTTTTGAATCTCAGTTAATTGAAGTACTTCGGATTCCAATTCTGATTGTGGCTTAGATTTAGATACTGTCCATTCGTGTCGTTTCTTGCCATTTATACTAACAGGATATGTAACTTCATCAGAAATTAAATATTCTTCTGAATGTGTAGGGTAGGCTTGATGATGAACAGATTCTTTATTTCCCAATTTCTCATTGATTTCTTCTGTGATAAATGGAGCAAAAGGGGCAAGTAACCTGTTTAATATTGATAATACTTCTTTGCTTTTGCAATTTAATCTTCGTAATTCGTTTACACAGATCATAAAACTACTGACCGAAGTATTGAAGGAAAGATTTTCAATATCTGAATTAACTTTTTTTATGCAAGTATGTAGAATTTTTAATTCTTCTTTTGTTGGTGATGATTCATCTGCGATAATAGTTTGGTTTTCGCCAAAGAACATTCGATAATATTTTTTAATAAAACCACTTACTCCTGTTATGCCTTTGGTATCCCAGGGTTTGGAATCTTCCAAAGGTCCAAGAAACATTTCATACATTCTGAATACATCAGCTCCATATTCGTTTATGACATCATCCGGATTTACAACATTGTGATATCGCTTTGACATCTTACCAACCTCGGATTTTGTTTTAATGGTAAAGCCTTCAGGCATATTGTTGATTGTATATTCGCCTGATTCACTTTTAAATATTGAATTAACAAAATCTGGTTTGCTGTTAATAAAGTAATGTATTCCTTCCTTGTCTAAGTGTGAATCCGCTGTATTATAATTTTTCACTGATCCGGTGAAAAGTGGAATATGTGCAATCTTGTCTTCAGGATAATCATTTGCCAATGATGCCGAAATAAAAGTAGATGGAGAGGAATCTTTGATCAAAATAATATTTTCAATAATTCCTTGAATCATTCCTTGATTTACAAGTTTCTTAAATGGTTCAACTGTAGTTGTTATTCCAAGATCATATAAGAATTTATGCCAGAATCGTGCATACATCAGATGTCCAACTGCATGTTCCGTGCCTCCAATATAAAGGTCAACATCTTGCCAATAATGTAGTGATTCCTTAGAAGCAAGTTCCAGATGATTATCTGGGTTCATGTATCTTAAAAAATACCAACTTGATCCTGCATATCCGGGCATTGTGTCCAATTCTCTGGTTGTACCTGAAGAAGGATTAGCCCATTCCTTGGCATGAACCAAAGGCGATTTGCCTTCTGTCCCGACAGTGATTTTTTCAAGATGGGGAAGAATTAAAGGCATTTGATCCTCTTTCATTGGATGACAAGTGCCTTCCTGGTCGTAATAAACCGGAAATGGCTCGCCCCAATACCTTTGTCTGCTAAAATTGGCATCTCGTAAACGAAATTGATTTTTTCTAAATCCAATACTTTTAGTTTTGATTTCATGAATTGATTTTTCAATGGCTTCATGTACTGGTAAGCCATTTAAAAAGTCCGAATTGATTATGACTCCGGACTTAGATTCAATTTCTGATTCTTCGTCTTGCTGGACTACCTGTGTAATTGAAAGATTAAATTTCTTAGCGAAATCTCTATCGCGTGTATCATGCCCCGGAACAGCCATAATTGCTCCTGTTCCGTAATCTATGAGAACATACTCGGAAATCCAAATTGGAATTTTGTTACCATTAAAAGGATGTATGCAATATGATCCTGTAAAGCATCCGGTGATAGATTTTTTTTCAGAAATTCTGTCAAGATCAGATCTTGAACTGGTATACTCTACATATTCAGCGACAAGAATTTTTTGTTCAGGAGTTGTGAGTTCCTTAACGAATTCATGTTCCGGTGCAATAACCATAAAACTAACTCCAAATATTGTATCAGGTCTAGTTGTAAATATTTCTAACTTTTTTTCAGATCCTTCTATGTCAAAAAACATTTGTGCTCCGGATGATTTGCCAATCCAGTTGCGCTGCATATTCTTCATAGAATCAGACCATGCTAATTGATCAAGATCTGATAGCAAGCGATCAGCATATGATGTTATTCTTAATGCCCATTGCATCATTGCTTTTTTCTCCACGGGATGTCCGCCTCTTTCTGAAACTCCATCCTTTATTTCATCATTAGCAAGCACAGTTCCCAGAGCTTCACACCAATTTACAAAGCCTTGTTTTCTATAGGCTAATCTGTAATTCATGAGTGTTTCATCTTTTTCTTTTGCAGATTTATTTTTCCACTCCTGAGAAGTAAATGCTATATCGCTATCAGAAAAAGCATAGCAGGCTTCTGTTCCTGCTTTTTTAAAGTGTTGAATAAGTTCTTCAATAGGCTTAGCTTTGTTTTCTGTTGTGTTATAATAGTGTGAAAATAATTTTAGAAATATCCACTGTGTCCATTTGTAATACTGTGGATCACAAGTGATAACTTCTCTTGACCAATCATAATTTAGACCAATTAGATTTAATTGCTCTCTATAACGAGCCATATTATTTTGTGTTGAAACTTCCGGATGCACTCCTGTCTGAATTGCATATTGTTCAGCCGGCAATCCAAATGCATCGAATCCCATGGGATGTAATACATTATATCCTTGCATCCTCTTGTGTCTTGCTATAATATCAGATGCGATATATCCGAGTGGATGTCCTACATGCAGCCCGGCCCCTGAAGGATATGGAAACATATCCAATACATAAAATTTGGGCTTACTGATATCATTTGGCACATGATTCGTTTCATGTTCAAACCAATAATCTCTCCATTTTTTTTCTACCTCTTTATGATTAAAATCCACGATTCAATTAAGGATTAAAAATTACGAATTAAAAATTATGTGTGTGCGAGTGAGTGTGTGTAATTTGTTTTTCACTTGACGTAATAAAAATTATTTTGTTGCTATGAAGAACAGATCCAGGCTATCGTTATTTTGGTTGCTGACATAAAAATCATCAACAGTAATAGAAGATGTTAGTTCGCTATTTTCCACGGCAATGTTTTTTCTATTTATACGATTCATCAGATCGTAAGGGATTTGCAATAAGCGACGGGGTAGGCGATATTGAAGATTGAAAATATCCCATCGCGTTATTTTTTTAACAGATTCTTTATTTTTATCTATATATTGATTGACTTTTTTACTGCCAAATGTGCCTAATTTCTCAACTGAAATAAAACCTTCTTTACGTAACAATGCTTGTAACTCATCACCCGTATATTCTCTAACATGCCATGGGTTCCGGGTTAATGATTGAATTTTGTTTGGAGTAGTTGCGATGAACTTGCCACCTGGTTTTAATACCCTATGTATTTCTTTGCAGTATGAATGATCATCTTCAATGTGTTCGATGACTTGAAAGCTTATCACAAAATCATAAGTGTTATCAGCTATTCCTGTTAGCGGAGGAATTTCCATTTGTTTGAATTCAACATTGTTGTACGTAGAAAAGTCAAGCTCGCAACTGTATTTATCTATTGTTAGTAATTTATCGCAATGCTTTGATAGTATTTCGATACCGAGGCCGCTACCTGTTCCAATTTCAAGGACATTGCCCGAAATTCTTGCTTTAACTTCGTGGTATGCAAATAAGCATCTTTGATAAACATAATTATCTACCTGATCTCTGGAAGAAGCTCTTTCCGCAGTCTGAATCATTCAATATTTTTTTGAAAAATGTAAATCAGTGAACTCGTTTTGCCAATGTTAAAAAGACTAATAATCCAAGAGTACAATCCTAAGCCAGCTCCTTTAACATTCGCTAGAAAAGAATTCTTATAATTTTCACTAAGCATTGAAACATAAAATGAATCAAACGGCAGTCTGACAGAATTCTTTAAAGTAAATCCATTCTCTTGTAAAAGATTACTTATTGTTTCAGGACTAAAATGCCATAGATGCCTTGGTGCATCATAGCCAGCCCAGTATTCTTTGTAATGGCTTGCATCTGTTGACTCGTAATTTGGGACAGCAATAACAAGATGTCCATTATTCTTAAGTTGATCTTTTATGTAATGAAGGTATTTTTTAGGATCATAAATGTGTTCTAATACATGCCATAAAGTTGCCACATCAAATTTTTTTCCAATTTTATTTTCAATTAAGTATTCCGGCGAATAAACTTGCAAGCCAAATTGTTGCCTGGAAAACTCTCTGGCTTTTTCATTTACTTCAATTCCAGTCGTTTCAAATCCTGCGGCTTTCATCGTTTGTAAAAAATAACCGGTTCCACTTCCAATATCAAGTATGCTTTTTTCGGATGTGATGGACTTTATTAAAGATAACTTTCTGTTCAACATGAATCTTCGTACCCAATGGTAAAGATTGTTGATTAATCCTGTCGTGTTATCAGAATGTGAAATGTACTTTGGGCTGTCATAGTAAGGGCCTATCGAACTTTCCGCAGGCGGATTTTGTGTAAATCGCAATTTACAGTTATTGCAATCGGAAATTGTGAATTTCTCTTTCGTGATTTTATTGTCCAGCAATTCAAAAGCCGGATGAATATCTACGGAATTACAAAATGGGCAAGAAATATGGTTGAGTCTTTGCATATTATCAAGAGAGTAGTCTCTCTATGGCTGATTGAAGCTGCAAAGATATCCAAAATATTAAATTTTAATAGGGTGAATATCAAGAGTTTGGATACTAATTTTCCTTGATTTCAACAATTTTCATTTCAACCCTTTGATTCTTAATTCTTCCGGATTGAGTTTCATTAGAGGCTATTGGGTTTCTTTTTCCGTATCCTTTAAAACTGATTTGTGATAATGGAATGCCTTTGGTATAAAGATATTCTGCTATGTTTTTTGCTCTAGATGCAGAAAGTTTATCGCAATATTCATGTGAAGGAATCCCGTTGGTATGTCCACCTATTTCAATTGTGACGCCTTTATTTGCGACTAAAAAATCAAATATTTCATTCAATACAGAATAGGATTCCGGAGAAACTACGCTTGAGTCAGCAGTAAAATAAAGTTGATTAATTCTAAGCGTCTGACCTACCGCAATTTTTTCTTTTTCCAGATCAGGAATAACTTTAGGAGCATCAATAATTACATCAAAATTGGACTGACAATTATTTGCATCATATACTCTTAGAATATGTTTTCCGGCGGATAAATTGTTAACAGTTTGTCCTGTTCTTCCATTATCCCATACAATTCTTAAAGGTGGATTCCCACCAGATAGCTTAATACTTGCTTTTCCATCTTTTTTAGAAATATCACTAACCCTTTCTTTTGAAATCAAGTCCATTTGGACTGCTTCCGGTTCTTTGATAGTTACACTTGCTATGAATTCGATGGCTTCAGCATCTGTTATTGTTACTGTATAGTCTCCGGCACCTAAGCTGTCTTTGGAAGCGCCATTCATTTCCGGTTTATTCCAGTTGTATGAATAAGGAGTTTTGCCTCCATTTACGATTACTCTTATGCTTGAAGTTTTGGCACCATTGCATTTAATTTCTCCTTTAGCGAATGCTACAGCGGTTAAATCTTTTACCTCAGAATCCAACATATCAATTCTGAACATTCCGCGATCTGCTGTTCCAACCCATAAGTCATCATTCTTATCACAAGCTAATGATAGAGTCTGGGAAGAAACGAAGCCATAATCTTTATCAATAATTACAGAATGATCTGTATAAGGGTTGAATTGGACAAGAATTTCAGAAGCAATAAAAACATTTCCTTTGCTGTCAGCGACAAGAGCGCGAACAGGTCCTTTGCTAATTCCTCTTTTGACAGCAGCATCCTGCCAACGATCGCGACCATCTTCTTTATAGATCAACCACATTTTTTTATCCGCTAACAACCATATTCCTTCGGAAGTAGAGATGACGCCTGTGATTTTATGATCCCGTTCATAACTATTCCAACTTTTTCCATCTATGATAACAACGCCTTCATCTGTCCCAATCCACAATTTATTTTCATTGTCAACGTGCATGACATTTATGTTGTTGGATTTGAGTTTGCTGTTGTCCTTGGTGAACGAGCCGATAATTTTTTTCTGATCATCGGAAACTCTAAATAAACCGTTGGAAGTACCAACCCAAATGTCTCCTTTATAATATGTCATGCATGTTATCTGGAGTAGATTATTATTTAGAACAATCGATTGGGATTTGTCTTCAGTTGTTATTGTTTGTTTTCTGTTGCCAAACCAAAGTATTTCGTTTTTATCTTCAGTGATTGCCGTTATGCTGTCTTTAATAATCAATTCAGGATCATCACCCATGCTAATTACTCTATAAAGACCTTTGTCTGTTCCGAGCCATTTATAATTTTGTTTGTCAATAAAGATAGCTCTGACGGCTTCGCGTTGGTCGAGTTTTTGATAATTTTCTACGATTGCTTTTGGAGTTTCCTGGGCAATGGAAAGGCCGTACATACTAAGAAGAATGGAACTTAAGATAAATCTATTGAGCATCTGTTGTATTCAATTATAAGATAAACGGAAATAGATTGTGTTAATTATGTTGAATAAAAAAAAGGGTTGCGAATTCTCATGCGCAACCCTTCATATTTTAACTGAATTTGTTTAAACATTAGGAATTGTAAGTTCCTGTCCAGGTTGAATAAGATCTGGATTCTTTAAAATGTGTGTGTTAGCTTCAAAAATCGCTTTGTATTTCATTGGGTCTTTATAGTAATGCTTAGCGATTAAGCTTAAGCTTTCACCCTTTGCAACAGTATGCTTAGTGTAATAGCTTGTATTTGCAACCTGAATGTCGGCAATAATATCCGAAGGGTTGGTTCCGCCTATTTCTTTGATTTTGTCCCAAAGCTTATCTTTTGTGTATTGGTCAGCAGCTGTTCCTCTTACTTTTAGAACTCCTTCTTCCTCAATCACGGAGCCATTTTCAACTCCAAAATCTTCTCCTAATCTTAAAACCGATTTGTACTTGTCTTGTAAACTCATTTTTACTTTCTTTTAATTGTGAATAAAAAAAGGAACAACAAGGATTTCGTCAAAAAAGTTCAAAAATCCAGAAGTTTAATTAAGGCGTAAAAAGGGTGTCGGATCTAATAAAAAATTATCTTTGCGCACTCTAAAAAATGGGGGTTTAGCTCAGCTGGCTAGAGCGCGACGCTGGCAGCGTTGAGGTCGTCGGTTCGACTCCGATAACCTCCACTTTTTCAAGAGTCAAGAGTTAAGAGTCAAGGGTCAATAGTACACAGAATTTTCTACTAATACTTCTTCAAACAATAAGCTGGAAAATTAACACACTGGCAGATTGCTAGTTGGCAAAACTTATGATCAGATACCAGCTACTACTTGCTCATTGGATCTAATTCGTCACAAATTGTCTCGCTTAGGGACGTTGTAAACTTGAGGCAGTTGGGCGGGAATAATAAAAAACAAGCTTGCAGACTTCTCGATGGAATGACTTTTGATTAAATCCCAACACTAAAATACATTTAGGCCATAGACACAAGTTGCAAACTTGCAACATCAGGTATGGAAGAAGTTGAGAGTTTCTGGTCTATCCAATTGCAAGGTTTTAAAAATAATTCATATTCAGGAAATTGCTCAATAATTTTCAATAGATTAATCGTTAATAAATAATTATAACCTTGCCAAATATATTATATTTAATGGTATCGCAATTGAGAAACTCATGTCAATAATTGCATATTGTAAATAAATATTAGCTTATTAGACACTATCCTACGAAGTGTGTAATTTAATAAGTTAAAAAATAACACGATTGGATTATAATCACTCCATAAACTCATCCAACTCTCTTCGTTCTTTCTTGGTTGGTCTGTGATCAATTACATAATTTGTTGGGATGTAAAATACGGATCCATCAAATTCTTTAAATTTATTGAGTTCTTCTTCCGGAGTTAAATTGATGTAGCATTCCGCAGCAAGACTTGCGGATACTCGGGTCGGTATCAATTTTGTTACTTTAAAAATTAAATTGTATTTGTCTTTGCGAACAAATAAAGTGATTCCATTTTCAACTAAGAAAGAGGGTTTTAGGGCATCTTCTCCTATTTTAATTTTTCCTTTTTTGCAGGCTTCTGTGGCTTGAGTTCTGGACTTGTAAATTCTCACAGCCCAAAGCCACTTGTCAACACGCATCTTATTCATCTTTCAAAGGAGGAAACTTTGGCTTAAGGCTTTTTAATCTCTCGAGTACAATTTTCGCAATGCAATAATCTCTGTACCATCTCTGGTCGCAGGGTATAATGTGCCAAGGGATTGTACTATTATTAAAAGCATATTCATAGCGCTCCATATACTTATCCCATAGTTTTCTTTCTTCAAAATCCTGAGGATTGTATTTCCAGTGTTTTTCCGGATTGACTTTTCTTTCTTCCAATTTTTCCAGTTGTCTCTCCGGCGATATATGTAAATAAAACTTTAGTATGGTTGTATTATTGTCAAATTGTATTAGTTCTTCAAATGCGTTTATTGCATCCATTCTTTTTCTTACTCTGTCAGCATCAATCCAGCCATGTACTGCTTGTATTAAAATGTCTTCGTAATGTGAACGAATAAATATTTTCGTGTGCCCTTTGGCAGGAGTCTGCTTATGAACTCTCCATAAAAAATCATGTGAGAATTCTTCTTCGGTTGGCTTTCTGAAGCAATAAGAATCCAGAGATAGAGCATTGCAATTAGCAAAGACATTTCGTGCTGCGCCATCTTTTCCGGAAGCATCCATTCCTTGAAGAATTATCAATACAGAATGTTTTCTTTCGGCATAAATTATTTTTTCTAATTCGCCGATCTTCTTTACAAGTTCTTTGGTCTCTTTTTTAATTTTTTCTTTCGATAAATTTTTAGGAGCTACTGTAGGATACTTTGATAAATTAATTTTTGCCATTATAATTAGTTCATTTTTTTTCTTTTTAACAAAAAAAGTTGAAGGATATAATCGTATCCTTGATTAATATCCGCCTGAAGATATTGTATTCGATTTTGTATACAACGAGACTCTATTTCTTTTTGGATCGTTGAAATTTTTTCCATGTAACTGGATTTGATTTGCTGGGTTTGCAATCTGAGCTTTTCTCCGGTCTCCATATCAACAAACTGATAAGGTTGGTTGCCAAATTCAAATTCTAGCTCTAGATTTTTATCCAGGACATGAAATAAAACGACTTCATGCTTTCGATGTTTTAGATGTTGTAAGGCGCTGAATATTTCGTCAAGGTTATCGGAATTATCAAACATATCACTGAAGAAAATAACCAATGATCTTTTATGTATTTCTTCTGCAATTTGATGAAGAGCATTTGCCGGATTTGATTTTCGGTTCATTTCCGGTAGATTAATCCATTTTTCTAATTGGCTTAGTAAAAACTGATAATGAGTTGTCGACGATTTAGCATTGGTGCTTAATTCAATATGATCTGAGAATAAGCTCATTCCAAATGCATCTCTTTGCTTGCGTAAAATATTCATAATGCAAGCAGCTCCCAGTGCTGAGAATTTTAATTTATTTATAACAGCGCCCGTTTTTAATTTCTCTTCCGGAAAATACATTGAAGAAGAAATATCAATTACTAATTGGCATCTGAGATTCGTTTCTTCTTCGTATTTTTTTGAAAAGAGTTTATCCGTTCGACCATAGACCTTCCAATCTATATTTCTAACGCTTTCTCCGGTGTTGTAAATTCTATGTTCGGCAAACTCTACACTAAATCCATGAAAAGGAGACTTGTGAAGTCCAATAATAAAGCCTTCAACAACTTGTTGCGCAAGTAATTCTAGGTTATTAAAAGCCTGAACTGGATATTGATCAAAAAAACTCATTAATTAAAAAAAGTTAGCCCTCAACCTGACAAAGTTAAGGGCTATTTCCTTATAATTTTGTTTTAATTTAATTAGATAAGGGAGTCGATTTTTTGCTTCAAAGTAGCCTTTGTTGCAGTGCCAACATGTTTATCTACCACTTGTCCATTTTTAATAAAAAGAATTGTAGGGATAGAGCGTACACCAAATTGCATTGAAACCTCCGGGTTATGGTCAACATTAAGCTTGCCTATTGTTGCCTTTCCGGTGTATTCCGATGATAATTCATCAATTATTGGTGCCACAAGTCTGCAAGGGCCGCACCATTCTGCCCAAAAATCTACGACTGAGACTCCGCTTTCTGCGAGAGCAGTTTCTTTAAAATTTGTGTCTGTGAATTCGAATGCCATTTTTATATATATTTGAGTTATAGAAACAGCAGTAATCATAAAAAAGTTCAACAAACTTAAAGAAGTACTACTTTCAATACTATGGGGGGACACCGGCTGGATTACTCGTATTATTCTTGCAGTAAACACTTTGATTTGTCTAGCCTGGGTATTTATTACCTTAACTATAGGTAATAATTCTATAAAAGCTGATGAATTTTACTTTCATAAAGTCTACATTCCTTTCAGGAAGTTATGGTATCAAATATTCGGAGGAATTGATATTCCGCTTCTTTATTTATGGCTAATTTTTGTTGTGCTCGTTGTAATTCTTATTGTTAAAGAATGTAAGCGAATAACAATTTGGGGCTTTCATATAGCTTTTATGATTCTGGCACACTTTTTATACTTTTATATTGCGTGGGGATTTAATTACAACAGGCTTTCGATCTCCGAGCGCTTGAAATTAAAAGAGCCAATAAACAAATTGGAATTTGAGTCTGAAGTTGATCATGCGATTTCTCAGGTTAATTCAATACGTTCCAAACTAAATCATGATTTGGATTTTGATTGGAATACATTAAAAAATGACATGGAGCAAAGTGTGTCTTTGTTTCTTAAGCAGAATCAACTTCAATCTTTGGAAAAGGTAAGTTCAAAAGCTTTATTTCCTCGCGGAAGCTTATTAGTGTTGTCTACTGCAGGTGTGTATTGGCCGTTTGCAGGAGAAAGTATGATTGATGCTGGGCTGCACCCAATAGAAGTTCCTTTTACAATGGCTCATGAATTAGCACATGGAATGGGCTGGACTGATGAAGGAGAATGTAATTGGATAGCTTACGAATCATGCATACGAAGCAAGTTATTGAGATGTAACTATTCAGGGAATTTGTCTTATTTAAAATATCTTTTGCATAATATCCCGGAAGTTGATTCGCTTTTATATACACATTCGGTAAATAAATTGTCAAAAGAAGTTCGATCAGATTTGGACGATATTCGAAGACAGCATGATAAATATCCTGATTTTATACCAGGCATCAGAAATGCATTATACAATTGGTACCTGAAAAGCAATCAAGTTTCATCAGGATTAGAATCCTATAACGAAATAATTATGTTGTCGATTAATTTTAGAAAAAAAAGAACTGGCTAAATAATTTTCATCCAAGCTAATGAAAACAAAAAAAAGGCTTGCTAATAAATTCAGCAAGCCTCAGGTAGTTATAAGAAAATATCTAAAAAATCCTTAATTCGAAGACGCGTTTTGAGCTGATTCTGACAAAATACGCTTCGCGAGTTCTAAAATTCTTTCATCTTCTATGTGTACAATTCCGCCGTTTGGACCGGCCTGTAGATGATTACCACTTTGTTCAAGGTGATGTGCTCCAAAATAATTTCTCACGTGTTGTTCATCCATATTCAATTCATCGGCGATTCTTTTAATGCTGCCATGAGGAAGCTGATGTTTGATGTTACGAAGTTCATCGAAAGTAATATTCATAATAGATTAGATGTGGTTTAGTTAATGAATAATGATTTCAGAGGTCAATTTAGTATACAACGAAGAAGAATTCCAAGTATTTTTAACTAATATTTTAAGAAAAGATAGGAGATTTATCAATTTCAAAATAAATAACGGATATTTTATCGTTGAGAAATATTATCCAAATTTTATTCTAAAAATAGGAGTTAATAAAATAACGAATTCAGTTAAAAATAAATCGTAACTCATGTGTTACAAAACTTCTTCAACCTTGTTATAGTTGAGATTGAAAGCATTTGCAACTCCTTCATAAACAACCTTTCCGTTTACTACATTAAGTCCAAGCATTAAAGATTTATTTTCCTTACATGCTTTTTTCCAACCTTTATCAGCAAGTTGTATTGCATACGGTAAGGTAGCATTTGTTAAAGCTACAGTTGAAGTGTAAGGTACTGCACCCGGCATATTGGCAACACAGTAATGAACAACTCCATCTATTATGTAAATTGGATCTTCATGTGTAGTAGGTTTGGAAGTTTCAATACATCCTCCCTGATCGATCGCGACATCAACTAACACTGTTCCCTGATGCATCGTTTTTAACATATCTCTTGTGACAAGAGATGGAGCTTTAGCACCCGGAATAAGTACAGCTCCAATAATTAAATCATGGGATTTTACCAATTCCCTAATATTATACTCATTAGAAAACATTGTTGTTACATTGGCAGGCATAACATCAGCAAGATATCTAAGTCTGTTTAAACTAATGTCTAACAAACTAACCTGTGCGCCAAGTCCGGCAGCCATTTTTGCTGATTGTGTTCCAACGATACCACCTCCAAGAACCAGAACTTTAGCCGGTGGAACACCAGGAACTCCTCCTAAAAGGATACCTTTTCCTTTTTGCGGTTTTTCAAGATATTTTGCACCTTCCTGAACAGCCATTCTTCCAGCAACTTCAGACATTGGAATTAATAAAGGAAGGCTGCGGTCAGGTAATTCTACGGTTTCATAGGCCAAACATACAGCGCCACTTTTAATCATTGCCTGAGTTAATGGTTCGTAAGAGGCAAAATGAAAATAGGTGAATAAAAGTTGATCGGGCTTTATTAGACCATATTCGCTAGCAATAGGCTCTTTTACTTTTATGATCATTTCCGCAATTGAATAGATTTCTTCTATTGTATTGAGGATTTTTGCACCTGCTTTTTGGTAGTCTTGATCGCTAAAGCCACTTCCGATGCCGGCAGTACTTTGAACATAAACAGTATGTGATCTTTTGCATAGCTCTAAAGCTCCGGCTGGAGTAAGGGCAACGCGATTTTCGCTGGGTTTGATTTCTTTTGGAACGCCTATTATCATGAAAGGGATTTACGTAAGGCGAAGGTATTGAAGCTATAGGAATTGACCTAAAAAAAGAATGCCCGTATACGTTATACGGGCAAATCTTCATTTAATAACCAAAACTCAAAACTCAACAGTATCTAGGCAATAATTATGCCAAAACTGGCTTCTTATTAACTTTAATATGAAATTTTTTAGGGTCTGATTATATAATTAATTATAATACATATGATTACATATATTATAAATATTTAATATAAATAACTCAAAAATCTAAGACTGTTTTAATTATGCTTTTATGATGTTAAAAAGAAAATTCAAGGCTGAATTTCCATTCGACCCCAGATCCAGGCTAAATTCATTCACATAAAGCTTAATGTGCTGATTAATGACAGATTCTTCAAGTTCGCTAGCATGCTCTTTTATATAAGGCATTAAAGAGTTTCTGTTCAGATTCGCATAATTGATGGAATCTCGAATGCTTAAATTTATTGCAGATTTCATATCGTTATTAAGATCCTTTCTAACAAGAATCACACCTAGCGGTATTGGTAGCTTTGTTAATTGATACCAATGCTTGCCAAGATCCAGGACCAATAAAAGGTTTTTGGAAGAGTATGTGAATCGATTTTCATGAATAATTACACCCAGATCAATTTCTTCATTGAGTAAAGCGTTTTCAATTTCTGTAAAATTCAAATGGATGATATTCTTGCAATCAGGAAAAGCGAATTTGAATAGAAAATTTGCAGTTGTGTTTTTGCCAGGAATTCCTACTTTATATTTACAAATCTCATTGATTTGTATTTTACGCTTAGAAATCAGTAAGGGGCCACAATCTAACCCCATTGCTGACCCACTTTGCAAGATTTCATACTTATCCAATACATTAAGTGCCATCGCTGCACTAACCTTAATTACATCGAAGTTGCCTTTAGTTGCGAGTTCATTAAGTTCCTGTATGTCGCAATAATGGACTGTTTCAATGCTGATATCTGACTCTATTAAATTATTAATCCAGCCTCCAAAAATGAAAGTATCATTTGGGCAAGGTGAAATGGCGAGATTGATTTTACCTTTATGGTCCTTCATGAAGCCGATATTTGACATTTTATACGAAGATAATCATTTGCTGGTGGTTATTAAACCAACCAACATACTTTCTCAATCTGATATAACCGGAGAGGACAGTATGGTTGAATTGGTTAATGATTACCTTAGAATTAAATATAACAAACCCGGAAAGGCATATGTTGGTTTACTTCATCGACTCGATAGACCTGTAAGCGGAATAATGGTTTTTGCAAAAAATTCCAAATCATTTGAAAGAATGCAAAAACAGATTAAGTATCGAACAGTAGATAAATATTATCTGGCAATAAGTGCTAAGAAAGCAGAAAAGCTCGAACAAGAGATTACTCATTTCTTGGTTAAAGATTCCAAATTAAATATGGTAAAGGTTAGTTCTGAGCCCGTAGAAGGCTCTAAGGACTGTATCTTAAGGTATAAACTAATAGGAGAGAAGAATGGTAAATTCCTTTACCTTATAAAATTAATAACTGGTCGACCCCATCAGATCCGGGCTCAAATGGCATTTATAGGGTGCCCTCTTATGGGGGACATAAAATATGGCCGTTATTTACCCAAAGAGTCGCACAACCTCGCATTATTTTCATTCAAGATGGCTATTGATCATCCTGTCATAAAGGAACGTATGATATGGGAAGCTTACCCTGAATCTAAAGGGTATTGGAAAGGCATGGAAGTATTTTTTCCGATAAAATGACCAGAATTGCCGAATCAATCTATTTTTGCGCTCGGTAAGGGTTCACGATCAGCTCCTTCTAATCCTCCAGGGTAGAAATACAGCAAAGGCGTGAAGTTGAGCGATGCGATGAGCTCTTACCACTTATTACTACTCACAACTCAACTGACATGAAATTTTTTATTGATACTGCTAATCTGGCCCAAATCTCTGAGGCCAAAGAACTTGGGATTCTAGATGGAGTAACTACCAACCCAAGCCTTATGGCTAAAGAAGGGGTTACAGGCAAGTCAAATATTTACAAACATTACAAGAAAATCTGTGATATTGTTTCAGGAGATGTAAGTGCAGAAGTGATTTCAACAGATTTTGCCGGAATGATTAAAGAAGGCAAGGAATTGGCAATGATATCTGACAACATTGTGGTTAAGGTTCCAATGATTAAAGATGGAATAAAAGCCCTTGTGGAATTTAATAAATTAGAAATTAAAACCAACTGCACACTTGTCTTTAGTGCAGGTCAGGCGCTTTTGGCTGCTAAGGCAGGAGCAACCTATGTAAGTCCATTTATAGGTAGAATTGATGATATGAGTTGGACAGGAATGAACCTGATTTCTGATATATTTGAGGTATATAGTATGCAAGGATTTGATACCGAAATACTTGCTGCTTCAATTCGAAATGGTCTGCACATTGTTGATGCTGCTAAAGCGGGTGCTGATGTAGTTACCTGTCCTTTAGATGCAATCTTGTCATTGCTTAAACATCCATTGACAGATATCGGATTGGCTAAGTTTCTAGAAGATCACGCCAAGGCAGCGAAGTAGCTTCATTTTCCCAGCAAAATTCTTTTGCAGCTGCATTACAAGCATCAATTGCTTCTGAATATTTTATTTCACTTTCGTAGTTCTTTACAGCATGAATGATTTCTGAAGAAGTTAAGGTTTTAATTACTATGCCTACCGGATAAGTATTTATGATTTCTTCATATTCTGGAAAATTCATGTGAATCGAAGGCAGACCTGCTTGTATGTAGTCAAATGTTTTGTTAGCTAAAGAATAATAATAACTTGGACTTGTGTCGGATAAAAAGTTTATTCCAATCCAGGAAGAGCGGTTCTTTTCAATTAGATCATTGTAAGACAATTTACCAAGGAACTTAACTTGTGATTCCAGTTTTAGATTTTGAACTAGCTGCTTTAATTCATTAGCAATGTCACCATCACCTGCAAGATGTAATTCGTATTCCGGTAACTGAGGCATGCATTGTATCATTTCTTCGAGGCCTCTTCCAATGTTAAGAACTCCTTGATACCAAATTATTTTTTTACGGTTTTCAATTGGAATGAAGGCTAGTGTTGATTTGGTTGGAGTATTCCGGATAACTATAAATTCTTTCCCAAATTGCTTTCCCATTATTTTTGACAAACTCTTGCAAACAGTAATGCAATACTTTGCTCTGGAAACGCCGAATCGTGTAATGCGATTCCATATATTTTGAATTAATTTTTTATTTATAATTTCCGGACTATATTCAAAATATTCATGAGCATCATAAATTAATTTATTTTTTTTAATTGTATTTATGATTCCTCCTGCCAATAAGGTATCGGCATCCACCGAATAAATGTAATCACTGTTGCGAAATAAATTAAATAAAACCAATTTAACATTGTATTCGGCATAGAATAGCCAGGAT